>NZ_JBKQXO010000013.1:0-126794 GCF_046762885.1 Yoonia sp. SDW83-1
CCGCCACTCGACCATCGGCTATCTAAGCCCTATGACATTCGAGGAGCGAGCAATGAAAGCTTAAGTTGCCGTCCACAAAACCGGCAGCAGGCCAAGAACCCAGAGACAAAGGAAGAAACGTCGAACGAACAGCTCCAGTTTGGCTGGTGTCCGCTTTGCTTAATGGAAGACAGAGCGGAGGGTGGACATCACTTTTTGCGTCCCGAATGGTCGCTTGCCTTCAGCACCATATGTCAGCTTCACCAGCGACCGCTGATTGGGCGCTGCCAGACATGCTACCATTTTGTGCCAAGCCCAGATTACGCCTTGTATCGGGATCAGATGGCACTGATCTGCCCACATTGCCATACGCCGCTTGATGGCCGGCTGGGATATGATTTTGTTGCTGACAAACATGCGCATGATTGGAATGCAGATCCAGTTCTACACACGGCTTGGAACATGATCGCAAAATACGAGCGGTTCTTTCTGAAAACTATCAAACGGCGGGCGGGGCGTTCAAAAGGGCAGCGTATCGCGTCCGAGTTCTCCAAGTTGCTTGACGGCTTGCTCCAAGCAGAGAACCCCAATCATCTCTGTCCCGTCGATATGTTTAACAGCGCGTATTTTCCATCGATCACAAAGCTTGGCTTCGCGACACGCCATCTTCAGCATCCATTTCATGTCTGTCATCTGGTCGAGCGCCGTAAAGCACTGGCCATCGTGATCAGTATGCTGGAAGACGCATCCAATGTGTTTGGTTTTGAGAAAGGCACTACGCCACTGCATCGGATCCGTGAACTAATGTCCCGACATTCTTACAATCAGTTGGAAAGACACATCCTCAACATCGCTAGACTAGCGCTACCAACGTAAGCAGCTTGATCGCTCTCGAGCGATAAATTGAGTCTCAAAATAGGAGTCCCATTTTTAAGGGACATTAACAGTGACGTCAGTAGATCAGTTTTGGGCGCATAATCAGTATTATGTAAAAAAATAAGTCAATTAGTTGACCGCATAGTAATCCCGATGCCAGTCAACATAGGACTTGGCTCCTTCGATAACGCTGGTTTTCGGTGCATAGCCGGTCAACTGCCTTAACAATGTTGTATCGGCCCAGGTTGCTGGTACGTCGCCGGGTTGGATTGGTAGCATTTGTTTTTCGGCCTTCCGTCCGGCAGCCTGCTCAATCGCGCCGATGAAATCGAGCAGTCTTACAGCGCCGCCATTGCCGATATTGACGACCCGCCACGGCGCCACTGGCGACAAGCTGTCGCCCTCCGGCACCGTCCCATCATCGGGTCGTTCAGGGATCGCATCCATCAGCAACCTGATGCCGCGCACCAGATCGACGACGTAGGTGAAGTCGCGCTGCATGTCGCCGTGATTAAAGACCTTGATGGGTCGGCCGTCAAAAATCGCAGATGTAAACAGATATGGCGCCATATCCGGACGCCCCCACGGCCCATAGACCGTAAAGAACCGGAACATTGTTACAGGACAGCCAAAGAGGTGCGCATAGCTGTGTGACATCGCCTCGGTCGCTTTTTTAGTTGCCGCGTAGTAGGACATCTGGCTGTCTACCTTGTCGGTTTCCCGGTATGGCATTGCGGTATTGGCACCATAGACAGAGCTGGTTGAGGCGATCATCGTATGTCTGGGCGGAAAGGCCCGCGCGGCCTCAAGCAACTCAAATGTGCCCAGCAGATTGGCTTCGGTATAGGCGCGCGGATTGTCGATCGAGTATCTGACGCCGGCCTGCGCGGCCAGATGGACCACGACATCCGGGCGATGCGCCTCAAACAGCCCTATCAGACGCCCCTGCTCTTCTACATTCGCTTTGACGGATAAGTAGTTGCCGTTTCGAAGCAAATCAGCTTCGCGTGCAGCCTTCAACGTCGGATCGTAATAGTCGTTGTGGTTATCCAGCCCTACGACCGTTAACCCTTCGTCCAGCAGAAGCCTGGACAGATGATAACCGATAAATCCCGCGGCACCGGTGACCAGAACTGTCCGTCGCGCCATCAGTCCACCTCGAACAGATCGCGGGTGTAGACCTTGTGCGCCACATCGCGCACATCATCCGCTAGTCGATTGGCCAAGATCAGATCAGCCTCTTGCTTGAAAGCGTCAAGATCGCGCACCACGCGGCTATGGAAGAAACGATCATCTTCCAGGACCGGTTCATAGACGATACATTCGATCCCCTTGGCCTTGATCCGTTTCATGATCCCCTGAATGGAACTGTCGCGAAAATTGCTGGAACCGGCCTTCATAACCAGCCTATAAACCCCTACCACACTTGGTTTTTTTGCAATAATCTGGTCTGAAATGAAATCCTTGCGGGTCCGGTTCGATTGCACGATTGCGGCAATCAGGCTTTGCGGCACTTGATCATAATTAGCCAGTAACTGCTTGGTATCCTTGGGCAAACAGTATCCACCATAGCCAAAGGACGGGTTGTTGTAGTGCCCACCAACACGCGGGTCTAGGCTGACACCCTCGATCACCTCGCGCGTATTCAGGCCATGGGCAATGGCATAGCTATCGAGTTCGTTGAAATACGCCACACGCATCGCAAGAAAAGTGTTTGAAAACAGCTTGATAGCTTCCGCTTCTGTCGGGCTGGTGAATAGAACCGGCATATCGGTTTTGATCGCCCCCTCTACCAGAAGGTCGGCGAAACGCCTTGCCGCATCACTGTGATCGCCCACCACGATCCGTGATGGATAAAGATTGTCATAAAGCGCCCTGCCCTCGCGCAGGAATTCCGGTGAAAAAATGATGTTGTTATAATCGGTTGCGGCACGCATTTCAGCGACAAACCCGACTGGCACCGTCGATTTGATGATGATGACGGCCCGTGGTGCGACGTTGCGCACCTGTCGAATAACATCTTCCACGCTGGATGTGTCGAACCGGTTGGTCTTGGTGTCATAGTTTGTCGGCGTGGCAACGATCACGAAGTCCGCCTGATCAAAAGCGGTCTGCGGGTCAGTGGTGGCTGTCAGATCAAGTGTCTTTTCGGCCAGGAAATCAGAGATATCGTCATCATCGATGCAGGATTTTCCCTTGTTGACTTGCGCAACCCGATCCGCATCAATGTCGACCGCCACGACAGTATGGTTCTGCGCCAGCAGAACTGCATTGGACAGGCCAACATAGCCCAGGCCGGCGACCGCAATTTTCATCTGCGTTTCCTCTGCTTGTAAATTACCGCTGTGATTAGCTTAGGTGACAGTTACCCACAATTACTTTGCGTTAATCAATCCTGTTGGGTGGCAAGGTTATGCATCGCCGGCGCGCGTTCCGGATCCACACCATGCAGCGCGAGCTGGTGGCCTATATAACTATAGGGAGGGCAAAGACCCGCAAAGCGTTTTGCTGAGAAGCGCTTGATCGGAGCCCACATATGAATTGTGTATGAATTGTCCGTTAGGCAACGCTGCACTTCAATCGGTCGCCGGAAAAGTTTTCGACGCTCCTTGAAGTGGACCGGATAGAAGTATTCGGGCAACTTTGCATGTTTGATTTCACCCGTTTGTCGGGCCACGCTCGAGATACCCAAAGGTCCCCATATCCCCCAAGGCATCTCGGACACGTGCATGGGGTTCCCGTCCAGGCGACGTTCGCTTGCTTCGCGCCGCATCGCGGGACTGAGCCACTGAGGCAAAGGAAACTCGTCTTCCATGAATTTGAGCATTCCTTCAAGCAGAGGTGAATCAGGTGCAAGCCGCAAGATGGCTCCGTTCAAGCGACCCCGCTCTCGCTCCATGGATTCGTATCCAAATAGGTTCTGTTCATCCATGTCGACCGGTCGCAGGCAATAGACGTCTGTATCGACATAGATAATCCCGGGTATCTTCTTGATCATATGGAATCGAAAAAGATCGGAAAACAAAGCGACGCTCTCAGTCCGTGCGTGCCTGACGAAGTTGTCCGTATCCAAAATCTCGCGACCGTCGCGGACTTTCACTTCCTCCGGCACTCCTTTAACATCGCCGTAAGTGAACAATGTGGTCTCATGCCCATGCGCCACGAATGACTTCAGGCAGAGCTGTTCAAGCCATGTCAGGGATCCACCAATCCAAAGTGCGCCAACCGGCGGTAGTTTACTCATCTTGTCCTCAGCACGACCCATGATTTGTTATCTGATATGTCCTGCCCAAGTTCGCTGTTTTTGTGGCGCTGCCAAGGCAATATCGTCGATCCAACCACATATGCGATAACTGCCATCCGGACCAGCCCAACCCGCCGGCGCTTTGGCCCTTCTGCACTCCGCAGCTTACAACGTGACGATTGATCAATAGTCAAAAAGTAATGCATTTCCTGCACTATATCTGTTGCAGGCGATGTAGTATTGGCAAGGGCTCAGATGCAGGCGGTGTCAGGTCAGAAAAGCGAGGCCGGAGGATGCTTTTGCCTGCGTGATATCAAAGGTTTGGAACAAGTCGTATCGGTCCGTAGATGAAAACCAAAAACACAACAAATGACGATGCCGCCGAGACGGATACCCCGGATGATGTTGCGGGCGACGCTGCGGCGACGATCCAGCAACCGCTCTGGTTTGCAGACCTTGCCCCCGGTGGCGACGGGCAGGGTTTTCTGGAAAAGACAGCCCGCCATTCGCTGATGTTCGTCAAACGGTTGCGACCGGTACTGCTGGTGACTTTCGACAACCTGTCGAACATCAACGATAAAAGCCCGGGCCGTGTGCCATGGGCCTTCAAATTCGCCGCTGACCAGCAGGTGTCGCATCTGGGCGTCATGGCCAATGGCCCGTTCTGGTTTCGCGATGCTGACCTGATTGCGCGAATGCAGCGGTTGGCGAAGGACGGGTTCTTTCAAGGCTACGACCGGGTGGTGTTTACCGGCACCTCCATGGGGGCCTTTGGTGCGCTCGTGTTTTCCTCGCTGGCACCCGGTGCCCATGTTCTGGCTTTCAATCCACAATCGACGCTCGACACCAATCTGGTGCCGTGGGAAGAACGTTATCTGCGCGGGCGACGGCAGGATTGGACCCTACCCCTCGGCGATGCGCAAGGGCTGCTGGATCAGGCCGGGCCGGTCAGCGTGTTCTATGACCCTTATCACGAACCCGACAAACGCCATTTCGAACGGCTGCAGGGGCCGAATGTCACGGCCTACAAGTGCTTCTTTTCAAACCATAAATCGGCCGTCTTCCTGCGCAAGATCGATGCGCTGAAAACGATCATGACGGCAGGCATGCTGGGCAAGCTGACGCCGGACATGTTCTACAAGCTTTATCGTCGGCGGCGTGATCTGCCTTGGTATGCTGGCGCGCTGAGCGCTTATTACGCTGACGCAGGGCGGGACACGATGGCGGAACGGGTCCGCACTGCCTTTCGTGCGGCCAAGGGGCCTGCGGCGGTTCCGGCAACGAAAAAGCGCAAGCCCCCTGCCAGCGACGAGAAGTTCACGATCTTTACCACCATGAAGAACGAAGGGCCGTTCATTCTGGAATGGATCGCCTATCACCGCGCCATCGGGTTTACCGGTTTCACCGTCTACACCAACAATTGCGATGACGGGACCGACAAGATCATCATGCGGCTTGAGGAACTTGGCCTCGCCAAACATGAGGTCAATCAGTTACGCAAGCATCACAGCCCACAGCGCAAGGCCCTACGCGCGTCAGAAACACACCCCTACACGCAGAAGGCCGATTGGCTGATGTGCGCGGATGTGGAT
The DNA here is from genome assembly GCF_046762885.1 of Yoonia sp. SDW83-1. Taxonomy (NCBI): domain Bacteria; kingdom Pseudomonadati; phylum Pseudomonadota; class Alphaproteobacteria; order Rhodobacterales; family Paracoccaceae; genus Yoonia; species Yoonia sp. SDW83-1. The sequence continues at coordinate 5,692 of NZ_JBKQXO010000013.1, forward strand.
GAGTTTCTGAACATCCGGGTGGGCGACGGGCATCTGAATGACCTTCTTGCGGCGACTGGCGATGTCGATGCGATTTCGTTCTGCTGGAAGCTGTTTGGAAATGGCGGTGTTGTCGAATATCAGCCCGAATTCGTGACCGAACAGTTCCTGTGGGCCGCACCCGAGGATCGGTATCCGAACTATCGCGCCTCCGGCATGAAAACCATGATGCGCAACAACGAAAAATTCGTGCGCATGAAAATCCATCGCCCTCTCCTAGCCGAGGGGGCAAAGGATCTGCGCTGGGTCGACGCGGGCGGACAGGAAATGCCAACCGCCTATCACAAGGCCAAATGGTCGGCCCATAGGGGGTTCTCGCATGAATTTGCCCGGCTGCATCACTATTCCGTCCGTTCCATCGACAGTTTTCTGGTCAAACGGGACCGGGGACGAACGAACCATATCAACTCGGATCAGGGGCTCGATTACTGGCGGCATATGAACGCCAATCACGAATATGATGACAGCATTCTCAAACGCCTGCCCGCCGCCAAGGCAGAATATGAACGGCTTCTGACCGACCCGGTTCTGGCCGATCTGCACCGCAAGGCTTGCGACTGGCACATCGCCAAGATCGAAGAACTGCAGGGGCGAGAGGGTTGGCCGGAATTCCGCGTGGCATTGCAAGAAACCGACGTTGGCGGCGCGGCGCGAAAGAAGGCGGCGAATGCCTGACCCCTATATCGTCCTGCATGCGGGGTTTCACAAGACCGGTGCCGCCGGACTGCACAAGATTTTGGATCGCAACGAAGACGCCCTGCAAAAGCGGGGTATCAACGCGGTCCATCATCGGCATATGCGCAAGAATTTCACCGCACCCTGCCAGCAGAATGCAGGGGGCAGCCGGCAAACGGTGATGGATGACCGGAAGTTGCGCAAGGTGACGGGGCGGTTTTTTGATCAGGTCAAGAAAGACGGTCCAGACCGGCTGATCCTGACCGATCAGAATATTGCCGGGTCCATCCGGCCTGCCATCAAGACCGGCCAGCTCTATCGCCATGCCGGCCCGATCATGAAGGTGGTTGCGCAACAGATCCCTTTCGCCGTCAATGAAATCCATCTGGTGGTGCGCAACTACGCTGATTTTTTCACGGCACTTTACCTTGATTACATCGCAGACCTGAAAAGGCACGATACCGATTTCGTGACACCCCAATCCATGTGCGATGCGGTTTTCAAGCGGCTGTCAGGTTGGCATGACGTCGTGCGCCCGATCAGATCGCAGTTGCCGCGGTCCAAAATCATACTCTGGCGTTTCGAAGGATTTGATCAGGCGACAGCTGGCATGACGCCCCTTCTGCAGCATCTGGTTGGGGAAAAGATCGATGCCACCTCGCTGGAAACAGGAAAGCGCAGCAAAAAGGGGCCCGCTATCTCAAACCGCGCGGTGGCTGAGCTTGGCTTGCTGATGAAATCCGACGGGGCCAAGGTGAAAAGAGAGACGCTTCAGGCGGTTCTGAAATCCTATCCCGACGATCCGCCCTTTGACCCCTGGCAGGATTGGGAACGCGCGCATCTGGATCGGCTTTACGACCGCGATATTGTGCGCCTCGGCACAGACAAGGCGATTACGATCATGCAACCAGCATGATGCGACACGCATTGCCGCACCGATAAGATGATACCATTTCAACTTTGACCAATTGAATTAAGATGTTAGAGCAAGGCCATGACCCGCTCCATACTCATTCTCAACGGTCCTAACCTGAACCTTCTGGGCACGCGCCAGCCAGAGGTCTATGGCCCGACGACCCTGAAAGACATCGAAGCGATGTGTAAGGCAAAGGCCGAAAGCCTTGGCGTGGGCTTGGTGTTTCAGCAGTCCAACCATGAGGGCGCGCTGATCGACGCGCTGCATGCAGCACGCGGTGTACATACTGGGGTGATCCTGAATGCGGGCGGTTATACCCACACATCCATCGCCCTGATGGACGCGATTTCATCCTGCGCGCTGCCGGTTGTCGAACTTCATCTGTCGAATATTCATGCGCGAGAGCCATTCAGGCACCATTCCTATATCTCGTCCGTGGCCATCGGCCAGATCTGCGGCTTTGGCGCTGCGGGCTATCCTTTGGCGATGGACGCCCTTCTGGCCTATCTGGGAGACGATCAATGAGCAGTTTTGTCAAACAGCTTGACCGGCTGACAAATGCCCGCACGGTCGAAGAACTGTGGAACCTGCATACCAAGCAAATGGAAACCTACGGGTTTGACCGGCTGATGTATGGCTACACCCGTTACCGCACCTCAAGCTCCTTGGGGGATCCGCAGGATTGGGTGCTGTTATCCACGCAAAGCCCTGAATACATGAAGGTTTTCTTTGACGAGGGCTTTTACTATCACGCCCCGATGCTGAAATGGGCACTGGCTAATGACGGCGCCTGCAGCTGGCGCTGGATGATGGACATGAGCCGGGTGGACAATTTGACGCCCAGCGAAATGCGGGTCATGGAATTCAACAAACAGATGAATGTGACGGCAGGCTATACCATCAGCTTCCGTTCCATTTCAGAGCGAACCAAGGCGGCGATTGCGCTGACAGCCAAGGCGGGTCTGACACAGGATGCGGTTGAACAGACATGGGCGAAACATGGTGACGAAATCATCGTCATGAACAATGTGATGCACCTCAAACTGCTCACCCTGCCCTATACCGGCGAACGTAGCCTGACCAAGCGGCAACGCGAGGTGCTGCAATGGGTCGGTGACGGTAAAACCACGCAGGATATCGCGATCCTGCTGGAACTGACACCGGCAACGATTGAGAAACACCTGCGGCTGGCGCGCGAGGCGCTGGATGTGGAAACCACCGCCCAGGCAGTGCTGAAAGCGGCGTTCTACAACCAGATGTTCATCGTCGATGTTGAGGCCTGACGCAGCATTATTGCAAGTGACGCAAGGGGAAAAATCATAAACCTGCGTCATGGTCAGGTTTCCCTGACTTTCCTAACGCTAGGTAAAAAGCCAAACTGAGGTTGTTCCGTGAGTGGTGGCCTTAGGCCTGGGAACAGCGGCTATAACCCTTGCGATTACAAGGCTCTATTGTCCGTGCCGGTTCAACCGGACGTCGGCGCTCTGGGTTTGCCTAAGAGTGTCGGCAACGATGCATGTCTGCCCCCGTCCCGAATGGGCAGGCATGGGTACATCGAGCGGCACCGCATTTCTCCCGAGTGCGGTGCCGCAGCATGTATTGTGATCACGACAGACCAAATGAAAAAGGCCGCCCGTCGCGGTGGCGAGGGCGGCCCTGATTATAGTTGCTTTGACAGCTTAACCGTTCATCTTGGCGACTTCGGCGGCGAAATCTTCTTTTTCGACTTCGATGCCTTCACCGACCTCAAGGCGGACAAAACCGGTGATCTCAACACCGGCTTCTTCGGCCGCCTTTGCCACTGTCAGATCAGGATTCACGACGAATTGCTGGTTCAGCAATGTGACCTCGGCCATGTATTTCTTCATCCGACCCACGATCATCTTTTCGATTACGGCCTCAGGCTTTCCGCTTTCGCGCGCGATATCCATCTGAACCTGCTTTTCCTTTTCAACGACAGCAGGGTCAAGATCGTCTTCGGAAAGCGATGCGGGGTTTGCGGCTGCGATATGCATCGCGACCTGACGACCGAACGCCTCATTGTCGCCATCGATCGCAACCAGAACGCCGATATTGCCCATGCCATCAGCAGCAGCGTTGTGGACATAGGTCACAACCTTGCCGCCTTCCAGCGTCGCCATGCGGCGCACGGACATGTTCTCACCGATCACTGCGACTGCGTCAGTCACCGTCTGTTCAACTGTCTTGCCGCCCATATCGGCCGCTTTCAGACCGTCGATATCAGAGGTGCCCAATGCAACCTTGGCGATCCCAGCAACCATTTTCTGGAAATCAGCATTCTTGGCAACAAAATCGGTTTCAGAGTTCACTTCAACCGCAACACCCTTGCCACCGTCAACGGCGACGGCAACCAGACCCTCGGCAGCCGTCCGGCCGGATTTCTTGGCGGCCTTGGCCAGGCCCTTTGTGCGCAGCCAGTCAACGGCGGCTTCGATGTCGCCATCATTTTCGGTCAGCGCCTTCTTGGCGTCCATCATGCCTGCGCCTGTGCTGTCGCGCAGCTCTTTCACCATTGCAGCGGTGATTGCCATGTTACTTCTCCTTCGGAAGGAATTGAATGTCAGCGGGCGGGGCTTATGGCCCCTGCCCGACCGTTCTGTGACGCTTAGGAAGCGGGCGCTTCTTCGGCCGCAGGTGTCGCGTCGGCTGCAGCTTCTTCAGCAACAACTTCTTCGGCCAGCTCTTCCATGGCACCCATGTCAACGCCAGCGGCACCCAGCTGTGCTGTCATGCCGTCAAGGGCAGCACGGGCAGCAAGATCGGTGTAAAGCGCAATGGCGCGGGCGGCGTCATCGTTGCCCGGAATGATGTAATCCACACCATCGGGTGAACAGTTGGTATCAACCACTGCCACAACCGGGATGCCCAGTTTCTTGGCTTCGGCGATGGCCAAGTCTTCTTTGTTGACGTCAATGACAAACAACAGGTCAGGCGTGCCGCCCATTTCGCGGATACCGCCAAGCGATGCTTCAAGTTTGCCCTGCTCGCGCTCCATGCCCAGACGCTCTTTCTTGGTCAGGCCCGCGAAACCGTTGCTTGCGGCCTCGTCAATCGCTTTCAGGCGGTTGATCGACTGCGAAACAGTCTGCCAGTTGGTCAGCGTACCGCCCAGCCAGCGGTGGTTCATGTAAAACTGTGCGGATTTCTCGGCGGCGTCCATGATGGGCTTGGATGCCTGACGCTTGGTCCCGACAAACAGAACGCGACCGCCCTTTGCGACGGTATCGCGAATGACCTGCAGCGCCTGATCCAGCATGGGAACAGTCTGTGTCAGGTCCATGATATGGATGCCGTTGCGCGAGCCATAGATGTACTGCGACATCTTGGGGTTCCAACGTGCGGTCTGGTGACCAAAGTGTACGCCTGCTTCAAGCAGCTGACGCATGGTGAACTCGGGGAGAGCCATGTCGTTTTCCTTTTCCGGTTTCAAGCCTCAGCGGGGGATCAGGCATCTGCCCAACCGGTGGATGCTTTGGGATTTCTCCCCAACGCACCCGCCCCCGCCTGCGGGATTAAGTGCGCGCCTGATAGACGCGCACCGTCATGATTGCAAGCGATGTTTGCGGCTGTTTACAAAAACACCCGCTCAACAAACCAGTAGGCCCCGACGACGGCAATCGCCAGCGAACAGGGGATCGCCACGAACCGGCGATAGGCCTCCAGTTGATCACGGAACTGGATCGACATCATGCACAGCACAAAGACCGCCGCCAGAGGTGCGGCAAAAAGCCAGACGGGTGATTCCACCGCCTCTGCCAGGCCAGCCGGGTTCAGCGCGATCAGTGCCCCTGCAGCAACCAGCAAGACAGCGTAAAGGGCAAAGCCCTGCCCCACCTCATTCTCGCCCCGGTCCACGCGCAGCGCCTGCCAGACGCACAGGAACATCACCGCGATCACAGCCAGCTGGCCAACCTCGACCCCCACGTTGAACCCGATCAGGGCTGGGACAAACGTGCCATCCGGCAGGCCAAATTCGCCCAGCACGGATGCAAAGCCCAGCCCGTGCAACAACCCGAACCCGAAGATGACAAAAGGCCTCCACGGACTGATCCCGCGGGTAAAGACGTTTTCAACCGCCACAAACACGATCGAGGCCGCGATCAGCGGCTCTACAATCGCGCCGGAAATGTTGACATAACCCAGCGCTGCTAGTGCCAGCGTGATGGTATGGGCGAGCGTGAACAACGACACCTGCACGATCAGCGGGCGCATTCGCGCGGCCAGAAAAAACAGGCCCAGCACAAACAGGATATGGTCCAAGCCCTTGGGTACAATATGGTCAAAGCCCACGGGGATGTAGCGGAGGAAGCTTTGCCAGCCGGTGGGCTGACCACCCCCCGACAACGCGATCATATCGCTCTGCGCGCCTGCCTCCAGATAGCCATCATAGGGCGCATTGACACCCATCTGACGGATTACAAGCACACCAAATGCCTTGTCCCAACCCACCTGCACATTCCGGGCGCCTTCCGGCAAGGCGGCCGAGAACGTAAATTCCGAATCGCGCACAACATCGACATTGCCCACTGAACCAACCGCAACGGTCTCCAGTTCGACTGTAAGTGGCACGCCATCTGCCGTCACAGTCAAACCGGCGGCCATCTGCGGCCAGAAGGCGCGAAACCGCTCTTCCAAAACCGCAGGCTCCAGCGCCCGCAACTCATCATATGTGGTCGCTTGCGGTGCTTCGTTGGTGTCCTCGGTCTCGGTCAGGTCAATGCCCGCGACAAAGCTTTCCAGATTGGCCTGCACGTCAAACACCAGCCGTCCATTCACCTCTTCCATATCGGCGATCGACGGCAGCACCTCGTGGGCGGCGACCATTGACAGGGTCGTGAACCACAGCAGAACCGCGCTTGACATCGCCTTGAAGAAGGACACCCTAGAACGAACCGAAAAGGATTTTGTGATGCGCATTCTCTCTCTCATTCTTGCGTTGCTCTCTGCCCCGGCGACAGCCCATGAGCTGTGGCTTGAACCGCTCGCCTATCAGGTTGCGCCGGACGGTATGCTTCAAGCGCATATTGTCAATGGAGAGGAATTTGAAGGGACAAAACTGGCCTACATCCCCCGAAACATTGTAAATTTCGTGGTATTTACCGATGACGCCGCAGATCGCATCGAAGGCCGGGTTGGTGACCGGCCCGCCTTGCGCCGCGACGTGCTGGCCGAAGGGCTGAATGTGGTGGCCTATCAGGCACGCACGTCCACTTTGAAATACGAGAATTGGGAGAAGTTCCAGAAATTCGTCGATCACAAGGATTTCGGCGATGTCCGCAGCCAGCACGATGCCCGCGGGCTGCCAACCGAAGACTTCACCGAAGCCTATGGCCGTTATTCCAAGACCCTGATCGGCGTGGGCAACGCCGCTGGCTCCGACCGGCGGATCGGCCTTGAAACCGAACTGGTGGCGCTGACCAACCCGTATACGGACGATCTGTCTGACGGTATGCGGGTGCAACTGCACTACCGCGAAAACCTGCGCTCGGATGAACAGATCGAGGTGTTTGAAAAAGCCCCTGACGGGTCGGTTGAAATCATGCTCTATCGTACCGATGATCAGGGGATCGGAACCTTTCCTGTCAAACCTGGCCATGCCTATATGGTGGATGCGGTTGTCCTGCGCGAACCCAGTGTAGAGATGGCCGAGGCGACAGGCGCGGTCTGGCAAACCCTTTGGGCCAACCTGACCTTTGCGGTGCCGGAGTAACTTGCGCATGACCATCGGCTGCGCCACAAGGCGGCCATGACACGAACACCTGATATTCTTTGCATCGGCTCTGTGCTGTGGGACGTGATCGGGCGTGCGGCCAGCCATATGCGGGTGGGCTCCGACGTGCCCGGGCGGATCACGCGCCTGCCCGGTGGTGTGGCGATGAACATCGCTATGACCTTGCGCCGCTTTGGCATGACCCCTGCCCTGCTGACCACCATCGGACGTGATGCCGAAGGCGATGAACTGGTGGCCGAAGCGACCCGCATGGGCATGATCTGCGACCATATCTATCGGTCCGAGGATCTGCCCACTGATGTCTACATGGCCGTTGAGGGCGCCAACGGCCTGATCGCCGCCATCGCCGACGCGCATTCGCTGGAGGCCGCAGGCGACAAGATTTTGCGCGCGCTCGACAACGGGGCGCTTGGGTCGCCAGAAAAACCCTTCGCTGGCCCAGTGGCGCTTGATGGTAACCTGACCAAAGAGCTGCTGCAGGATATCGCGCACTCTCCACTCTTTACGCAGGCTGATCTGCGCGTCGCACCCGCCTCCCCCGGAAAAGCGGAACGTCTGCTGGCGCTGTTGGATCACCCCTCGGCCACGATCTATGTGAACCTCGAAGAGGCAGGGTTGCTCTGCCAGACGACATTCGACGATTCAGAAACCGCAGCCGAGGCCCTGATCAAACGGGGCGCGCATCGGGTACTTGTCACCGATGGTGGAAAATCCGCCTCGGAAGGCACTGCAGGCGATATCATCACCCAAACCCCACCAGCGGTCATGGTGACACGGGTGACCGGCGCGGGTGACACTTTTATGGCCGCACATATCGCGTCGGAAGCGCAGGATATGAACCGGGCCAACGCGCTCACCCGGGCGCTGAACGCGGCTGCCACCTACGTGTCCGGAGAAACACCCCTATGATCCCCATCCAGTATAGTGCGGAGGTTGCGGCGGCCCGCGACACCGGCGGTCCCATTGTCGCACTCGAAAGCACGATCATTACCCACGGCATGCCGTTCCCCCAGAACGTGGAAACCGCACGGATTGTGGAACAGGACGTGCGCGATCATGGGGCCACACCCGCGACCATCGCCGTTCTTAACGGGACCCTGCATATCGGGCTGGAGCCCGACCAGCTGAACACGCTTGGACAGGCAGAAAACGTTGCCAAACTCTCGCGCGCCGATATGGCCGCCTGCATTGCTACCGGTGGCACCGGCGCCACCACGGTAGCCGCCACGATGATCGCGGCCCATCTGGCGGGCATTCATGTCTTTGCCACCGGTGGCATCGGCGGAGTGCATCGCGGGGCCGAGGACAGTTTTGACATCTCTGCCGACCTGCAGGAACTGGCGCAAACACCGGTCACGGTTGTTGCCGCCGGGGCCAAAGCCATCCTTGATCTGCCAAAAACCTTCGAGGTGCTGGAAACTCTCGGCGTGCCGGTCATCGCCTATGGGCAGGACATGCTGCCCGCCTTCTGGTCGGCGCAATCGGATATGGTGGCCCCCTTGCGAATGGACGACGCCACCCAGATCGCCAAGGCACAGCAGATACGAACAGCTATGGGCCTGAAAGGCGGGCAACTGGTCACCAACCCAATCCCGCAAAAGGATGAAATTCCCGCAGCGACCCTGGCCCCGATCATTGATCAGGCTTTGGACGAGGCGGACGCACAGAACATCAGCGCCAAGGCGGTGACACCCTTTCTGCTCGGGCGGATATTCGAACTGACTGACGGGCGATCCCTGACCGCCAATATCGCCCTTGTGCGCAATAATGCCCGGCTGGCTGCACAAATTGCCATCGCCATGGGCAAATAGGCGAGGCAGATCGCGCAGGGCGCTTGTGGCCCCACGCCGCAATGCATAGATATTATCTGAAACGTTTTTTTGGATGAATTTGATGGCCGAACCGCAGCAGACCGAAAACAAGCGCCGCATGCGTCCGGGACTGATCTCCCGTTTGCGCAGCAATTTTCTGGCCGGTCTGATCATCGTCGCTCCCATCGGCCTGACACTCTGGCTGATCTGGACAGTCGTCGGCTGGGTCGACAGCTGGGTCTGGCCATTTGTCCCGGATTATTATCAGCCCGAACAACTCGTGAACCGGCTTCTGGGGCGGACACCCGAAAACTGGATTGACGTCAACGTACGCGGGATCGGTGTTGTCATCTTCCTGTTGTTCACGGTCATCGTCGGTTGGATCGGCAAGGGCCTGATCGGGCGGTCCTTTCTGGGAATCGGTGAACGGCTGGTGGATCGGACGCCTGTTGTCCGCTCCATCTACAACGCCGCCAAACAGATCGCCGAAACCGTCTTTTCCCAACGCGACACGTCATTCGACAAGGCTTGCCTGGTTGAATATCCGCGCAGGGGCATCTGGGCCATCGCCTTCATCTCCACCAATGCCAAGGGCGAGATTGACGCCAAACTCTCCAATGGTGAGCCGACTGTGACCGTATTTCTGCCCACAACACCGAACCCCACATCAGGCTTTCTGCTGTTCCTGCCGCTCAGCGATGTGCAAGTGCTGGACATGACGGTCGAGGACGCAGCCAAACTCGTGATCTCTGCCGGTCTTGTCTATCCCAACGGGAAAGAGGTCGAAGCGCTCCCTCACGCTGCTGAATAAGTGCTGTTCGTCCCTGCTGCCACCGGTTTCGCCACGGCGTTCGCGCTAATCCTCGCCATCGGGGCACAAAATGCGTTTGTGCTGCGGCAAGGGCTGGCCCGATCGCATGTGTTCTGGCTTTGCCTGTTATGTGCCACATCCGACGCGATCCTGATCACCGCTGGCGTGCTGGGGTTCGGGGTGATCGTCACGCTCTACCCGATGTTGCCGCAGATCATGGCCTGGGGCGGGGCTGCGTTTCTGATCGTCTATGGCGCATTGCGGCTTTGGGCGGCGTGGAAAGGCGAATATGCGATGCAGCTATCAGGCCAATCCGCCAGCCTTTGGGCCACGCTTGCCACCGGCGCGGCCTTCACCTGGCTGAACCCGCATGTCTATCTTGATACGCTGGGCCTCGTCGGTGCGGTGTCGACCCAATATACGGATGTGGCTGAAAAAACCGCCTTTGGGATTGGGGCCGTCACCTCATCCTTCGTATTCTTTTTCAGCCTCGGCTACGGCGCGCGACTGTTGGCCCCGGTGATGCAATCGGCGCGGGCCTGGCGCATTTTGGACGTTCTGATCGGGCTTGTGATGTGGGCGCTGGCCGCAAAACTACTCAGCTGAACATCTCGGTCAGATTGACCGTACTGCGCTCGCCCAGATCTTTCTTATGCGCTTTCAGGAATGCACCTGCTGCGGCCTCCCCTGCCTCTTTCAGCCGGGCAAGCACCACGGCATTTGGTATTGTCTTGGTCGCCACGTTCAGTTCGTTCATCAGACCGTCATCAGCGATCATATGAACCAGCACATCCTTCATGGTGCCCTTTTTGATCGACCCGTCGGCCAACAACCGCTTCACAAAATCAATCGCCCGCAATTCGCGAAAGAGAGAGCTGTTAAAGCTGATCTCGTTGATACGGTTCTGGATCGACTGGCTGTCCGTCGGCAGGTCATCACGGTGCAATGGATTGATATTCACGATCAGAACATCGTCCGGCAATTCATTGACAAACAAAGGAAATAAAGCCGGGTTTCCGGTATATCCGCCATCCCAGAATGCCTCTGTCTGGCCAGTCTTCGGATCCGTGAACTCAACCGCCTGAAACAGGCTGGGCAAACAGGCAGAGGCCATGATCACGTCAGGCATGATCTCATCGCCGGAAAACACCCTGATCTTGCCGCTGCGGACATTGGTCGCGCAGATATGCAATGCGGGGCCATCCTTGGCGCAGACCTCGTCATAGTGAAATTCGTTGACGATGTGCTCCAGAGGATTGCGCATCGTCGGCCCATAAACATATGGCGAAAACATCCGCGTCGTCATGTCAAACGCGGCATAGGCTGGCGAATACTCCATCGCTTTGGCCCAGACATGCGCCGTCGGGGCCAGCGACGACACCCATTCAGAAAAACGCGGATCGGTGATGGCACCCACCTGCTCCCACAACCATTCAAGATTGGCCAGTGCGCCCTCGCGCCCATTGGCCACCCAGCCGGATTTCAACGCAGCGGCATTCAATGCCCCTGCTGATGTGCCGGAAATCGCCGCGATTTCGATATCTTCGTCATGCAACAACGCACATAGCACACCCCAGGTGAACGCCCCATGCGCTCCGCCGCCCTGCAGTGCCAGGTTGATGCGCTTCATAGCGCGGTCCAGCCACCATCGACGCTGATGGTAGTGCCGGTGACCTGTGCTGCAGCATCAGAACAAAGATAAACCGCCGTGCCACCCAACTGTTCGACCGTGGCAAATTCCTTGGACGGTTGGCGTTCCAGCATCACGTTCTTGATCACATCCTCACGGGACATGTTGTATTCTTTCATCGTGTCCGGGATCTGGCTTTCCACCAGCGGGGTCAGCACGTAACCGGGGCAGATTGCGTTACAGGTGATCGGATCCTGCGCAGTTTCAAGCCCGATGGTCTTGGTCAGACCAACAATGCCATGTTTTGCCGCCACATAGGCCGATTTATAGGGCGAGGCCGTCAACCCATGGGCCGAGGCAATGTTGATGATCCGGCCATATCCGCCCTCGCGCATACCTGTCACGGCGGCGGCAATCGTATGAAAGGCCGACGTGAGGTTGATGGCGATGATCGCCTCCCACTTTTCGGTCGGAAATTCCTGCACGGGGGCCACATGCTGAATGCCCGCATTGTTGACCAGAATGTCGCAACCGCCGGCTGCCACGATCAGGCGGCGGCAATCCTCCGCCTTTGACATATCCGCCTGCACATATTTCGCTTCAACCCCGGTTACATCGGCAATCTCGGCGGCCAGGGCGTGGTCTTCCTCGCGATCAGTAAAGGAATTCAGAACGACGTTTGCGCCTGCCTTGGCCAGTTCACGGGCAACCCCAAGGCCAATGCCAGAGTTCGATCCGGTGATAACGGCGGTTTTTCCTGCGAGTGACATGTTTTGGCTCCGATTCTTTGCGTCGCGACTCAGTCTATATGCTGCAACTGCAAAAGCCACCCGACGTTCCCGAGAGCCCACAAAAAAACGCCCGCACAAGGCGGGCGTAAAGTTATTGAGGCAGGTTTCATACAGGCAAGAAACCTATCGAGCAGTGACATCTTTATAAGCAATCAGTTGCGCGCATCCAAGCTAAAAGTTTGAAAAGGTTGAAAACCCTCTTTACCATCCGGGGAAACAATCAAAGAAACAGCAGGGGGCATCAAATCGTGACACTCAAAATTCTCAAGGCAGCAAGGGCCGCAGGGCTCGGACTGGGCCTGATCATTGCAGGCGCAGCGGCGGTTGCAGAACCGCAACATGGCATAGCTATGTATGGTGACCCCGCCCTTCCACCTGATTTTGTGTCCCTCCCCTACGTAAATCCCGATGCACCCACCGGTGGCAGGATCGTCACGGCAGAGGTCGGCAGCTTCGACAGCCTCAACCCGTTTGTGCGCAAAGGCTCCACGCCATGGCAGTTGCGATTCTTCCTTGGCGAAAGCTTCATGGGCCGGTCACTGGATGAACCGTTCTCGCTTTATGGCGTTCTGGCCGAATCGGTCGAAACCGGCCCAGACCGTGAATGGGTGGAATTCACCCTGCGCGAAGGTGCGGCATTCTCTGACGGCAGCCCGGTCACCATCGAAGACGTCATGTGGTCCTATGAGACGCTGGGGACGGTTGGCCATCCGCGTTACCTTGGTTTCTGGACCAAGGTCGACAGCATGGAACAGACAGGTGAACGCTCCGTGCGCTTCACCTTCAATGTCGAAGACCGCGAACTGGCTCTGCTGGCAGGCATGCGCCCGATCCTGAAAAAGGCGCAATGGGACGGGGTCGATTTCGCTGAAACCACAACCGAGATCGTGCCGATCACCTCCGCCCCCTACATGATCGACGATTTCGAACCGGGGCGCTTTGTCTCGCTGCGCCGCAATCCGGATTACTGGGGCAATGACGTGCCATTCCGGCGCGGCACCAACAACATAGATGAGGTGCGGCTGGAATTCTTCGGCGATGAAACTGCAGCGTTTGAGGCGTTCAAGGTGGGCGAGGTCAATTCCAACCGCGAATTCAACGTGGCCCGCTGGGAAAGCCAGTATAACTTCCCCGCCATCCAGAACGGTGATGTGGTCCTGTCCGTCCTGCCGCATCAACGGCCGTCTGGGATGACCGGTTTCGTCATGAACACGCGGCGCGACCAGTTCAGCGACTGGCGAGTGCGCGACGCGATGCTGCACGCTTTCAACTTCGAATTCATCAATGAGGCGATGACCGGTTCGCAACAGCCGCGCATCACGTCCTACTGGTCAAATTCACCGCTCGGCATGTCGGACGGCCCGGCCGAGGGTCGCGTGCGCGAACTCCTCTCGCCTTTCGCCGAAAGCCTGCTGCCTGGCGCCATGGACGGCTACAGCCTGCCCATGGGTGACGGGACAGAACGCAACCGGGCAGGCACGGCAATGGCGCTCGAACAGATGGAGGCCGCAGGCTGGACCATTCAGGATGGCCAGATGAAAAACGCATCCGGCGATCCGTTCACCTTTGAAATCCTGCTGGATCAGGGCGCGTCGGAAAATCAGGCAATCATCGACATGTATGTGGAATCGCTGGCCCGGATCGGGGTGACACCAACCGTCACCGTCGCCGACAGCGCCCAGTTCAAGGAACGCACGGATCAATATGATTTCGACATGACCTATTACCGGCGCGGTCTGTCGCTCTCTCCCGGCAATGAACAATACAATTACTATGGTTCGGAAGATGCCGACACACCCGGCGGGCGTAATCTGATGGGAATCAAATCATCGGCTGTCGATGCGATGATCGGGCGGCTGCTGACTTCGGAAAGCCAGGATGATTTTGTGGCTGCGGTCAAAGCGCTCGACCGGGTGCTGACCACGGGCCGCTACGTGATCCCGATCTATCAGTGGAACATCAGCCGTCTAGCCCACGCGAAAGAGCTGAAATATCCTGAGTACATCCCGGTTTTTGGCGACTGGCCCGGCTGGCAGCCCGATGTCTGGTGGTATGAAGAATAGCCACTTCGGTCTCCCGTCATGGGTCTGTTACATTTAACCCATAGGCGGGACCGAAACACCAAAGGCTGACATGAATATCCTCGTCCTCTGTACCGGCAACTCGGCCCGCTCCATCCTGCTTGAATCGATCCTGACCCACCGCTCTGACGGGCGCATCACTGCGTGGTCCGCTGGCTCCAGACCTGCCGGAAAGGTGCATCCCCAGTCAATTGCCCTGCTGTGTGAAAAAGGCTTCCCGACCGATGGGCTGAGTTCGCAAAGCTGGGATGACTACGCCAAGGATGACGCCCCGGTCATGGATGCCGTCATCACTGCCTGTGGCTCGGCTGCTGCGGAAGATTGCCCCTATTGGCCCGGGGCACCGTTAAGCGCCAACTGGGGCGTCGAAGATCCGGCGGCGGCGAAACCAGACGATCAACACGCCGCCTTTGCCGATGCCTACCGCCTGCTGCATGACCGGGCCCAACAACTATTCGCAATGCCAATTGAGACGATGTCGCGAGACGATCTGCAATCGGCCTTGAACAGGATCGGGACATGAACGGGCAGAAACTCCTGGCAGAGGGGATCGGCACCGCCTTCCTTCTGATCGGGGTTGTCGGCTCCGGCATCATGGGGGCCGCGCTTGCAGACGGCAACGTCGCCATCGCCCTGCTGGCCAATGCCATCGCCACCGGCTGCACGCTCTATTTCATCATCACAACGCTCGGTCCCATCTCGGGGGCGCATTTCAACCCCGTCGTGACACTTGCTTTCCTGATCCGGCGCGACATGACGCCTATTACGGCCGCCGCCTATGTGGTCGTCCAGATCATCGGCGGGATCCTGGGCGTCTGGGCGTGCCATATGATGTTCGACCTCGACATCCTGCAATTCTCAGCCACCGACCGCACAGGTACCGCGCAATGGTTCTCCGAAATTCTGGCCACGTTCGGCCTGCTTTTCGTGATCTTCGGTGGTCTCCATTCCAATCGCGATGCGGTTCCCACACTTGTCGCCCTCTACATCACGGGCGCCTATTGGTTCACCTCATCAACCAGCTTTGCCAACCCTGCCGTGACCATCGCGCGCGGGCTCAGCGATACATTCGCCGGGATCAACCCGGCCCATATCCCAATGTTTATCCTGATGCAGGTAGTTGGTGTTGGCATCGCCGCACTGATCCTGCCACGGCTTTTTCGGAACTAATCCGCGCCCGTCGTGTTGTGCCAGCAAGCAACAGACAGGAGAAAACCATGCAATGGAAAGACGTCGCCCAAAACTGGACCGCTTTCACCCCGCGCATAATGACACGCTGGCCTACGCTTGAAGAAAACGAGATCCTCGCGATTGACGGCGATCAGGAAAGTTTCCTGAACTACCTGTCTGCCTCCAAAGGCGATGATCCTGTCGGCGCGCAAATGGAGCTGGCCGATTGGCTGATGGGCGAAGAACCTGCAGATGCTGTCATGGATCCTACACGCGACAATGCCCGGATCAACGCATCGGCCCAGAACATCCCTGCTGGCGAAGTTCCATCGAACGATGACCGTCGCTTCGGCGATGACAATACGCCGGAGCCACCGTTGGCCAAAGCCAGCTAAATCAAATTTCCAGAAATTTGATGCCCGTCAGGACAGTGACGTGACCCAAAGGATCGTCGCGTCTTCTTGGCTGATCGACACCACATTATGTCCCATGGCAGCGTCATAATAGGCGCTGTCACCCCGCTTTAGCTCAACGGGTTCGTAAAACTCGGTGTAAAGCCGGACCTGACCGGTCAGAACATAAAGAAACTCTTCGCCATCATGGCGCACCCAGCCATCAAAATCCTCCATCCGCCGGGCACGGACCCGCGCGCGGTATGGCAGCATCTTCTTTGACGTCAGCGCCGTGCCCAGAAGCGCATGTTCATAGGTCGTTGTGATCTGCGCAGTTTCCTCACCATTGCGCGTCACGGCCATGCGGCCATTCACCTGCCCCTTTGACGGTGGGGTAAACAGTTGCGGCACCGAAATCTCCAGCCCCACGGCCAGTTTTTTTAACGCATCATAGGTCGGCGACATCTGCCCGTTTTCGATCTTCGATAGGGTCGACCTGGCTAGCCCGGCCTGTTGTGCCGCCTGCTCCAGCGTCCAGTCGCGCGCCTTGCGCAATTCGCGAACGCGCGCACCCAGATCAAGCGGTTGCGCCACGGAACTGTCCCCGTTTTCATGGGCAATCCGGATCAGGTTCTTGGGGTCGATATCGGTCATGCGTCCCTATCTACGACCCGTCCCGGGTTCTTGCAACTGAACGCGGCCACAGATAGCGATGCATCATGTTATCCGTCACTGATCCTGATCCATTTCCACCTGCGCCCCACCTGTTCAACATGGCCGCCCATGTGCTGACCCATGCCGAATGGCTTGCAGACAAGACAGCGCTGGAAATCATCGGCAGCGCCCCCGAAACCTTCACCTACCGCCAGCTGGCCAGCGCAATCCGGGGCACGGCAACCGGACTGCTGAACCACGGGTTGACACCCGGTGACCATCTGCTTTTGCAACTGGGCAACACGCCAGAATTTCCAATCACTTATTTGGGTGCTATCACTGCCGGGATCATTCCTGTCCCGGTCTCGTCGCAACTCACCCAACCCGAAATCACCAGTATTGCCGCCACAATCAAGCCAGCCTTGACCATCCGGGCAACCGGCATGGCCAAAGGGCCAGGGCCGGTCCTACCAGCCAGCAAATTGCGTGAGTTCTGGACGCTCCCGGCAGCGGAATACGCCATGGGCGACCCAGACCGCCCTGCCTATGTCATCTACACCTCCGGCACCTCCGGCCAGCCGCGCGCGGTGGTGCATGCGCATCGGGCGATCTGGGCGCGCCAGATGATGTGGGACGGCTGGTACGGGCTGCGCGAGGCCGACCGCATGCTGCATGCCGGGGCGTTCAACTGGACCTATACACTCGGCACCGGCCTGATGGATCCATGGTCCGTCGGGGCCACAGCGTTGATCCCGCACAAGGATATCCCTGCCGATCAACTGCCACGCCTGATCGCTGACCACAGCGCGACCATCTTTGCAGCCGCCCCCGGCGTCTATCGTCGCCTGCTGCGCGCCGATATCCCTGCCCTGCCCAATCTGCGCCACGGCCTTTCTGCCGGTGAAAAACTGGCCGAGGATTATCGCAGCGACTGGACCACCAAAACCGGCACCCCGATATTCGAGGCATTCGGCATGTCCGAATGCTCCACCTTCATTTCCGGCAGTCCTGACAACCCGGCACCGCCCGGCACGTCCGGCTTTCCGCAACCGGGGCGCAAGGTGGCGCTGATCGGCCCGGATGGCCCTGTCCCACGCGGCACCCCCGGAACCATTGCTGTCCATAAATCGGACCCGGGCCTGATGCTCGGTTATCTGGGCGCGCCCTCAGACACGGCCGCCCGCTATCAGGGCGACTGGTTTCTGACCGGTGATATCGGCATCATGGATGAAAGCGGCGCCATCGCCTATGCGGGCCGGGATGACGATATGATGAACGCCGGCGGCTACCGGGTCAGCCCGGTCGAGGTTGAAGATGTGCTAACCGCCCACCCCCACATCACCGAGGCTGCAGCCTGTGCGGTGCAGGCGGGCACAGGCACATCCATCATTGCGGCCTTTTACGTGGCCTCAAACATGATAGACGAAGACGAACTCGACAGGTTCATGGCCGCCCGGCTGGCTGGCTACAAACGACCCCGGCTCTATATCGCCAAGGACACCCTGCCACGCGGGGCGAATAACAAATTGCTGCGGCGTGTGCTGCGCACCGAATGGGAGGCCGCACATGGTCAAGCTTGATATCATCTCTGACCCGATTTGCCCGTGGTGTTATATCGGCAAGACAAATCTGGACAAAGCCCTGGCCGAAGTCCCCGACCACCCGTTCACAATCGAATGGCATCCGTTCCAGTTGAACCCCGACATGCCTGCCGAAGGCATGGACCGGCGCGCCTATCTCGAAGGTAAGTTCGGCGGCAAGGAAGGGGCAATCAAGGCCTATGCCCCCGTGGTCGAACACGCCGAAAAATCCGGCGCGCATATCAATTTCGAGGCCATCAAAAAGACACCCAACACAATCGACGCGCACCGCCTGATCCACTGGGCCGGGATCGAACAGCGGCAACTTTTTGTCGTTGATCTGCTCTTCAAGGCCTATTTCGTCGACGGACGGGATATCGGCGATCACGAGGTGCTGGCCGACATCGCCGACACCGCTGAAATGGATGCAGCAATGGTCACAAAACTGCTGGCATCAGACGCCGATGTGGATGACATCCGCGCGCGGGATAAGCACAGCCGCGAAATGGGCGTTAACTCGGTCCCCACATTCATCGTTGCAAACCAGCACGCTGTTCCGGGCGCACAACCACCCGACATGTGGGTGCAGGCGATCAAAGATATCATGGGTCAGCTTGCCGCGACGGAAGGCTGAACCGCGTTGCACCACAACCACCGCCTGCGCTATTGCTAACTACCCGCGTCAACGGTTTGTAAATCTTAACACCCGATTAATCCCCGCCCTGTAATGTTTGGTCTGGGCGACCCAATACTCGTTCTGGACCCAGCCATGAAACGCCTGCCCCAAACGGAATTCATCGCGTTGATGGCGATGCTGTCAGCCACAATCGCGTTCTCGATTGACGCGATGCTGCCCGCATTGCCCGAAATCGGCGCGGCCCTGTCGCCCGACCACCTCAATAACGCACAACTTATCATTACCAGTTTTGTGTTGGGGATGGGGGTCGGCACGTTCTTCACCGGACCGCTGTCAGACGCCTTTGGGCGGCGTCCCGTCATGATCGGCGGCGCCATCGTCTATATCATCGCCAGTATCGCTGCCTGGGCCGCTCAATCATTAGAGGTCATGCTGGCCGCTCGCGTCGTACAGGGCCTTGGTGCGGCGGGCCCCCGCGTGGTTGCCATGGCGCTGATCCGCGATCTCTATTCCGGCCCCAATATGGCGCGTATCATCTCGTTCGTGATGGTCGTCTTCTCGCTCGTGCCCGCTCTGGCGCCGACATTGGGCTACTACATCATGGGCAGCTTCGGCTGGCGCAGCATTTTTCTGGCCTTCGTGGTCTTTTCGGTCATCTCGGTGATCTGGCTCATGCTCCGCCAATCCGAAACGCTGGCGCGGGAAAACCGGCGCCCCCTCAGCAGCGCCACCTTGCGCCACGCCGTGTTTGAGATGTTCGCCCATCGCACCGCCCGTCTGTCGATCTTTGTTCAGACCCTTACCTTCGGCATGCTCTTTATCGTGCTTTCATCGACCCAGCAGGTATTCGACATCACCTTTGATCAGGGCGCGCATTTCCACCTCTGGTTCGGCGGCATCGCCGTGATCGCCGCCACCGGCAGCGTCCTGAACGCGCGGATTGTCATGCGGCTGGGGATGCGGGCCATCATCAAGGGGATGTATACGGTCCAGATTGCAATCACGCTGCTGATGATCGTGATCACCGCGGCAGGCGGTCCTTACTGGTTCGCCTTTGGCACCTATGTGTTCTGGGTAACGGCCAACTTCTTTCAGGCCGGGCTGACCATCGGCAACCTCAACGCCCTCGCGATGGAGGAAATGGGCCATATCGCCGGCCTTGCCGCGTCTGTCATCGCATCAGTGGCCACCGTCGGTGCAGTACTTATCGCGGCCCCGGTCGCGCTGATGTTCGACGGCACGCCACTACCCATGGCCTTCGGAACACTGATTGCCGCCAGCCTCGCGCTCTGGCTGACCAACATGATCAAACGTCCGGGCGAGGTGTAGGGCGGTGCTCTACCCCACCTGCGCCTTCTTCTCGTCCGCCAACTTCTGCGCCAGATCGTGCGCGATATTGAACGCACCCTGGATCTTGTCGCGTTCCTTGGCCCAGTCCCGACGCACGACGATCTTGTTGTCCTTCACCTTCGCCAGCCCGCGCTGTGCTTCGATGAATTCCACCAGCCCCTTGGGCGAGGCGAATTTGTCATTGTGGAACCGGATCGTAGCCCCCTTCGGCCCTGCATCCAGTGCTGCAATCCCCGCGCGCTTGCACATCGCCTTGATGCGAACCACCAGCATCAACGTGTTCACCTCTTTCGGCAGCTTGCCGAACCGGTCGATCAGTTCCGCTGCAAAGCCTTCCAATTCGACCTTGGTCGTCAGATCCGACAGGCGGCGATACAGACCCAACCGCACATCTAGATCGGGCACATAGTCCTCGGGGATCAACACCGGCACACCAAGATTGATCTGCGGCGCCCACTGACCATCATCGATAATCCCCTCAGCCGCACCCGACCGGATCGCCGCGATCTGGTCTTCCAGCATCTGCTGGTAGAGCTCATAGCCCACCTCGCGCATCTGGCCGGACTGTTCCTCGCCCAGCAGGTTACCCGCCCCACGAATATCCAGATCCTGCGATGCCAGCGTGAACCCCGCCCCCAGCGTATCAATCGACCCCAGCACGCGCAGGCGTTTCTGCGCCGTGTCGGTCAGTTTCTGGCGCGGCTTGGTGGTCAGATACGCATAGGCACGGGTCTTTGAGCGACCCACCCTGCCCCTGATCTGGTAAAGCTGCGACAGCCCAAACATATCCGCCCGCCAGACAATCATCGTATTGGCCGTCGGAATATCCAGCCCCGATTCCACAATCGTGGTTGCCAGCAGCACGTCATACTTGCCGTCGTAAAACGCATTCATCCGGTCATCGAGTTCCCCTGCCGCCATCTGCCCGGTCGCGGTGATGAAACTCACCTCCGGCACCTGATCGCGCAGAAACGCCTCCATCTCCGGCATATCGGCGATGCGTGGCACAACAAGGAAGGATTGCCCACCGCGATAGTGTTCGCGCAACAGCGCCTCGCGCACGGTGATCGTATCGAATTCGCTGACATAGGTGCGGATCGCCAGCCGGTCGATGGGCGGCGTGCCGATGATCGAAAGATCGCGGACACCCGACAAGGACAGTTGCAGCGTGCGCGGGATCGGCGTGGCGGTCAGCGTCAGCACATGCACATCCGTGCGCAATTGCTTCAGGCGTTCCTTGTGCTGGACTCCAAATTTCTGTTCTTCATCAATGACAAGCAGGCCAAGGTTCTTGAACTTGACCCCCTTCGCCAGCAGCGCATGGGTCCCCACAACGATATCCACAGTCCCTCTGCTGATCGCATCACGGGTCTTGGCTGCATCCCCCGCGCTGACAAATCGCGACAGCGGTCGCACATTGACCGGGAAACCCCGGAACCGCTCCGCAAAGTTCTGATAATGCTGCCGCGCCAGCAGCGTGGTTGGCGCAATAATCGCCACCTGCACACCACTCATCGCGGCAACAAACGCGGCGCGAATAGCCACCTCTGTCTTGCCAAAACCCACATCACCGCAAATCAGCCGGTCCATCGGCCTGCCAGCGGACATATCCGTCAACACATCTTCAATGGCCGCCAGTTGATCATCGGTCTCGGCATAGGGAAAACGCGCCAGAAACTGATCCCACATCCCATCCGGCGGATCCAGCACAGGCGCAGTCCGCAAAGCACGCTCTGCCGCCACGCGGATCAGCCGCTCGGCAATCTGCCTGATCCGCTCTTTCAGCTTGGCTTTCTTAGCCTGCCACGCCCCACCGCCCAGCTTATCCAGCAGCCCGGTTTCATGCCCGTATTTCGAGAGCAGCTCGATATTCTCGACCGGCAGGTAAAGCTTTGAATCCTCTGCATATTCGATCAGCAAGCATTCATGCGCCGCCCCCAAGGCGGTCACGACTTCCATGCCCTTGAACCGGCCTACCCCGTGATCGACATGGACCACCAGATCACCAGGCGACAGGCTATTTGCCTCGCTCAGGAAATTCTCCGCCCGGCGTTTGCGCTTGGTCTGACGGATCAGCCGGTCGCCCAGCACATCCTGCTCCGAAATCACCGTCAGTCCCGGTGCTTCAAACCCATGATCCAGCGCCCAGACCGCGAGATGCAAACCGCGTTTGCCCACACGGGCAAAGTCGGTGACAGGGATCGCCTCCGCAATCTCCTCGTCCTCAATCAACCCTTCCAGTCGTTCCCGCGCACCTTCGGAGTATGACGCAACAACAACCGGTCCAACCTCCATCCGTGCGCGAATATGATCCGCCAACGCACCGAAAAGACTGATACTTTCCTGCTGACGCTCCGGTGCGAAATCACGCCCGATCCGACCGCCGGCATCAATCACGCCCGGCCCCGTCGCCTGTTTCAGCGGCGAAAACTGCAGCACACGCCGCCCCGCAACCGCCGCATTCCACGCCTTATCGTCCAGATACAACAGCTTGGGCGGCGCAGGCTTGTAGACCGTGTCCATCCGCCCCTTCTGGCTCAGTGCATGCATCCGCGTGCCATACTGATCGACAATGGAATCCCACCGCGACAACCGCATCGGAGTCATCTGATCATCAAGCGTCACCGTGGCCCCGGGCAGATAATCAAACAAAGTCTCCAGATCGTCCTGAAAGAACCCCAGCCAGTGTTCGACACCGGCATGTTTGCGGCCCGCCGACACAGCCTCATAAAGCGGGTCATCCGTCCCCGCCGCACCAAATTCGATGCGGTAGTTCTGACGAAACCGGGTAATCGCCGCCTCATCCAGTATCACCTCCGACACCGGGGCCAGTTCCACCTCGCTCAGCTTCTCAGTTGTCCGCTGTGTCGCCGGATCAAACCGGCGCGCCCCATCCAGCACATCGCCAAACAGATCAAGGCGCACCGGCCCCGATTGCCCGGGCGGATAGATATCAAGGATCCCCCCACGCACCGCATAATCACCGGGTTCCAGCACTGTCGGACTTTGCGTAAAACCCATACGGACCAGGAAGTTACGCAGCGCCTCTTCATCAATTCGGTTGCCAACTGTGGCTGTAAACGCCGCCTCCCGCAACAGCGACCGCGCCGGCACCCTCTGGGTCGCTGCCGCCAGCGATGTCAGCAACACAAACTGGCCCGGCATCCCATGCACCAATGCGGCCAAAGTCGCCATACGCGTGGCCGATACATCGGCATTGGGCGACACGCGGTCATAGGGCAGGCAATCCCAAGCAGGGAAGGTGAAAACGGGCATATCCGGCGCGAAAAAGGCCAGTGCAGCCTGCATTGCTGCCAACCGCTTGTCATCGCGGGCCACATGCAGAACCGGACCGCCCTTGGCGGCCTCTGCCAGGATCAACTGGGCATCAAACCCCTCGGGGGCGCCGCTGACGGTGATATGTTTCGGATCGGGCATGGGCGGTCACCTACCCCGCCGGGTCGCGGTGTCAACCATTCAGAAGCCCAGGGGCAGCGAAAGATTGTGATACATGCCATACATCGCTGTAATGAAGATCGAAATCATGGCGATCACCTGTATCCAGAAGCGCATCCGGAACAAAGCCGCAGGTAAGGCTTCACCTTTCGGTAGCTTCTGCGCGAACTGGCGGCTCATGCGGATATTCATGAGCGCAACAAAGGTCAGCGGAAAGCCCAGGCAAAACACACCTTGCGCCAATTCGAAGCCATACCAGAAACCCATCAAGGCCAGCGCGCTCAGCACAAAGGCCGCAAACCCCATCAGCCACAACCCGGCCACATCAGTAATAATCATCAGGCGGCGCACATTGACAGCGACCAGCACCTCCAGATCGGCGGCCGCCTCACCCCCATGCCGGCGGGCGCGATAAATCATGTCAAAGGGGACGCCCAAAATCCAATGGCTGACCATCGACCACGTCACCGCCACCGCCAGCCAATACCAGACATTTGAAAAGGTACGCAGGTCAATCACCTGAAAAATGGCGTCATTCCAATTCACTGCGCGTATCGCCCCCATTTGAACTGCGCAGACCCTAGCGTCCCGATTTGGGATTGCCCAGACTTGTGATGCGTCAAAATCCATGCGACCCATGTCCGCAACATCAGTCGAGGTCTGGCCATGAAACCCACCGTCGCCCCCTTCCCCGCCACACGCCTACGGCGGCTGCGCAAAACCCCGGCACTCCGGGCGCTGTCACGGCAAAACACGCTGAGCGTGGATGACCTGATCTGGCCGGTTTTCGTCATGGACGGCACTGATGACGAAACCCCCGTCAGCTCCATGCCCGGCGTGACTCGCAAGACTGTCGACCGTATTGCCAAGGCCGCGGTTGAGGCGCAATCGCTCGGCATCCCCGCCATCTGCATCTTTCCATATACGGAGATGGAGGCGCGCACCGAGGATTGCGCCATGGCCTGGGACCCCGAAAACCTGACCAATCAGGCGATCCGGGCAATCAAGGATGCTGCCCCCGATATCGCCATCATGACCGATATCGCGCTCGACCCCTACAACATCAACGGCCATGACGGCTTTGTTGAAAATGGTGAGATCGTGAATGACCGTACCGTCGAGGCGCTGGTCAAAATGGCCCTCGCCCAGGCCGACGCCGGGGCCGACATCCTCGGACCCTCCGACATGATGGACGGACGGATCGGCGCGATCCGCACCGCGCTCGAGGCCGAGGGGCACCAGAACGTCGCCATCCTCAGCTACACCGCCAAATACGCCTCTGCCTTCTACGGGCCCTTCCGGGATGCAGTCGGTGCGTCAGCGGCCCTAACCGGCGATAAGAACACCTACCAGATGGACCCCGGCAATACGGACGAAGCGCTACGGCTGGTCGAACGGGACCTGATGGAAGGGGCCGACATGATCATGGTCAAACCCGGCATGCCTTACCTGGATATCTGCCGACTAGTCAAAGACAGCTTCGGCGTGCCCACCTACGCCTACCAGGTCAGTGGCGAATACGCGATGCTGCAGGCCGCGGCGCAAAACGGCTGGCTCGACGGGGAAAAGGTGATGATGGAAAGCCTGCTTGCCTTCAAACGGGCCGGCTGCGACGGGATCCTGACCTATTTCGCCCCGGCTGCTGCAAAACATCTGCAGGGTTAATAGTCATAGCGCAACTTGGCCGCCTGCCTGTTCCTGACGGCTTTCTTGTTGAACGAATTGACGCTCAGCCAAACCAGCACGGACAGCACAATAACGATGCGATTGATGATGCGCGCCGCATCATCATAGTCCAGAAATCGCATGATGTCGTAAGCAACAAAATAGAGAAAGAAAGCCGGAGCCACATAATACACTGCCTTCTTGATCGACAGTTCGTTCGCGGCCATGCCAAACCTGTGAAACCCGCCGGTCAATGGGCGCGACTGCATCTCGACGGCAGCCAACAGCTTATGCGCCCCCTGATCATCGGCATCCAGCGCCAGCGTACTCAGCGCGGCCTGCCGGGCCTTGTCCATCCTGTTCTGTGCCCAGAATGCCCAACCGATGGCCTCATGCGCGGACGAATCATCCGGCTGCAGGCGCAGGGCATCGCGGGCGGCGGTTTCGGCCTTCTGGCCCTTCAACATAGATGATGCCGCACGCGACAGAAAGTAATGGCCCATGAAACTATCGGGCTGCTTGGCCAGCAGGGCAAGTGCCGCAGCCTCTACGCCCGCATAATCTCGTTCAAACATGGCAGTTGAACACTTGATCAACAACGCATCGACATTCTCGGGATCAAGACGCAAGGCCTCGGCAAGAGCGGCTTTGCTTGTCGCCGGATCATCCAGCGCACTGGAAACCTGCGCCTTGGCCAGATGGGCCAGTCCCAGTTCCGGGTCAGCGCGCAATGCCCGGTTGCTCTGCTCGAGTGCCGAAAAGGGTTGCTTTAGGGCCAGCAGGCAGAAAGCCAGATGCGCATGGGCGACAGCGTCTTCGGAATACTCGGCCAGATGTTTCGCAAAAAGCGTTCTGGCGGTCTGATAGTCACTGCGCCGAAACGCACCCATAGCTTTCATCAGATCAACGCTCATCATCGCGTCCACGCTGACCCGCCTACAAACATCAGCCGAATATGAGGCACCTCCGCCAAGAGCAGCGAAATGACAAAAGCAATCCCAATCGCACCCAGCGCGAAACCGATACTGCGCAATAACCCGGACTTTTCCTGTGTATGCAAAGAATAGAGAACGGACTGCCGATCAACCGCATAACATGCCGCGACAAAGGCACCCACCAGAGTCAAGGATTTCAGAACATCGCCAAAAAGATTGCCAATGTGATCCGGCTCGAAACTCATCTGAAACCAGCGGGCGATGATTGCGACGACGACAACAGCCAGCCAAAACAGCGTCAGCACCGTCCACTGCCGGCGCTGGTCAAGACAGCCAAGCTGGCGGGCATTATAGGCCGCCAAGGCACAGCCGATGCCGGCGCCGCACATCATCATCACGAATAGGATCGCATAAGGATGAACAACCTGCCGTGGCCGGGCGCCGGGCAAAACATTTGGGGGTATCTGATACTGCATCCGTCAGGTCCGACCATGCTTTTTCAGAAAATCCAGAATGTCGTCATAACGGCCACTTTCATTGGAATAGGTCGCATGATTGCGCGCGGTGCTTAACCAATCCAAAACCGATGACCGCACAGTGCGGGTCGCCTCGGCCAGCATGTCGTTGTCGATTGGCACCTCGCTGCCTTGCTCAAGCGTCGCATCAATGGCCAGATCGGCAGCGCGCTCGATAATCTGGGCCAGATCGGCACCCGACAGGCCCGATGTGCGTGCAGCCACCTGATCAATGGCCAGATCAGGTTTCGCCGGGCGTACGTCCAGCTCCAACGCCAGAATCGCTTCGCGTGCCTTGCGGTCCGGCGGTGGGACGAAAAACAATCGGTCGAACCGTCCGGGACGCAGGAATGCGCCATCCATCGACCAGGGAATATTGGTAGCGGCCAACAGCAGCACACCGTCGTTGCGATTGTCCACACCATCCATCTGCGCCAGAAAATGGCTGACCAACTGGTTCTGGTGCACCGCCGTGTCCGATGTCCGTTTGGATCCAAGCGCGTCAATCTCGTCAAAGAACAGCACCGTCGGTGTGTTATTGCGCGCCTTGTCGAAAACTGCAGATAAATGCTGCTCGGACGCCCCGACATGGTAATCCAGAATGTCAGAGATTCCGACCGACAGAAAGTTAAAGCCAGCCTCGCCCGCCATGGCCCGCGCGATCATCGTCTTACCGCAGCCGGGCGGGCCATAAAGCAATACACCACCGCCAGCGCGTTTCTTGAATCTGGACAAAAGTCCCGCATGTCGAAACGGGGCAATGATCCGACGCTCGATATCGCGTTTGACATCGTCAAGCCCGCCGACATCCGCAAATGTCAGCGGTGCCTCTTCCTCGACAACGGCGTCCCCAAACGGGTCCGGACCATCGGTGCCACCGACAACCCGCAATGCCTTCTGTGGCTTTGCAACCGGGCGAACAGACGGGACTGATGTGGTAGGCGCTGACGGTTCTGCCGCCGTAGCCTCGTCCTCTGCGCCACGCCAGATGGCTGCATCGTCATCCAGCCCGGCCTCTTGGAAGGTACAGGCGACAAGCTCGCGATCATCCGCATCCGCCACGGCATCAGGATCCAGCTCCAGCACCAGTTCAAGCGCGCGCGACGCCAACCCGGCAGATCGTGCGCGGCGCAGGATGGCCAGACGCAGAGTCAGGTTGTCAGGGGCCTTTTCCAGTCGTGCAAGCAGCGCATCAAACGCAGTATCGGTCATAAGGGATATCCTTTTGGTCGCAGCACATATCCATACCCATCTGGGCAGAAATAGGGGAAGATTATGACGATGCGCCACCTGCTTTCGGGTTCGAGCTTAGGATCCGTAAACCATTTCAGCGTGCGGTGCATTAAAGGCACCTCTGGCCGACAAAAAGTCCGACGTTTTGCCGACGCAAATCCGACGCGATGCCGACCGCTGTTTGGCCACGAAAAGCAGGCGTTAACCTATGATTCGCGCCCGACCGTGCGTTGCGACCGTACGGTGGGGTTCACGCAACACCCAAACCGCGTGACAGCCCGGATGCATTTGCCTATAGTTATGCGCATAAAAGGCGGCAAACGCCTTCACACAGGCACATAAGGCGGAAAAAATCATGAGCAGTTTCTCAAGGCGCGGTTTTGCGCTTGGCGCATTGGCATCCACAACTTTGGCCGCATGCGGCAATGGCATCGGCGGCCCGGGGGCCGCGACAATTGATGCGCGCGTCGATAGCACGTTGAATTTTATGTATAATACCTATCCCGGCACCCGCGATCTGTCGAACCGGGCGGCGGGTATGCTCGTCATGCCGCTGATCACCGAGGCCGGGCTTGGCATCGGCGGCGGCTTTGGGCGCGGCGCGCTGCGGGTTGGGCCATCAACGGTCGATTACTATTCGGCCACATCCGGCAGTGCGGGTCTGCAGATTGGGGCGCAGCAGTTCAGCTCAGTCCTGTTTTTCATGACGGATGAGGCGCTTCTTGAGTTCCGCCGCGGTCCGGGCTGGGCCGCCGGGGCTGATATCGAATATGCCGTCAGCGATCAGGGTGACAGCCTGCGGGCCGAAACAACAACAAGCCTGGCACCCGTCATTGCGGTCAACTTTGCGCAGACTGGTCTGCGACTGGGCGCGACGCTGGAAGGTATCAAGTATACCCGAATTATTCCCTGATTTCTGAAAGACTTACCATGGTGGCGGCCAGCCTTTTGCGGTCGCCCTCACCTGGGATGGCCGCGTTGGCCTGTGCCAGCGCGTCCTTGGCCAGCACCCTTGCGGCATCGGCAATCGCCGGTGGCGCATGGCGGGCCAGACCGGCGAGGCGCTTTTGCAAGACGATCTGCACTTCGACCTGTGCCGCACCATCGCGGGCCAGCGGAGCAAGCGGTTCCTGCACCAGATCAACCGGATCAAGAACCGGCGCCCACAGGTTCGAATAGTCGGGTGTGTGATCACGATCGACCTCCGGCGAATACCCCTCGATAAGGCGGGCAATCCGACCTATCACGTCAATCGCGGTGCCCGGGTCATTGATCCCTGCTGACAACGCTTTGGAACCAACCTCGCTCAGCATGATAAGGCAAAAGCGGGGGTCCTGATCCGGCGTGCGCGACGGCCCAATCGTGATCCAGGTCCCGATCTTGCGCGCCAGTCCATCGCTGCCGCCCGCCATATGTCCGATCACATCACCACGATGTACAAAACGGCCGATTGGCGCCAGAAAATAAACCTGCGCGCGCTCTTCTTCAGCATCGGCAGAGACCTTTTCAAAAAGCACCGCCTGCACATAGCCGGTATCGCGTGCAAGCAGATCAACGGCGCCGGCGGGAATGACCGTATCTGGCGTCAGTGGATTGGCCCCCTGACACGGCCGGTCCGCCAGTTCGCGAAAGGCGGTCTCGGCAGCCGTTTCGATGGCAGTCGCCGTCTGTTCCAGACTGCCCCATGTCTGCAGATGCATGATCCAGCGCACGATCATCGCCACGATCAGAGCGATCACAGCCAGCGTCACACCGAACAACACGACGATCTCGGCCTCGCCAAAGAACGGCGTGGATAGCAGGATCAGTGAGGCCAGCGCGTAAATATAGGCGCCGATGAACGTAGCCAGCACCGTTTGTGTCGGCGTATCGCGCAGCAGCATCTGGTGCGCGCGCGGGGTCCATTGCCCGGCCACCGCCCGATGAATGGTCACCATCACGCTCAGTGAAAAGGTGGTGACCGCCAGCATGGCGTTGGCGATGATCGTCAACAGCTCGGTCACAGACTCCGCGCCGACGATTTCGGCAAAGCCGTCGGGAATGAAATCACCCAGCACCTTCGCGATCAAAACCGCCAGCAGACAAAGCACGGAAATCAGCAAGACCCGCGTCCACAGATTGCGAGAGGCTGACCGCACCCTACGGCCGAACGTGACAAAGGCCGCCATCACCCTGTTTTTCATTTTCATCGTCCGGGCCTTATTGCTGCGACAGTTCATATGCGACACAAACAGTCGCAAGCGGATAATCGTTCACACGCGCCCATGCGCCATGGTGCAGTGGTAAACTAGGGAATGCGGCAGATGAAGACCACAACGCGCGTAGCAGTCATTGGGGGCGGCGTCGTTGGCGCATCCGTTCTTTATCACCTGACCAAGCTGGGTTGGTCCGATGTGATGCTGATCGAACGGTCAGAACTGACATCAGGGTCGACATGGCATGCCGCGGGCGGCTTTCACACCCTGAACGGCGACACCAACATGGCCGCCCTGCAAGGCTATACCATCAAGCTTTACAAGGAGTTGGAGGAAATCACCGGCATGTCCTGCGGTCTACATCACGTTGGTGGCGTGACTCTCGCCGACAATCAGGACCGGTTTGACATGCTGGTCGCGGAACGCGCCAAGCACCGGTATATGGGGCTAGAGACCGAAATTGTTGGCCCCGAAGAAATTGCCAAAATCGCGCCGATCACCAATCTCGATGGGATCATAGGCGCACTCTACGACCCGCTTGATGGGCATTTGGATCCGTCCGGCACGACCCACGCCTATGCCAAAGCGGCGCGCATGGGCGGGGCCACGATCGAGACCCATTGCAAAGTGGTCGAGACCAACCAGCGCCCAGACGGCACTTGGGATGTGGTCACCGAAAAGGGCACAATCCATGCCGAACATGTGGTGAATGCTGCAGGCCTCTGGGCCCGCGAAGTGGGGGCGATGGCTGGCATCTACACCCCACTGCACCCGATGGAACACCAGTATATCGTCACCGATGACATCCCTGAGATCTACGAACGCGACAGCGAACATCCCC
This sequence comes from Yoonia sp. SDW83-1, assembly GCF_046762885.1. Classification (NCBI taxonomy): domain Bacteria; kingdom Pseudomonadati; phylum Pseudomonadota; class Alphaproteobacteria; order Rhodobacterales; family Paracoccaceae; genus Yoonia; species Yoonia sp. SDW83-1. The sequence continues at coordinate 36,821 of NZ_JBKQXO010000013.1, forward strand.
ATGTGATGGACCCTGCCGGCGAAAGCTATCTGCGGCAGGAAGGGCGTGGACTTTGCATCGGGTTCTATGAAAAGCCCTGTAAACCATGGGCCGTGGACGGCACGCCTTGGGAGTTTGGGCATGAACTGCTGCCCGACGATCTGGACAAGGTCGAAGCCTCGATTGAATTTGCCTATAATCGCTTTCCGGTGCTGGCCACCGCCGGGGTCAAATCCGTCATCCATGGCCCCTTCACCTTCGCCCCTGATGGCAATCCGCTGGTTGGCCCGGTGCCGGGCGTCCGCAACTACTGGTCCGCTTGCGGTGTGATGGCGGGCTTCAGTCAAGGCGGCGGCGTTGGCCTGATGCTGGCACAATGGATGATCGAAGGCGAATGCGAGCGCGATGTCACAGCACTTGACGTCGCTCGTTATGGCAAATGGATTACCCCCGGTTACACGCGCCCCAAAGTGATCGAAAACTACCAGAACCGGTTTTCCGTCAGCTATCCGAACGAAGAATTGCCTGCAGCACGCCCCCACCGAACAACACCCATGTACGACATCTTCAGCGATCTGGGGGCGGTCTGGGGGCATCAGTTCGGGTTGGAAGTGGCAAACTATTTTGCACAAGACGGTGACCCCGGTTACGAAACGCCGACATTCCGCCGGTCCGATGCCTGGAACGCGACCGCGCGTGAGGTGGCCGCGGTGCGTGGCGGCGTTGGCATCAACGAAGTCCAGAATTTCGGGAAGTTCAGCGTCACCGGCGCTGACGCCCGCGCCTGGCTTGACCGGATCATGGCGGGCCGCATCCCCCAACCCGGGCGGATGTCACTGACCCCAATGCTGTCGCCCAAGGGACAGCTTTGGGGGGATTTCACCGTCTCCTGTCTGTCGGATACCGAATTCCAGCTGACCGCCAGCTATGGTGCGCAAGAGGTGCATCACCGCTGGTTCCTGCAGAATGCGAGCGACGATTGCATTGTCGAAAACATCTCGGACAAGCGCACAGGTTTTCAGATTGCCGGACCCAAATCGCGCGATCTGCTGCGCGCCTGCACCCCCGATGATGTGGACGGGATCAAATTTCTGGATGTGCGCCGCATGACGATTGGGCAGGTCGCCTGCATCGTGCAGCGGGTCAGCTATACCGGTGATCTGGGGTACGAGATTTATTGCGATCCGATGGATCAGCGTCAATTGTGGTGGACATTGTGGAACGCGGGTCAACCGATGGGCATCGCGCCCTTCGGCATGCGGGCGATGATGTCGCTGCGGCTGGACCGGTTCTTTGGCTCTTGGCTATCCGAATTCTCGCCCGATTATACCGCCGCAGAAACCGGCATGGACCGGTTCATCAGCTTCAAGAAGAACGTTGATTTCATCGGGCGGGCCGCAGCCGAAGCGGAGCGGGCCACCCCCCCTGCCCGCACGTTTGTCAGTTTCGAAGTGGATGCGGATGACGCCGATGTGGTCGCCTATGAACCGGTGTTCATCGACGGTGAGGTCAGGGGTTTCTGCACCTCCGGTGGCTATTCTCATCATGCGGGCAAATCCGTCGCCCTCGCCCTGGTGCCGCGCGAACATGCCACCGGCACGCTGGAGGCCGAAATCGAAATCATGGGTCAACGCCGCCGGGCCGTACAGATCACCACCCCGCTGTTCGACCCTGACGGCAGCGCGATGCGCGGATGATCCCGATCCTGATCCTTGCTGGCGGCGGGTCCACCCGGATGCGCGGACGTGACAAGCTGCTGGAAGACGTGGATGGCGAACCGCTGCTGCGCAGGCAGGCGAGGCGCGCGCTTGCCACGGGGCATGCCGTGTTTGTGGCACTTCCCGCTTCCGATCATCCAAGAAAGGATGCGTTGGCTGGTCTGGATTTGACCGCCTTGACGGTGCCCGAGGCTGCGGAAGGCATGTCCGGCACCATGCGCGGCGCTGTGCAACAGCTTCCTGAATGTGCCGCTTTCATGATTTTATTGGGCGATCTGGTGGGAATTGAAACCACCGACATGCAGGTGATTTTTCAAGCGCGCAAAGACAACCCGGATTTTCTGATCTGGCGCGGGGCCACAACGGGAGGGTATCCCGGCCATCCGATCGTTTTCGATGGCACGCTCAGGCCGGAATTCGCCAAACTATCGGGAGATGGCGGTGGTGAACCGCTCGTCAAACCGCTGAAATCACAAACCCATCTGACCCGCTTCGCCGATGATCGCGCGCGGCTTGACCTTGATACGCCAGAGGATTGGAACAGATGGCGGCGCGGCGTTACTTGAACAGCCGGATCGCTTCCACGCTGCGCAAGGCGCGGCGCGCGGCGCGGAACCTCTTGACACCTTCCTGTGTTGCCAAGGCCGGACAGATCAGGAACAACTCCTCACGCTGCGCCGGAACCACACCCTTGAGTGAATAATCATTGGGCTGGAAGCTTTCCGTCCACGTCCCGTCCGCCAGCACGATCTGATGCGCCTCAAACATGAAATGCAGATAGGTGATGCCCGGTACGTTGACGACATCAACACCCGGCAGCTTTGTCATGTCCTTTGCAGCAACCAATACCTCTGCCTCGCCAAAATGCTTGCGCGCCACGTCGGACACGATCAGCATCCGGTGCATCGGGGACACCAGCAGGTCACGTTCGGGCAGATCATTGCCCAGACTGCCCGCCCGGATCAGCACAGGGCGCAAGCTGGGCGTCGCCTTCAACTCATCGGCCGTCAGTGAGCGGTGGCCAGACCATGTAATGTGCTGAATGCCATGGTCGCGGGTCAGGATACGATCGCCGATTGTCAGCGTCTCGACCGCGCGTTCGCCCTTCGGCGTCGCAATATGGGTACCCGGGGTGAAACATGGAACGATACGCGGATGTGCCACCATCATCTGCGGACTCCTGTCCTTGTTCGCCACAACATGCGATTTGGAATAATTCATGACAATAACTGTCCTACTCGTTGCCGTCACTCCTGCCGGGTTCAACTGGCCGCGAGGATGAAAAAATACGCGACCGATACAAACCGGCTGGTCGGCGAAAACTTGCCGACCTATTGGTTTATAAACCGTAAATGACTCAAAAACCAAGCGTTGGATCGCGGATTATCACGAAAATCCGTCGCGCGTTCATCACACGCAAAGGATAGCTGGTGCCGATGGAGAGACTCGAACTCTCACGATGTTGCCATCGGGGGATTTTGAATCCCCTGCGTCTACCATTCCGCCACATCGGCCAGTGCGCATGTCCTAATCGGGCGCGCCAACGCCGTCAATCAGGACTTGTGTATTTTTGCCTCTTACAGACGGGTCGCAGCAAAGGTATCGCAGATCGACAGATCGCCGCTTTCCAGACCGCGTGCAAACCAGCGTTGGCGCTGTTCGCTGGTGCCATGGGTAAAGGTATGCGGGCGCACCGCCTGGCCTGCATTGCGCTGCAGTGTATCATCACCGATCTGGGCCGCCGCATTCATCGCCTCGGCAATATCGCCGCGTTCCAGACTGCCAAACCGCTGTTGCGCCGCGCGTGCCCAGATCCCGGAAAAACAATCGGCCTGCAATTCCACCCGAACAGACATGGCATTCGAATCCGCCTCGCTCATTTGCGCACGCAACTGATTCACTTGTCCCAGTATGCCCAACTCATTCTGTACATGATGGGCAACTTCATGGGCCACCACGTAGGCGGCGGCAAAATCGCCCTCTGCCCCAAGGCGTTGTTCCAACGTGGTAAAGAAATCCGTATCCAGATAGGCCTTACGTTCAGGCGGGCAGTAAAACGGCCCCGTCGCGGCAGAGGCGCCACCGCAAGCCGATTGCGTTTGCCCTTTGAACAATACCAGGATTGGTGGTTGGTAGGTTTGCCCCAATTGGCGCTGAAATATATCTGACCAGACCTCTTCAGTATCAGCCAGCGTCACTGACACGAACTGGGCCGCGCGTTCATCTGCCGGGGTGATTTCGGCGGACGAGCTGGCTTCGAAACCCCCGCCGCCCAGATCGACAAACTGGCTGGTATCAACGCCGAAATACCACCCCGCCAACAGAACCAGCACGCCAGCCACGCCACCAATGCCCCCGGCCCGCCGGGCACCGCCCCCGCGCCTGCGACGATCTTCGATATTGCTGCTGCCGCGCCGTCCTTGCCATTTCATAATCGATACTCCCCACCATCTGGGGCCATCTTATGCGGAATGATGGTCTAGACAAGCTTGACCCTCGGCGATGGCCATGGCCTAACGGCGCGAAACCACAAAAGGCCCGGCAATGCTGCGCGGACTCTATAACTGGACACTCTCACTTGCGCAGTCGCCTTACGCCCTCTGGGCTTTGGTGGTTGTCGCCTTCATGGAATCTTCGTTTTTCCCGATTCCGCCCGATGTTCTGATGATCCCGATGATCATCGCCCGCCCCTCCCGCGCCTTTCTGATCGCTGGGGTCGCCACGGTTGCATCCGTTGCTGGTGGTATGCTTGGCTATTATATCGGCTATGGCCTGTTTGAGGCCGTGGGCCAGCCGATCCTCGACTTCTATGGAAAAGGCGAGAAATTCGATGAATTCGCAACATCTTACAATGAATACGGCGCCTGGGCCGTGCTGTTCGCCGGGGTCACACCTTTTCCGTTCAAGGTGATCACAATCGCGTCGGGTGTGACGCAGCTGTCGTTGCCTGTTTTTATCATTTCCTCCATCATTGCCCGGGCCTTGCGGTTCTTCATTGTGGCCGCGTTGCTTTGGAAATTCGGGGCGCCGATCCGCGACTTTATCGAACGGCGGTTGGGGCTCGTCTTTATCATCTTCTGCATATTGCTATTGGGCGGTTTTGCACTTGTGGGGCTTCTATGACGCGTAATCTGATGATCCTTCTGGCCGCTGGCGGGTCTGCGGCATTGCTGGGGGGCGCATTCTTCTTTCAACTGATCGGATATCCGCCCTGCGCGATGTGTCTGTGGCAGCGCTGGCCGCATGCAGCGACGATTGTGATCGGCGCGATGGCACTGGCCATCCCCGGTCGGGTCCTACCGTTTCTGGGTGCTATCGCAGCGGCCACGACCGGCGGGATCGGCGTATACCACACCGGGGTGGAACGGGACTGGTGGGAAGGCCCGTCAAGCTGCACTAGCGCGGGTGGCGGGCTGAACGGGCTGAGCGGTGCTGACCTGCTCGCTATCGAAGGACCACGTGTCGTGATGTGCGATCAGGTGTCGTGGGAGTTTCTGACCTTGTCCATGGCAAGCTGGAACGCGCTTCTTTCCTTCGCTCTGATGGCTGTCTGGATCATCGCCGCGTTGACAAAAGCAGGCTCGTCTCGGACCGCGTGACCCCTTCCAGACGGCGGATCGCAAACAGGACCTGATCAAACGCCTCCAGCGTATCAGCCCCGATCTCGGCGATCAGATCCCAGGTGCCATTGGTCGAATGGACTGCCCGCACTTCCGGAATGGCGGTCAGTCGTTTCATCGCCCGCTCTGCCCCGCGCCCCGCGATTTCAAGCATCATCAGCCCACGCACCGCATCAGGCCGCACATCCGACCGGGTTAGCACGGTAAACCCCGCGATCTCACCGCCCGCGATCAGCCGATCCAGTCGCGCGCGCACCGTGCTGCGGGTCACCCCAAGCGTCGCCGCCAAATCCGACAGGGATGCACGCCCGTTCTGCCGCAATGCGCCAATCAGGCGACTGTCCAGTTCGTCCATTCTTACCATCCAATTCGATCAATTCATCATCATTTTGCACAATTTGCATGCTTACCCCACCCCCTATTTTGGGCAACACTCGCCCCATGACACATAAAACTTGTATTCTCATCGGGGCGCCGGTGGACTGCGGCAAACGCCGCCGCGGCTGCCTTATGGGCCCGGATGCCTACCGCACCGCCGGCATCGCCGAAGCCATTACGCAGCTTGGCCATACGGTCGAAGACATCGGCAATCTGGCCCCCAAGGACGTGAATGTCCCGGAGCCGAAAAACCCATTGGTGCACAAGCTGGCAGAAAATGTCGGTTGGACCCATACGCTGATGGACGCCGCACAGAATGCTGCCACAAAGGGCATGCCGATCTTCATGGGTGGCGATCATGCGCTGGCCGCAGGCACCGTAGCCGGCATGGCGGCCCATGCGCAAAAGATCGGCAAACCCTTCTTTGCACTGTGGCTCGATGCCCATAGTGACATCCACACACCGGAAACGACCGACAGCGGCAATTTGCACGGAACGCCAGTGGGTTACGTCACAGGGCGCGACGGGTTTGATGCCTACCCGCCCCTGCCCGCCAAGGTGGATCCTGCCAATATCTGCATGATCGGCCTGCGGTCGGTCGACAGTGCCGAACACGCGATTCTGACCGGTGGCGACGTGATGCTGGTCGACATGCGCCGGATTGACGAGGAAGGGATCAGCGCGCCACTGCAATCCTTCCTCGACAAGGTTGCAGAGGCCAACGGGATGCTGCATGTCTCGCTCGACGTCGATTTCCTCGACCCTTCCATCGCACCGGCTGTCGGCACGACCGTCCCCGGCGGGGCCACGGTGCGCGAAGGGCATCTGGTCATGGAAATGCTGTCTGACAGTGGGTTGGTCACGTCGCTCGACCTCGTTGAACTCAACCCCTTTCTCGATGATCGCGGGACGACCGCCAACCTGATGGTCGACCTGACCGCATCCCTTCTGGGCCGCCGCGTCTTTGACCGCCCAACACGGAGCAAATCATGAGCCTCAAAGCCTCCAAATTGGCGATGGTGCCCTTTGTCAGCGTCGATAACATGATGCGGCTGGTCCATCATGTGGGCATCGAAACCTTTATGGCCGATCTCGCGCACGCAATTGAACAGGATTTTGCCCGCTGGGAACTGTTTGATAAAACCCCCCGTGTTGGCAGCCATTCAGATGTTGGGGTGATCGAACTGATGCCCACATCTGACGGCGAACTCTATGGGTTCAAATATGTCAACGGCCACCCAAAGAACATGGGCGAAGGGCTGCAAACGGTAACCGCCTTCGGCGTCCTGTCAGAGGTCTATTCCGGCTATCCAATCCTGTTTTCTGAAATGACAATCCTGACTGCCCTGCGCACCGGGGCGATGTCGGCAGTGGCTACCAAACATCTGGCCGGACCGGATGCCAAGACCATGGCGATGATCGGCAACGGGGCCCAGTCCGAATTTCAGTGTCTTGCGATCAAGGCTGTCTGCGGGATCGACACCGTGCGGCTTTATGACATTGATAGCGCCGCCACCGAAAAATGCATGAAGAACCTTGATGGTCTGGGCTTTCACATCACCCCCTGCACGACGCCCGAGGATGCGATTGAAGGGGCTGATGTCATTACCGTCGCCACGGCAGACAAGGATATGCAGACGATCCTGACCGACAACATGGTCGGCGCAGGTGTGCATATCAACGCCATCGGCGGCGATTGCCCCGGCAAGACGGAACTGCACCGTGATATCGTCGCCCGCTCCTCGGTTTTTGTGGAATATCCCCCACAAACCCGCATCGAAGGTGAAATTCAGCAGATGGATCCGGACCATCCGGTGACAGAGCTTTGGCAGGTCATCACCGGTGCCGCCAAGGGCCGGCAATCCGCTGGTGAGGTCACCCTTTTCGACGGTGTCGGCTTCGCAATCGAAGACTTCAGCGCACTGCGCTACGTGCACGACAAGATCAAGGATACGCCGTTCTATATCGACCTCGACCTGATCGCCGACCCTGACGATCCGCGCGACCTCTTCGGAATGATCAAGCGGGCTGGTTAATCCTGTGCGCGGCCCCTAATGTTCGACAAGATCATGAGCTTAGGGGAAAAACAGGATGGATTGGGCACGCATTCAAGGCACTGACGGGCATATAGTGACCGGGGTCATCAGCGATGGCGTTTTCCTGCCGCGGAAGGTGCTTGGGTCCGATGAAGGGGCAGGCGATCCCGTTCCGCTTGATCAGGAAAGATTACTGGCCCCTACCGTTCCCGGAAAGTTCATTGGCTTGTGGAACAACTATCATGCGGCAGCGACCCGCAACAAACTGGATATCCCTGAACACCCGTTATGGTTCCTCAAACCCGTCACGTCGCTGGCTGGGCCGGACGCGACCGTCCAAATCCCCGCAGATGTCGGCCGGGTCATCTTTGAAGGCGAATTGGGAATCGTGATCGGACAGGAATGCCGCCATATCAGCGAGGACGAAGCCGAGAGCGCAATCCTCGGCTATACCTGCATCAACGATATCACAGCCTTACAGGTCCTGACGGCTGATCCGTCATTCCCGCAATGGACCCGTGCCAAGGGTTTTGATGGCTTCGGCGTTGTCGGCCCCGTCATTGCCACTGACCTGAACTGGCGCGATCTGACTATCCGGGTCGAAGTCAACGGGCGCGAACGGCAATCCTATCCAGCCGATGACATGATTATGCCGCCCGCGAAGATCGTCAGCAAACTGTCAGAGGATGTGACCCTAATGCCCGGCGACGTGATCGCCTGCGGCACGTCAATCGGTGCGCGTCCGGTGAAGGCCGGGGATCGGGTTGACGTGATTATTGACGGTATTGGCCGTCTTGGGGTCACAATGGTGGATGACACTTCGGGTTAGGAAGCAAACAGGATAAACGCTGTCTTCAGTGATAGTGGAATTCGCCCGTCACATTGCGCCATTCGCCCGCACTGATCATCTTGCGATGAACAAACCGGACGGAATGCAGCGGACCGTCCAGCTCTTCCTGCCAAAACCCTATGAATTTCAATAATTTATCGTGATCGGGGGCAAGGTCGTAATCCTGCCAGATAAAAGTGTTCAGCACATGGGGGTGATCGGGCATGTGATAGAACAGTTCGGCCGTGGTCAGACCGTACCCTTTCATCATCAATTCTGCTTCTGACTGCATCGGCACTCCTTTCGTTTCTTATGCTTATTCCAAAATGATTCCCGAATTATAAACTTTGTCAATAAAAACAGCTTGTTATCAGTCCACCCGCAAGGCTGCCAACCAGGCATGGCATCCGCCATTGCACCCCACATCAAGTGTCTGATAAGGTCAGCGCAACGAAATATAGCAGTGCCAGTAACAACAGGCGGTCCACGTGAACGATACCCCAGAAACCCCTGAAAACGATGATGAAATGCCGCAAATGCGCCCCGCGTATACCGGCCCTTCGGTCACGATCGAACACGAACTGAAGACCAGCTATCTCGACTACGCGATGAGCGTCATCGTATCGCGCGCAATCCCTGATCTGCGCGACGGCTTAAAACCAGTGCATCGTCGCATCATTTATTCGATGTATGAAAAGGGGATCACCGCCGATAAGTCCTATCGCAAGTCCGCGAAATCTGTCGGCGATGTAATGGGCTCCTATCACCCGCACGGCGATAGCGCGATTTATGACGCATTGGTGCGGATGGCCCAGGATTTTTCCATGTCGCTGCCGCTGATTGATGGTCAGGGCAATTTCGGGTCGATGGATGGCGATGGCGCCGCCGCCATGCGTTATACTGAATCCCGGCTCGCCAAAGTCGCGCAGTATATGACCGAAGACCTGCCTAAGGACACGGTCGACTTCATGGATAACTACGACGGCAAGGAACGCGAACCCAGCGTCCTGCCGTCGCGCTTCCCCAATATGCTGGTCAATGGCGCTGGCGGTATCGCCGTCGGCATGGCCACCAACATACCGCCTCACAATCTGGGCGAAGTGGTCGACGCCACACTCGCCCTGATCGACAATTCGGATATGTCCTCCGAAGACCTGATTGAATATATCCCAGGTCCCGACTTCCCGACCGGCGGGATCATCCTTGGCCGCTCCGGCGCGCGTAAGGCCTATCTCGAAGGGCGCGGTTCCGTCATCGTCCGGGCCAAAACCGAGGTCGAGGAAATCCGCAAGGATCGCTATGCCATTGTCATCAATGAAATTCCCTATCAGGTGAACAAATCGGCAATGATCGACAAGATCGCCGAGGCGGCCCGCGATAAACGGATTGAAGGCATCGCCCACGTGCAGGACGAATCCGACCGCAATGGCGTGCGGGTGGTGGTTGAACTCAAGCGCGACGCCACAGCAGAGGTCGTGCTGAACCAGCTGTTCCGCTTTACCCCGATGCAGACCTATTTCGGCTGCAACATGCTGGCGCTGAACGGTGGCAAGCCCGAACAGTTGACGCTGCGTGCCTTCCTGACGGCTTTCGTGGATTTCCGCGAAGATGTCGTGGCCCGTCGCACGGCATTCGAACTGCGCAAGGCACGCGAACGGTCCCATGTTCTGTGTGGTCTGGCCGTGGCCGTCACCAATATCGACGAAGTTGTTGCCACCATCCGGCAGTCCGCAGACGCCGCGACCGCCCGTGAAAAACTGATGACCCGGCGCTGGCCTGCGGAATCCATCCTTGAATACATCAAACTGATTGATGACCCGACCCACACAGCCAATGAGGACGGCACGTATAATTTGTCTGAAACCCAGGCGCGCGCCATTCTGGAATTGCGCCTGCAGCGCCTGACCCAGATCGGCGTCAAGGAAGTCACCGACGAATTGCAGGAATTGGCCGGAAAAATTCGCGAATACCTTGAGATCCTCGGCTCACGCGACCGCATCATGCAAATCATCCGGGATGAATTGCATGAGGTCCGCGAACTGTTCGCCGTCCCCCGTCGCACCGAAATCGTCGACTGGTCGGGCGACATGGAAGACGAGGACCTGATCGAGAAAGAGGACATGGTCGTCACCGTGACCTCCGGCGGGTACATCAAGCGCACAGCCCTCGCCGATTTCCGCGCGCAGCGCCGTGGCGGCAAAGGCCTGTCATCCATGCAGACCAAGGAAGAGGATGTTGTCACCACCCTTTTTGTCGCCAACACCCATACACAGCTTTTGTTCTTCACAACCGACGGAATGGTCTACAAGCTGAAAACATGGCGTCTGCCCTTGGGCAACCGGACTGCCAAAGGCAAGGCGATCGTCAACATCCTCCCGATCCCACAAGGGGTCTCCATCGCAGCCATCATGCCTGTCGACCGGCCCGAAGAAGAATGGGACGACCTGCAGGTCGTCTTTGCCACGTCTGCTGGAACTGTACGCCGTAACGCCCTGTCAGACTTCACGAATGTGAAATCCAACGGCAAGATCGCCATGAAATTTGAAGGTGAACATGAAGGCACCACGATGATCAATGCCCGCATCGCATCGAACGACGATGACGTGATGCTGGTCACCAGTTCAGGTCGGGCCATCCGTTTCCCAGCGACAGATGTGCGCGTCTTTAACAGCCGTGCATCCGTGGGTGTCCGCGGCATCAGGCTAACCGGCAAGGACGAAGTGGTCAGCATGTCCATCATCCGGCATTTTGAGGCTGACCCTGCCGAACGTGCCGCATATCTGAAAATGCGTCGTGCCATGGCGGGACTGACCGACGAGGCAGAGAACGAAGATGAAGAGGCCGCGCCAGGCCAGATCAGCCAAGAACGCTACGCCGAAATGTCGGCTGCGGAAAACCTGATCCTGACAATCACCGCCAAAGGATCCGGCAAGCTGTCGTCAAGCCACGACTACCCCGTGCGCGGACGCGGCGGCATGGGGGTCGCGGCCATGGACAAGGCGATGCGTGGCGGTCCGCTGGTGACGTCTTTCCCGGTCGATATCTCGGATCAGATCATGCTTGTCACATCAACCGGCCAGTCCATCCGCGTGCCCATTGACGGCATCTCATTCCGGTCCCGTGGTGCGGGCGGGGTCAAGGTGTTCGACACCGGCAAAGGCGAAACCGTGGTCAGCGTGGCGTGGATCGCCGATCAGGGTGAGGAAGAAGAGGCGTCCTGATACGGTCTAAGCGGTCATAGAATAGCCTGCGGGCAACCGCAGGCTGTTGCGACCGCATCACATCCTGAATCTGTTGAAAATCTTGCACTGGCGAAAAATCGCAACAGGCGTAAAAGGCGAGCATACCTCGCCCATCAAAGGATTTTCTCAATGTCTCACAAGATCTTCTCTGCTGCAGTGATACTTGCAGTTGCGGCCACCCCATCGTTTTCGCAATCGCTGAACGGGGCGACGATCTCCGGCAACGTGAATGTCTTCGATGATGACAGCTACGATGCCACAAACTCCGCGCTGAAGGCAGGTGCTGAACTGGGCCTGTCGCGGGACTTCGCCATCAGCGGAAACCTGGCGGTCTACAACTCCGACGAAATCGACGAGGCGGGCACGAACGTGACCTTGCATGGCCTTTACATGATTTCGCCGACCACGGCGTTGGGTGTGTATGTCGCCAGCGATGATGACGGCGGCGCAAATTACGAACATTTCGGGGTCGAGGCCGGTTTCGGCTCTCCTCAGGGACGTTTTGAGTTTTACTACGGCGCAGTTGACGGGCTCAGCGACTCGTCTTCGATTGACACCAGCATTGCCGGTATCTCCTTCGAGTTTGAAGTGGCGCGCAACTTTGCATTGATGCTGAACAGCCAAGCTGTGACATTCAGCGATGATTTCAATGACAGCGTCACCCTTGGGACAACCGCTATCGGTGGCCGGTATACATTCGACAACGGCCCTTCGATCTATGCGGAAATTGGCCAGCTTGGCGCAACGGCGTCTATCGACGGCGATCTGTTTGTCTCTGAAAACGACTCGAACTTCTTTGCAATCGGGGCCGAAATGACGTTTGGCCGGTCCAGCGGCACCCTGATGAGCAACCGCAGCGTTTTTGAGGCCATCGGCTACTAAACGCCCCAAATCAGAACAATCCTTACAAAGCCCCGCCATTGTTGCGGGGCTTTTTGCGGTCTTCCGCCGACCTCGGCAAGACCTTGCCACTCCTTGCGACAAAGATGCATCAGTCAGGTTTTCTGCCACTGCCCCCCGATTGCGCCATTTCCCCTAGGGCAGCATTCCAGATGTATCGCTACCAGCATCCATTAAAGGTTTGGACAATGACAAGAACCAAAATCATTCTCAGCTCCACCGCTGTCGTCGCGCTTGTGACCGGCACGGTTGCGGCTGATGGTGTGCGTTACGCACAATTTAGCTATGACCGAAACAACTATTCTGTCGGTGATGACGACATCAACGCCAACGAACTGGTCGGCGAAATCGAATACCAGGTGGGCGATGTCCTGCTTTCGGGCGCAGTCGAAAACCTCTCGGCGGATCGGGGCGACCTGGATGCAACGACGCGTGAGATCTCGGTCGGGGCTGGATATTTCCTCTCACCCGACATTCTGATCGGGGCCGAAATCGGCAATGTTGAGACGGATACAGCGGACGCCACTGTCGCCGGTGCGTTCGCCCAATACCGGACAGATCAATTTGGCGTCGGGCTCAGCATCCGGCAGGACCTCGATGCAGAGGAAACCCTGTATCTGGGTGTCGCCACGTTCGAAGTATCGCCAGGGATCGACCTCGGCATCGGGCTGAGCAGCAACACCGCCAATGACAGCACAGGCTACGTCATTTCGGCAGATTACGAACAGGGCCCCATCGATGCACGCGTCTACTTCGCGGGCAATTCCGAAGATGATGCCAGCACCATCGGTGCGCGCGGGGCCTATGAATTCGGCAGCGCCTTCCGCGGTACAGCCGCTTTCGAAAATGTATCCGGCGGGCTGGTCGACTACACCAGCTTCAAGATCGGTGCCGGGTATGAGATTGCGGACGGGGCATGGATTGACGCCTCCATCGGCCAGATTGATCCAAGCAATGGTGAAACGGTCGACACTTTGAGCCTTTCAATCTCGTTCGAAACTGGCGGGCCCACACGTCTGGACCGCGAATTTGCCCGCGACCTGCGCGGGGATGCCAATGCAGGCAGCGGCCAGTTCCGAAATGCGCTTGGTGCGCTTCCGATCGCCACACCCTAACCAATCAAGGCCCGCGCCACGTGCGCGGGCCTTTTCATTCCCCGGCACAGGACCTAAATGTGCCCTCATGGAAAAAACACTCAACATTATCGGCGGCGGCATGGCCGGGTCCGAAGCTGCGTGGCAGGCAGCCAATGCGGGCCTGAACGTGACGATCCACGAAATGCGCCCCAAAGTGGGCACCTTCGCCCATCGGACCGGCAATTTGGGCGAAATGGTGTGTTCGAACTCCTTCCGCTCTGACGATCATGAACAAAACGCCGTCGGCTTGCTGCATTGGGAAATGATGCAGGCCAACGGACTGATTATGCAAACCGCCTACCGGCACCGGCTGCCTGCGGGCGGCGCGCTGGCCGTCGACCGTGATCCATTTGCCGAAGCGGTCACCGCAGCGCTCACCGCACACCCGAACATTTCCATTTCCCACGATGAAATCGCCGCGCTCCCCGAAGACGGTCACTGGATCATCGCGACGGGTCCGCTGACCTCAGGCGCATTGGCCGAGGCTATGCAAGCGGAAACCGGGGCCGAGGCGCTGGCGTTCTTCGACGCCATCGCCCCCATCGTCTATGCCGACAGCGTCAACATGGATGTCGCCTGGATGCAGTCGCGCTATGACAAGGGCGAAACCGAGGAAGAACGCACCGCCTATCTCAACTGCCCGATGACACGCGACCAGTACGAAGCTTTCATCGACGCATTGCTGGCGGCCGAAAAGACGGAATTCAAGGAAGGCGAAACCGCCGGTTACTTCGACGGCTGCCTGCCGATCGAGGTCATGGCCGAACGCGGGCGCGAAACCCTGCGCTTTGGCCCAATGAAACCTGTCGGCCTGACCAACGACCATGATCCACAAAACAAACCCTACGCCGTTGTCCAGTTGCGCCGCGACAATGCACTTGGCACGCTGTTCAACATCGTAGGCTTCCAGACCAAGATGAAATACGGCGCGCAAAAGGCTGTTTTCAAAATGATTCCTGGGCTTGAGAATGCGGAATTCGCCCGCCTCGGCGGTATCCACCGCAACACCTTTATCAACTCTCCCACGCTGCTCGATGACAAGATGCGCCTGCGGTCGCGGCCCAACATCCGCTTTGCCGGCCAGATAACCGGGGTCGAAGGCTATGTTGAAAGCGCCGCCATGGGCCTGCTTGCGGGTCGTATGGCGGTGGCCGAAATGACCGGCCAAACCTTGGACCCGGTGCCGAATACAACCGCGATGGGCGCGCTTGTCACCCACATCACCGGCGGGGCTGATGCCAAGACATTTCAACCCATGAACGTCAATTTTGGTCTCTTCCCACCGCTGGAAGGGGTCAAGGGCGGGCGGCGCAACCGCAAAGACCGCTACAAAGCCTATACCGACCGGGCCAAATCCGATTGGCAGGCGTGGCTGGGTCAAATGGCGCTGGACGCCGCCTGAACTGCCGCGTTAGCTTTGCACCATGGCTGACAAGAAGGACCCGCTGCGCCCCGATCTCTGGACACCGCGCCCGGTGGAGGAAACCATCGCGGTTTACGCAAACTGGGCTGCGACCTATGACGCCGATATCACCGCGCGCGGGTATCATACCCCTGCCCGGATCGCCGCTGCGCTGAAAACGCATGCGACGCCTGACACTACCATTCTGGATTTTGGCTGCGGCACCGGTTTCTCCGGGCAAATCCTGCGCGAAGCGGGGTGCGGCACCCTGCACGGCACCGACGTCACCGCAGAGATGCTTGAAAAGGCCATCGAACGCGGCGTCTATGCCAAGACCTGGCTCTCGCAACCCGGCGAACTCAGCTTCGGGCGTGGCGCCTACCCGGTGATCGTCGCGGCAGGCGTCGTCAGCCTCGGGGCCGCGCCACCCGAAACGCTGGGCGCACTTGTGGGGAAACTCAACACCGGTGGTCTATTGGCATTGTCCTACAACGATCCAACCCTTGCAGACGCCAGCTACACAGAGGCGCTCAGCACGGAAATCGGTGCAGGCCGGGCCGAGGTCATTTTTCGCGAGCACGGGCCCCATCTGGGTGACATGGACATGGGCTCAGACATCATCATCCTGCGACGGCGATGATCACCCGCTTTGCGCCATCGCCCACCGGGCCACTGCATCTGGGGCATGCCTATTCCGCGATGCTGGCCTATGACATGGCCATGGCGGACGATGGAACATTCATCCTGCGCATGGATGATATCGACCGCGTCCGCTCAAAACCGGAATTCGAACAACAGGCCATCGACGATCTGCATTGGCTGGGGCTGTCCTGGCCGGAACCAATCATGAAGCAATCGCGGTCCGAACCCCGTTTTCGGGCCAATATTCAAAAACTTGCCGCGATAGGTCTGCTCTACCCCTGCTCCTGCAGCCGGACCGACATCGAAAACGCCGCCAGCGCTCCCCAAGAGGGCGTGCCCACCCATGGACCCGACGGACGCATCTATCCCGGGACCTGCCGACATCGAACGATGGCAGACTTCAGGGAGGGCGATGCGATCCGCTTGCATATGGAAGAAGCGGTCGATCAGGCGGCGCCCTTGCCGAGTTACAAGGAAACCGGCGAAAAGTATTGCGGCACGCTGCAACTGGACGCGGACGACCTGATGACATCAATCGGTGATGTCGCGGTGGCGCGGCGCGGCATGGCCGCCGCCTATCATTTAGCCGTGGTCCTGGACGACCATGCGCAGGGCATCACCCATGTGATCCGTGGCGAAGACCTGTTTGATGCCACCCGCATCCATGTGCTGCTTTATCATCTGCTGGGCCTTCCCATCCCGATCTACCACCACCACAAACTGATCCGCGACGAGAACGGCAAGCGTTTGGCGAAACGCGACGACGCCCGCGCGATCGCCAAATACCGGGCCGAGGGTGCCACGCCCAATGACATCAGGCAGATGGTGGGTCTTCCGGCAGCTTGACCACTTCAATCTCTTCACCATTGCGCACGGCTGTATAGAAACAGGTCCGGCGGCCGGTATGGCAGGCGGGGCCCGTCTGCTGCACCTCGATCAACAGACAATCGCGGTCGCAATCCACCTTGAAATCCACCAGCGCCTGCGTGTTCCCGCTGGTCGCCCCCTTCACCCAAAACTCCTGCCGGGACCGCGACCAATAGGTCACCTGCCCTGTCTCCAGTGTCCGCGCGACAGCCTCTGCATTCATCCAGGCCATCATCAGCACCTCACCTGATGCGGCATCCTGCGCAATCGCCGGGATCAGGCCTGCGTCATTATACTTCAGGCTGGCGGGATCGAAGGGCATGTCAAAAACCTTTGCATCAGGATCGGTCCGGACTATCTAAAGAGGACCGTGAGGAAGGGCAAACGCGATGTCAGCTGAAACAGACATGATCAAACTCTATTCCGGCAGGATCCTTGCCCTGGCCGCCGACATGCCGCGCACCGAACGGCTCGCGCAGCCCTCTGCCACGGCCAAGAAACGGTCCCCCCTTTGTGGATCAACCGTCACCGTCGATATCGTCCTGGAAGACGGCGTGATCACGGACTATGCCCAGGACGTCAAGGCCTGTGCCCTAGGTCAGGCCGCCGCTGCCGTCGTTGGCGGCAGCATCGTAGGCACAACGCCCGCGCAGGTGCAGCAAGGGCGTGATGAGCTTTACGCCATGTTGAAATCTGACGGCCCTGTGCCCACCGCCCCTTTCGACGGGCTTGAGGTCCTGCAACCTGCCAAGGATTACAAAAACCGGCATGCATCGATCCTGCTGGCTTTTGATGCCACGCTAGACGCACTGGAAACCGCCAAAGCCACTGCCTGAGCAGCCAATTTCTTGGAAAAGTCTGCCCCTCGCAGAAAAAACCGCCGCACATCCGGGACAGGATGGCGGCGGCAGTTTAAGCGACAGGTCCGGTCCGGCGTTCCAGCGGGGGAGGCAAAACCCCTTTTTGGACTCAGACAGGCAGGTCATCAGACATTGCATTCTTGGGACAGGGCAATGTGATGGACCGGACGGCTATCGCCAGGGAGGTCAGATCAGCCCGGGCAAGGACAATCCGACAAACAACATGATCATCAGGGCCACAACGCCAAGCGCATCAGCCAAAAGCGTCTCGCGGGACCGGACGATGATGGATTTGATCTCTTGGGCCATGCTGTGTTCCTCACGTTCTGTTGCTGCTTTGTTCTCACATCATTAACCTTGTGTAAAGAACTTTTTAGGAACATTCGTGAACATTTTGGAACACGTTACGCTAACCCACTGAAATCAAACGGATCGCCTTGTCCTGCTCCATCAGCCACAGCAATGTACGGGCCGCTTTCCCACGATCTGTTTCCAGCGTCGGATCATCATGCAACAACTTGCGCGCATCCGATTGCGCCAGCGCCATGAGTGACGCCTGACGCTCCAGATCGGCGATCCGAAACCGCGGCAGACCGGACTGCGCCGTGCCAATCACATCACCCGCCCCGCGCATGGCCAGATCTTCCTCGGATATGCGGAACCCATCCTCTGTCTCACGCAGTATTTCCAGCCTGCGCCGCCCGCTCTCGGTCAGCGGGGCCTGATAAAGCAGCAAACAGGTCGACGCGGCGTCCCCGCGCCCGACCCGACCGCGTAATTGATGCAGCTGTGCGAGGCCAAAATGCTCGGCCCGTTCGATCATCATGATCGACGCATCGGGGACATTCACCCCAACTTCGATCACCGTGGTTGCGACCAACACCTTTGTCTCTCCCGATACAAAGCGCGCCATCGCCGCGTCCTTCTCTGCCGGCGGCAATTGCCCATGCACCAGCCCAACAACACCTTCACCCAAAGCGGCACGCAGATGCTTGAACCGTTCCTCTGCGGCGGTCATATCCATGACTTCGCTTTCCTCAACCAGCGGGCACACCCAATAAGCCTGCCGTCCTTCGGCCACCGCATGGCGCAGTTTTTCAACAACCTCATCCATCCGCGCGGTTGAAACCAGCGCGGTTTGCACAGGCGTTCGTCCGGGTGGTTTTTCATCCAGAACCGACACATCCATGTCGCCATACTGCGCCAGCGCCAGTGACCGTGGTATCGGCGTCGCGGTCATCACAAGCACATCCACCGCCTGCCCTTTGGCACCCAACTCCATCCGCTGGGCCACACCAAAGCGATGTTGCTCATCCACGATTGCCAGTCGCAGATCATGAAAATGCACATCTTTCTGAAACACGGCATGGGTGCCGACCAGAATATCAATCCTGCCTGCAGCCAACGCTGCCAGCTTGACCTTGCGCTCCGACCCCTTGTCGCGACCCGTCAGAATCTCCAGCACCACGCCCGCGCTTTCCGCCAGCGGCTGCAACCCCTCCAGATGCTGGCGGGCCAGTATCTCGGTCGGGGCCATCATCACCCCCTGCCCGCCAGCCTCTACCACGATCAACAGCGCCATCAGCGCCACCAGCGTCTTGCCCGATCCCACATCCCCCTGCAGCAGCCGGTTCATCCGCAGCGCAGTGGCCAGGTCCGCCTCAATCTCACCGATGGCGCGGATCTGCGCAGCCGTCGGCTGATAGGGTAGCTCCGCCAGAACCTTCGCGCGCAAGGCACCTGACCCTTCGGAAGACAATCCCTTCCCCCGGCGCACCACCGCCCGCGCCAAGGCTAGCGTGATCTGATGCGCGAACAATTCGTCATAAGCCAACCGCTGGCGCGCAGGATCATGTGGCGACAGATCGGTCGATGAGGCCGGCGTATGTACCTTCGCGAAAGCGGCACGCCAATCCGGCCAGCCTTCTCGCTTCTTCAATTCCGGATCAATCCACTCGACCAGGTCCGGCGCCATCTCCAGCGCGGATCGCGTCGCCTTCCACATCAGTTTTTGCGAGATACCCGCATGCAGCGGATAAACCGGCTCATAGGTCGGAATCTCATCCGCCTCGGCCACCGGCAGGACATGATCAGGATGCACGATCTGGGCAATTCCATCAAAAATCTCGACCTTGCCTGACACGATGCGTTTCTGCCCCGTCGGCAAGAGGCGCTGCAGATAATCGCCCTTGGCGTGAAAGAACACGAGCTGAAACGCGGTCTGCGCGTCTGTGACCTGCACCCGATATGGGCGGCCCCGCGACCGCGGCGGGTAATGATCGCCCACCGTCACCTCAACTGTCGCTGTGGCTGGCGGCACGACATCGCGAATGCTGGCCCGCCGGTGCCGATCCACCCCGCCATGCGGCAAGGTCATCAGCATATCGCGTGGTTTTTCGATCCCTGTCTGTTCCAGGATCTGTGCTGTCTTTGGCCCCACGCCGTCCAGATTATTCAGCGCACCAAATAGTGGAAACAGAATCTCCGGGCGGCCGCTCATGCGTCGCCAATCAGGGCCAGCCATGCATCTTCGTCGATGGTCTCGACACCCAATGCCTCCGCCTTGGAAGCCTTCGATCCGGCCCCTGGACCTGCCACCAACAAATCAGTCTTGGCACTGACCGAGCCCGAGACCTTCGCGCCCAACGCCTCGGCCCGTGCCTTGGCTTCCGCGCGCGTCATCTTCTCCAACGATCCGGTGAACACCACCGTCTTGCCTGCGACCGGGCTGTCGGTCGCAACGGCCTCTGCATCCTCCACGTTCAAATGTGCAACCAAAGCGTCAATCGATGCGCGCTCGGCCTCCTGCTGCATCGCCGTTATGACCGACGTCGCCATGACCGCGCCGACACCGTCGATGCCGATCAAATCATCCCAGATCTCGCCTTCACCGACTGTTGCGTTGGTCATGGCCGCCTCAAAGGCATCCCAGGACATGTAGTGATTGGCCAGCGTCGTCGCCGCAGAGTCGCCCACATGCCGGATACCGAGCGAGAAAATCAGCCGATGCAGCGGGATTTGCCTTTTATCATCAATCGCATCGAAAAGATTAGCCGCGCTTTTGTCGCCCCAGCCTTCCCGGTTCTTAAGTTGCTGCATTCCGGCTCCATACCGATCCCGCAAGGTAAAGATATCGGCAGGCGTCTTGATCCAGCCATCGCCATAGAACTGCTCTACCTGTTTGGCTCCAAGCCCTTCGATATCAAACGCGGCGCGCGACACAAAATGCTTCAACTTTTCAACCGCTTGCGCCGGGCAGATCATACCACCCGTGCAGCGGCGAACCGCATCGCCCTCCTCGCGGATCGCCTCTGACCCGCATTCGGGGCAGATCTCCGGAAACGTATAAGGCACGGCCGCATCAGGCCTGCGCGCCAGATCGACATCCTTGATCTTGGGGATCACATCGCCCGCGCGATAGACCTGCACCCAGTCACCAACGCGCAGATCGCGCCCATCGCGTATAGGCTGTCCGTCACCACCGATGCCGGCGATATAGTCTTCATTATGCAGCGTCGCATTTGACACCACCACGCCGCCGACCGTTACCGGCTTTAACCGCGCAACTGGCGACAGCGCGCCAGTGCGCCCGACCTGAATGTCAATCGCCTCAAGCGTGGTCCAGGCCAGTTCTGCCGGAAACTTATGCGCCACAGCCCATCGCGGCGTGGTTGACCGGAACCCCAGCCGCCGCTGCAAATCCAGATCATCCACCTTGTAGACGACGCCATCAATGTCATAGCCCAGCGTCGCCCGGCGTTCCTCGATCATGTGATAGTGCGAAATCATGGCAGTGGGGCCATCACAGGTCACCGTGAGATCATTGGTCGCAAAACCAAGCGCAGATAGGCGTGCAATGGCCCCCGATTGCGTGTCAGCCAGAGGTGCCGACAATTCGCCCCACGCATAAGCAAAGAACCGGAGCGGGCGCGATTTGGTGATGCTCGCATCCAGCTGCCGCAATGATCCGGCGGCGGCGTTGCGCGGATTGGCAAAGGTCTTGCCCCCCGCTGCCTCTTGCCGCTGATTCAGTGCTGCGAAATCAGCGTGGCTCATGTAAACCTCGCCCCGCACCTCCAGCACCTCCGGCGCGCCTTCAATCCGCTCGGGAATGTCATCAATCGTGCGGGCATTAGCAGTCACGTTCTCACCTACAGTTCCGTCGCCGCGCGTGGCCGCCTGCACCAGCACCCCAGCTTCATAACGCAGCGACAACGACAGCCCGTCGATCTTTGGCTCGGCCGTGTAAATCAGGGGGGCATCCGCGTCCAACCCCAGATACTTACGAATACGGGCGTCAAAATCCGTGACATCGTCGTCATCAAACGCATTGCCCAGCGACAGCATCCGCACAGCATGCCGCACCTTGCCAAACCCTTCGGCAATGGCCCCGCCCACTTGTTCGCTGGGGCTATCGGCACGCTTGAGGTCAGGAAAGGCCTCTTCGATCGTCAGATTGCGCCGTTTCAGCGCGTCATAGGCGGCATCACTGATCTCGGGCGCATCATCGCGGTGATAGGCAGTGTTGGCTGCCTGCAACTGTGCCGCCAGCCATGCCAACTCGACCGTTGCCTGATCAACCGACAATGCATCCACATCCAGATGGCCTGTTTCGGGATGTCCAACGCTGGTGCTATTATTCACTTCTGCGCCCTCAAAAAAATGAACCCACCGCCGCAATGACGATGGGTTCAATTCTTAGGCAGG
Source organism: Yoonia sp. SDW83-1 (assembly GCF_046762885.1). Taxonomy (NCBI): domain Bacteria; kingdom Pseudomonadati; phylum Pseudomonadota; class Alphaproteobacteria; order Rhodobacterales; family Paracoccaceae; genus Yoonia; species Yoonia sp. SDW83-1. Next base: position 59,137 of record NZ_JBKQXO010000013.1, read on the forward strand.
CATCTTCACAACGTCCAGTCGTGAAGCACCGCCCCGTCTTGTGAGTGGCCTTTGGCTCGCGGTCGCGTCAGGCGCCAACCGCGATTTTTTCTGCTGTCGTGACAGGCTCTGGATCACGCAGCACATAACCGCGCCCCCAGACCGTTTCGATGTAGTTTTCACCATCGGTTGCTTCGCTTAGCTTCTTGCGCAGCTTGCAAATAAACACGTCGATGATCTTCAATTCGGGCTCATCCATGCCGCCGTAAAGATGGTTCAGGAACATTTCCTTGGTCAGCGTGGTGCCCTTGCGCAGGCTCAGAAGCTCCAGCATCTGATATTCCTTGCCGGTCAGGTGCACGGTACTGCCGCCCACCTCGACCGTCTTGGCGTCAAGATTGACGGCAATGCGCCCGGTTTTGATGATCGACTGCGCGTGCCCTTTGGAGCGGCGGATGATTGCATGGATACGCGCCACGAGTTCTTCGCGGTGGAAGGGTTTGGTCAGATAGTCATCTGCACCGAAACCAAAGCCTTTTAGCTTGCTTTCTGTCCCATCGTCCCCTGAGAGGATCAATATAGGCGTATCAATACGGCTCAGGCGCAGCTGGCGCAGCACCTCATGGCCATTCATGTCCGGCAGGTTCAAATCCAACAGGATCAGGTCGTAATCGTAAAGCTTTGCAAGATCGATCCCCTCCTCACCCAGATCCGTCGCATAGACGTTCAGGTTCGCATGGGTCAGCATCAGTTCAATGCTTTTCGACGTTGTTGGGTCATCTTCAACCAGCAAGACACGCATCCGAGTTCTCCGCTCTCTCTTCGGTGTCGTTAACCTAAACGGCTAAAGGTTAATCACCCGTTACCATACCAGAATATCTTTACATTTCCACCTATGGTTGTCGATAACGTTGCAAAGCCGTTGCTTTTAAAGCCGCTTCGCCATGTGCAGCGACCGCATTTTCCCATTCACCAAACTCTTCATCGGACAGTTTATAGCGTTCCAACGCCTCTTTGCGCTGAATCAGTCCGGCGGTCACCGCCCTGACAACGGCCGCTTTGCGCGACGCAACCCAGCGGCGCGTATCACTGCATGGCAGGTCAGCCCGGGTCATAATGGTTCCATCCGACAGCGTCACAGAACGCGGCCCTTCGATTTTCCTTAGATACATGGTGCACCCCTTTCAGTAACTCCCGGAGGCGTTATCGGGGTTAATGGCTTAATGAGAGGTATAACTGCCCCTTGAGAGTATGTCGCATTTTCCTATATTTCATTGCGAAACGATCCTATCTGGACAAACCATGCCCCTTGATTCGCCGCTCAACTCCCTCGGCTTTGCAAAGCCGCCCGCGCAGACACGTGTTGTCGTGGCAATGTCCGGTGGCGTGGATAGTTCTGTTGTGGCGGCACAACTGGCCGAAGAAGGCTATGATGTGGTCGGCGTCACCCTGCAGCTTTATGACCACGGCGCAGCACTGGCCAAAAAAGGCGCCTGTTGTGCCGGGCGCGATATTCACGACGCCCGCCGCGTGGCCGAAGAAATGGGATTTCCCCATTATGTGCTGGATTACGAAAACACCTTCCGTGAAGCGGTGATGGACGAATTCGCTGACAGCTATCTGGGCGGGGCTACACCCGTACCCTGCATTCGTTGCAATGAACGGGTGAAATTCAAGGACTTGCTGGAAACGGCCAAAGACCTGGAGGCCGATTGCATGGCGACCGGTCATTACATCCAGCGCAAGATGGGGGCGCAGGGGGCCGAACTGCATTCCGCGGCTGATGCCAGCAAAGACCAAAGCTATTTTCTGTTCTCCACGACGCAGGAACAGCTTGATTATTTGCGCTTTCCGCTGGGCCACCTGAAATCCAAGGAAGAAACCCGGGCGCTTGCCGCCAAATACGGGCTCAGCGTTGCGGGTAAACCCGACAGTCAGGATATCTGCTTTGTGCCCAACGGCGATTATGCCGCCGTCATCGAAAAGCTGCGGCCGGGTGCGGCAGAACCCGGCGATATCGTTGACACAAATGGCACCATACGCGGGACCCACAAGGGCGTGATCCACTACACCGTCGGCCAGCGGCGGGGTCTTGGCATCGGCGGCCTGTCTGATCCGCTTTATGTGGTGAAACTCGACGTGGACAAAAAGCAGGTCATCGTCGGGCCCAAAGACATGCTTGCCACCCGGCGGGTCCCCATTCGCGAAATCAACTGGATCGGTGGCGGAAAGCTGACCGACCTTGCCGAACGACAGATCGCCGTGCGTGTGCGGTCCACCCGGCCACCGACAGACGCGATTCTGCGCCCGATCTCAGAAACAGAGGCAGAGGTCGAATTGATGGTCGCCGAACAAGGCGTCTCACCGGGACAGGCTTGCGTCTTTTACGATCCCGACAGCACCCGCGTGCTGGGTGGGGGATGGATCTGGCGCGGTGCCTGACGCCCAGATCGGCACCGGTAATCAATAAAAACAGCGATTTGGATGGAATGAACTGCACCGGAGGTATTAAACCTCCGGCTGTACTGTGGTAACTTTAATAGAATTTGATCAACTTTTTTGGCCGGTTTAACCTGTTCTTTTGTTCAGTTTCGTCAATTCGCCCCATAAATGCCCGAAATCAATCTGATCGAGGGGACGTTAATGAAGGACGTGACATGATGACCAGACAGACGCAGAAAGCCGCGCCATATGACGCAGCCGAGGCATTCTACGGACAAAGTGAACTGAAATTCGAGGAACAACTGAGGCTGATGGGAGCGACCGACCCGCGATTGCTCAAGGCTTTCAAGCGAACTCGCGAACGCTATGCCGAACAAAAGCGCAGCAAGAACGCCTCGGCAAACTAAGCGAGCACAAAGCGATATTGTTGCTGTCGCAAAGTCGCACGCCGTCCAGAGCGACAAAGCCAAGGCTCAAAAAATCCCCTAGATCATTCCTGATCCGCCGGTTACCCAAGGCGTCATGATCTACGCATCCGCATCAGAATGGCGCAACGCCCCGCAGAAACGTGTCCTGCTTTTTGCCATGTCAGGTCTGGGCAAGACTTATCTGTCCAATATGTTGCGCAGCACCGGGGACTGGTTCCACTATTCCATCGATTACCGCATCGGCACCCGGTACATGGGCGAAAAAATCGCCGACAATGCCAAGCGCGAAGCGATGAAGGTGCCGTTTCTGCGCGATCTGTTGCGATCCAATTCTATCTATATCGGCTCCAACATCTCGTTTGATGACCTCAAGCCGATGTCGTCTTACCTCGGCAAACCGGGTGATCCGGCCAAAGGCGGATTGGCATGGGATGAATACACCCATCGGCAAGACCAGTTTCAACAGGCCGAGGTCGCAGCCCTGCATGACACGGGGTACTTCATTGACCGGGCCGTTGACCTTTATCAATATCCGCATTTCGTTTGCGATACGGGCGGATCAATCTGCGAATGGGTGGATGTAAACAACCCCGACGACTCGATCATGACCGATCTGGCCTCCAAAACGCTGATGGTCTGGATCAAAGGAACCGATGAGCACACCGCCGAACTGATCCGGCGGTTTGATCGCGAACCCAAGCCGATGTCCTATGACCCGGACTTTCTGCTGGCCACGTGGAACGCCTACCTGTCTAAATTCGACGTTGCTCCGGACAAGGTCGACCCTGATGATTTCATCCGCTGGGCCTTTGCCAAGGCACTCGCCCACCGGCAACCACGATATCAGGCGATGGCAGACCGCTGGGGGATCACTGTGCCCATGCAGGCAGTCACACAAGTTCACGATTCGGAGGGCTTTGTCAGCATGATCGCTGACGCCCTTGAGATGCGCAGCTAAGCCGCCTATCTCTTCCCCCTGATCAGGATTTGTCCCATGCCCATCAAACTGCCTGCCGCCCTGCCCGCCTATGACGTCCTGTCCAAGGAAGGCGTCATGGTGCTTGATGAAGACACCGCCGCCCGCCAGGATATCCGGCCTCTACGGATTGCGCTTCTGAACCTGATGCCCAAAAAGATCCAGACCGAAAACCAGTTCGCCCGGCTGATCGGGGCCACACCGCTGCAGATCGAATTCTCGCTGATCCGGATGTCTGAACACCAGACCAAAAACACCGCCGCGGCCCATATGGAGGAATTCTACCACCCCTTCAGCGAGGTGCAGGATCAGAAATTCGACGGGCTGATTATCACCGGTGCCCCCATCGAACACCTGCCCTTCGAAGATGTTACATATTGGGATGAACTCACCCAGGTCTTCGACTGGACCCAAACCCATGTACATTCCACCTTCGGGGTCTGCTGGGGGGGCATGGCGATGATCAACTATTTCCACGGCGTGCAAAAACACATTCTGGATCACAAGGCCTTCGGCTGCTTCCGGCACAGAAACACAGCACCCGCGTCACCCTATCTGCGGGGCTTCTCGGATGATTGCGTGATCCCCGTCAGCCGCTGGACCGAAATGCGCCAAGACGAGATTGACGCGGCCAAAGGCCTGAACACACTGATCACCAGCGACGAAGCCGGGCCCTGCCTGGTCGAAGACCCGGGCCACCGCGCGCTCTATATCTTCAACCATTTCGAATATGACAGCGGCACGCTCAAGCAGGAATATGACCGCGATATCGCCAATGGCACGCCGATCAACGTGCCAATGAACTATTATCCGGACGATGACCCAACGGCAGAACCGCAAAACAGGTGGCGAAGCCACGCACACCTTCTATATGGCAACTGGATAAACGAGATTTACCAGACGACCCATTTCGAGGTGGACAAAATTGGCACGTAAAACCCTTGCATTCACGACAGCCACATTGGGGCTGGGCGCAATACTCACGACATTCAGCGCGGGCTATCGCACCGCCAAGGCGGAAGAGGCCTTTCCCCCGATCGGCGAATTTGTCGATGTGACCGGCGGGCGCGTGCATTACGTACAAGAGGGCAGCGGCCCACATGTGATCCTGCTGCATGGGGCTGGCGGCAACCTGCGGGAATTCACCTTCGATCTGATGGACCGGCTGACGGATCGTTATACGGTCACCGCCTTTGACCGGCCAGGGCTGGGATATACCGACCGTGTCCCCGGTATCGCAACCGGGGCATTGGCCACCGAAGGGGACCCACCGCGTGCCCAGGCGCGCATGCTACGCGAGGCCGCCAGCATGATCGGCATCGAAAGCCCCATTGTCGTCGGGCATAGCATGGGCGGGATTATCAGCTATGCTTGGGCGGTTGAGGGTCTGGATGAGGACAGCCTCGTCAATGCCGCAGCCATCGTATCACTTGCCGGCGTGACCATGCCCTGGCCCGGCGATCTGGGGAACTACTACACCGTAAACGGCAGCGCATTTGGCGGCGCGGTCACCATACCACTGATCTCGGCGCTTGCCCCGGAAAGCCGGGTGCGTGCCGGGATCGAGGATATCTTTGCACCGCAATCCTCGCCTGAGGGTTACGCCGAATACATTGGTGCGCCGCTTACCCTGCGGGTGGATAGTTTCCGGGCCAATGTCAGGCAGGTCAACACGCTCCGGCCCAAAGTGGTCGAGATGTCAGCGCGCTATCCCGAATTGACACTCCCCATCGAAATTCTGCATGGCACAGCGGACACCACCGTGCCGATCCATGTGCATGCCGAAGAGGTGATCAAGGTGGCGCCCACCGCTAGACTGACGCGGCTCGATGGGATCGGGCATATGCCCCAGCAAACAAACCCGGTCGAAACCGTCGCCGCCATTAACCGGGCCGCGGAAAGGGCCGGCTTCTGATCGGGGCCCGGGGCGCAAATCAGACCCGAATTGCGCTCCGCCTCTGGAAGCCCCATATATGTAATCCAGAAGATCGGGAGAGTTTTCATGGATTTACCCTTTGATGGCGGCATCAGCCGCTATTACCAAGAGGACGCGCCCGCCGACGTCCGTGCCATCATAGAAGGCGCTGGCAATTCCAAAATTCTCAACGACAGCTATCCTTATAACAAACGCTGGAAGCGCGGCGAGTATGAGGCCGCTCTTGAGTTGCTGCAAATCGAACTCGTGCGCATGCAAGCCTGGGTGCGCGACACCGGCCAGCGCATCGCCATTGTTTTCGAAGGGCGAGACGCCGCTGGCAAAGGCGGTACGATCAAACGCTTCCGCGAAAATCTGAACCCGCGCGGCGCACGCCTTGTGGCACTGTCCAAACCGACCGAAACCGAAGCCGCGCAATGGTATTTCCAACGCTACATCGCCCATTTGCCCGCAAAGGGTGAGATCACTATCTTCGACCGTAGCTGGTACAACCGCGGCGTGGTCGAACATGTGTTTGACTTCTGCACGCCGGCGCAACGTGCGCTCTGGTTCAAACAGGTTCCCGAATTCGAACATATGCTGGCACAGGAGGGGATCAAACTCTTCAAAATCTGGCTCAATGTCGGCCGGGCCACACAGTTGAAACGGTTCCTCGACCGGGAAAGCGATCTGCTGAAACAGTGGAAACTCAGCTGGATCGATGTCAAAGGGCTGTCCAAATGGGATGAATACACAGACGCCATCCAGGAAACACTGGACAAGACCCATTCTGAGGAAGGACCATGGACCATTATCCGTTCTGACGATAAGCGCCGCGCGCGCATCCAGGCAATCCGCAGTATCCTGACCCAGCTTGACTATGCCCGCAAAGACCCCAAAGCGCTGGGCAAAATCGACCCCCAAATCGCAGGAGGCCCAGACCTCTGGCATGCCTAAACGCGGTTATCATCACGGCAATCTGCGCGAGGCGCTGATCGACGGCTGTCTGCGGCTGATCGAAAAGCGCGGGCCAACGGGTTTCACGCTCTCCGAAGCGGCGCGCGAGGCAGGGGTCACCCCCGCCGCCGTTTACCGGCATTTCGAAGGCCGCGAAGACCTCATCGCCGCCGCCGCACATCAAGGGTACGAGATGTTCGGCGACCTGATGGAATACGCCTATGGCGAAGGCCAACCATCCGCCCTCGCCGCGTTCGAGGCGACCGGGCGCGCCTATCTGGCCTTCGCACGTAAAAACCCCGGCCACTACATCGCCATGTTCGAATCCGGGATATCAATCAACCGCACGCCAGAACTGCACGCCGTCGCGACCCGCGCCATGGGCGTACTGGAAAAAGCCGCAGAGGAACTCAGCCAGCATATTCCGGCTGAAAAGCGGCCACCGCCGCAGATGTTCAGCGCCCACATCTGGGCCATGTCCCACGGGGTTGTCGAACTTTTTGCCCGCTCCAACCCCGGCACCAAAAGCCCCTTCCCGCCCGAGGACCTACTGGAATCCGGTATCGGTATCTACCTGCGGGGCCTCGGCCTCATTGAACCGGATCGCTGACCCATGGATGGAACCCTCGCCGTCATCTGGCTGATCACCAGCCTCGCCGATATGGGATTGAACGAATGTGCCTCTGGCTGCGTTGCCCAACGGGACGCCCCGTCTCGCCTCTGGGTGCAGGGCGGACAGGTGATTTTTCAGGAGGAAGAGATCGGCGAAGAAATTTATGTCGGCTATGACGCGCCACGCCGCTACGGGCCGTTCCAAATCACCTACGGTGCCTCAATCACCGATGAAGGGGCTGGATGGGTCGGTGCCGGGGCCACATGGACCACACGCAATTTCTCAGATGGGCCATTCTTCATCGAAACCTCCTTCATGCCCGGACTATATGCCCAGGGCGACGGCCCCGACCTTGGTGGGGTCCTGCATTTCCGCTCGGCTTTCGGCGCAGGCTACATCTTCGACAATGGTGCGACGCTGACGGTCAGCTACGACCACCGCTCCAACGGGGATATCCAGGATCTTAATCCAGGTCTGGAAACACTCTCGGTGCGATATGCGGTCAGGCTGAACTAGAGCGAAATCCCAAAAATCTGAATCAGATTTTTGATTTCAAGACAGATGCAACCGTTGCTCCTGTCTTGTCGCCGAGAAAATCTGCGTTGCAGATTTTACGGACGACGCTCTAAGCGGCGTCAAACGCAACACTCTGTTAACGAATGACCACCGCACGGTCCGTTACTGTCCACGCACCGCCAAGTTGCCATACGCATGGCCGACGCAAGTCCGACGCTTTGCCGACACCGCATTTTCCATATTTTGCAGGCGTTAACGGGTCTTTTTTGAAATTCCGCGGCGACACCAACAAACCCGTTGCGCGTACGCCTAGTTAAGCAATACCAAAGACCGCTCATCCCACACCACCCGCGTCGCGGCACCAACATCCAGAACCGGGCGTCCGATCACATTTTTCATCGCGATATTCAGTGGTTTTTCAACACCTTGAACCCGCACATCGTAATAGGTCATGTCGCCATAATAAACGACCTCATCCACTACCCCGTCGATCAACCGCAGATCGGTCGTTTCGCCATCAAAAAGCAGGCTGAGCGTTTCAGGCCGGATGCCAACAATCGCCTTGCCAGTATTCACCGGCTCCGGCACCTGATCCGGCGAAATCGTCACCCGTCCCAGACCCGATATTTCCAGATCAACGGGGTCGTTTGATGATCGGACCACTACGTCCAGAAAGTTCATTTTTCCAATAAAATCAGCGACCTGCTGATTACGCGGACGACGATAAAGGGTCTCGGCATCCGCAAGTTGTCCGATCCGCCCTTCAAACATCACCGCAATTCGGTCGGACATCACCAGCGCCTCCTCCTGATCGTGTGTGACCAGGATGAACGTGATCCCCACATGGCGTTGCAGGCGCATCAGCTCCACCTGCATCTGTTCGCGCATCTTCTTGTCCAGCGCCGAAAGGGGTTCATCCAGCAGGAGCACTTTTGGCTTCAAAATCAATGCCCTGGCCAATGCAACGCGCTGCCGCTGCCCGCCAGACAAGGCATGTGCGGCGCGCTTGCCATAGCCATCCAGACCCACCATATCCAGCGCATCCTCAACCAGCGTCTGTTTCGCCTTGGCATTCAGATCGGACCGTTTGCGCAGGCCAAATGCGACGTTCTCAGCAACGCTCAAATGCGGAAAAATCGCATAAGACTGAAATACCATGTTCGTCGGGCGCAGATTGGCCGGCACGCCAGCCATATCCTTGCCGCCAATGGTCACTAACCCTTTGGAAACACTTTCAAATCCCGCAATTGTGCGCAGCAGGGTCGTCTTCCCGCAGCCAGATGGGCCAAGCAGGGAAAAGAACTCGCCCTCGCGAATCTCAAGATCAATATCGCGCAAGGCGTGATAGTCGCCATAGTGCTTGTTAACACCCTTCAAAGTGATCAATGGGGTCACAGAAACCCTCCCTTGTCCTTCACCCCGACACGCGCCATGCCACGGCGACGCAGGATTTCTGCGATTGTTAACAACAGGATAGACAGCGCAACCAGGATCGTGCCAAGTGCCATGACAACCGGCAAAGATTGTGGAAAGCGCAGCAACCCCCAGATATAGACCGGCATTGTCGGGCTCGACCCCGATAGAAAAAACGCGATGATGAATTCATCCAAGCTAATCGTGAACGCAATCAGCATTGATGCGATAATCCCAGGCATCACCAGTGGCAAAGTGACAAGGCGAAAGGCTGAAAACCGGCTCTCTCCCAAATCCATCGCCGCCTCTTCCATCGACGGATCCAGGTTCTGAAACGCTCCATTAAGGATTGCGATAGAAAACGGTGTGCAGATAAGCACATGTGCCGCGATGATCGTCCAATTGGACAGCCCCAGATCAAGGATCTGCACAACCACCACCAAGAGCGACACCGCCACAATAATCTCAGGCAAAACAAGGGGTAACATGATAAACCCCATGATCCCGGCCTTCATGGGAAAGCGGTACATCGCACCCGCGCGCGCCGCACAGACACCCAGCAAAGTGGACAGAATCGATGTCATCACCGCAATGAAAAGCGAATTGCCAACAGCCGTATGCAATGCGCTGTTGGTCATCAGTTCACCAAACCACTTCGTCGTGCCCCCGCTCAGCGGAAAGGCAATAATCGTCGCGTCATTAAACGCGAAGATCGGCAGTAAAGCGATTGGGGCATAAAGAAAAATCAGATAAGCAATGGCATAGACACGCAGGCTCATGATCGCCCCTTCAACCATCGACGGTTCAGCAGAACAAAGACAAGCGAAATCGCCGATACGCTCAGCATCGCGACAATGGCCAGCGCCGCACCCAATGGCGCGTTATTGAGCGCCAGAAACTGCGTCTGGATCATGTTCGCAATCAGCTTGCCACCCGCCCCGCCCATCAGCTCAGGCGTGACATAATCCCCGATCGTCGGGATAAAGACGATCAGAACAGCCGCCACAACACCCGGCATCGACAGCGGTAAAGTGACCCGCAGAAAGGTCATGAATTTGCTTTCGCCTAGATCCTGGCTCGCCTCCAACAGCGAGCGATCTATTTTTTCGAGCGCCACGAAAATCGGCAGGATCGCAAAAGGGGCAAAGGCATGGGCCAGCGTGATGATCACTGCGTTTACATTATACAGGATAAAGGTAAGCGGTTCCTCGATCAGGCCCAAATTGATCAGTCCGGTATTGATCACGCCGTTATAGCCCAGGATCACTTTCCATAGGAAAACCCGGATCAGATAGGATGTCCAAAAGGGGATCGTGATCAGAAACAGCCACAGCGACTTACGTTCTGGTCTGACATGGAAGGACACGAAATAAGCCACTGGAAAGGCTAGGATAACCGTCACAATGGTCACGCAACCGGCCACGAATAACGACCGCTGCAGCAAGGCACCATAGATCGGTTTTTCAGCAATCTCGCGGTAGTTGTTAAGGGTAAAAGTCGTATCCACTGTCATGAAATCCTGCGTCCAGAAACTGAACAACAGGATCGCCCCCAACGGCACTGCGAGCAGCGCCAGCGCATAGATCAAGGGCGGGCTGACCATCAGCAACCCCTGCCCGCCTTCCGTCGCTGTCAATCTGCGCCACATCCGCTGATGCTTTCCCGGCGCGACGAAAAGATCAAGACACAGAATTTGCATCATGCGCCGCAACAGCTATGGTCATTCCAAACCCCGATCTTAGGAAAACCTGATGACCTGCGTCTTTGTCCAGATCCGCTGCAAACCCGGCACCACCTATGATGTGGCCGACGCCATCGCCCTGCGCGAAATCCATTCGGAACTCTATTCCACCAGCGGCGATTTCGACCTGCTGATGAAGCTCTACATCCCCGAGGGCGAGGATGTAGGCAAATATATCAACGAAAACCTATTGGATATCAAAGGGATAGAGCGATCCCTGACCACCCTGACTTTCAAGGCGTTTTAACGAAAAAGGCGGCCAAAACGGACCGCCCTTTCCAAAAAACTCGCCAGCAATTAGCGCTTGGAGAACTGGAAGCTCTTGCGCGCTTTCGCTTTACCGTATTTCTTCCGCTCAACCACGCGGCTGTCGCGGGTCAGGAAGCCGGCCGCTTTCAGCGCCGGACGCAGGCTTGGGTCATAAAGCTGCAGCGCCTTGGACACGCCGTGCTTGACCGCGCCAGCCTGACCGGACAAACCGCCGCCTTTGACGGTGGCAACCACGTCAAACTGACCTGTCACGCCAGCAACCGAAAACGGCTGGGCGAGGATCATTTGCAGCACAGGACGGGCGAAATAGCTATTCATGTCCTTGCCGTTGACAGTCACCTTGCCTGAACCCGGCTTGATCCAGACACGGGCAACCGCATCCTTGCGCTTACCGGTGGCGTAGGACCGGCCCAGTTCGTCGCGAACAGGTTCACGGGGGGCGGCAGTTTCAACCACAGGTGCATCAACAGCTTCGACGCCCTCGGCGACTTGGCCCAGCTCTTCGAGCGAGTTTACTTGATCGGCCATTATGCACTCCCCGGTGTGCCGGTTGTGTCGGCTTTATGCTGTGTACGTGTGTTCTTTTTGTTCATGGAAGCAACATCCAGAACTTCGGGCTTCTGGGCATCCATGCCATGTTCAGCGCCTGCAAAAACGCGCAGGTTTGTCATTTGCTTGCGGCTCAGCTTGCCACCGGGCAGCATGCGCTGAATGGCCTTCATCACAACGCGCTCGGGGTGGGCGCCTTCGAGGATCTCTGCCTTGGTCTTGGATTTGATCCCGCCGGGATGGCCGGTGTGCCAATAATAACGCTCATCACGCTTATTGCCAGTCATCTGGATTTTTTCAGCGTTGATGACGATCACGTTGTCGCCCATATCCATGTGCGGCGTAAAGGATGGCTTGTGCTTGCCGCGCAAGCGCATGGCGACGATCGACGCAAGACGGCCCAGAACAACGCCTTCGGCGTCGATCAGGATCCATTTCTTGTCGATATCCGCCGGGGTCGCGGTAAAGGTTTTCATATCTCACCAATATCGTTGGGGTGGCATCGGCCACGGAGGTCATTCAGATTGCGCCGTTATAGAGAGATGCGATTGGCAGTCAAGCGGCGCTTGCTTGAATAATCGATGTAAAAACAATGTATTAGAAATTAGGTATTATTTTACCCCATAAATCACTCGACGTTAGTTATGCCGGTTCTCTTGCCAAACCGGATCCACCTGCCCACAAGTTTTGATCAGCGACCACAGGCATTCGGCACCCATGTTTCTTGATCTCCTTCTCCCCTATGTTTTCGGGCTCATCTTACTGGTGGTCGCAACCCTTGTAGGAATCTTTCCGGTCACAAAGTTGATCCAGATCTATGAAGGCAAACACGAGTTGAAACAAGGCTCAGCCGGCTGGCTCAGAACCGTGTCAGGCTGGTCGATCATCGCCTTCTGGATCATGACCACATGGTTTCTGGCAACAATCCTTGGCGACTGGTCCAGCAGCGGCGATCTGGAAGGCGCGATCAATCGGTCTTGGTTGCGGTTGCGTATCCTGCTTGAGATCGCCGTCGCATTGGGTGATGACTGATGGCGCTGCGCGCGGCCCAATCCGATTTGCAATGCGCAGCCTGTGGCGGCCAGTGCAGCTATTCTCCCTCTGACGCAGCACTGAAATGCACAAGCTGCGGTGCCGTTCACCCGATTGCACATGACAGCAGCACCGATCCGGCGCGCGAATTCCACTATCACCCGGACACCGCCCACACCGAACAAACCATTCTGACCAACACAAGAACTCATCAATGCCGGACCTGCGGGGGTGAGGTTGTGTTTACCGGCCCTGCCCTGTCCGAACGCTGCGCCTATTGCGATGGACCTGTCGTTCTTAAAGCTCAGGAAGCCAGCTATCAGACCATGGGGGTCATCCCGTTCCGGATCACCGAAGCCGAGGCACAAGAGCGCGCACTGGCTTGGGTCAAGGCGCGGCTTGCAGCCCCTGATGATCTGCCGGGTATCGTATCGCAAGGGCGCGTTGCGGGGCTATATGCCCCGTTCTGGACCTTTGATAGCCGCGAGGCCGTCAATTACCTCGCCCGATACAGGGTCAAGCGTGGCAAGAACTGGGAAACCCGTTCGACCGGCGGCGATATGACAGTTGTCTTTGATGATCTGCTGATGCCCGCATCGCACCATATCACGCCCCTGATCCGCGACGGCATCTTGCATGATTTCCACCCCGACAGCCTGCGATCTTATGATCCGGCCTATCTGGCGGGTTTTGCTGCCGAACGGCATCATCAAAGCGTGGGCGAAGGACTGGCTGCCAATGCCGCCGACAAGGACCTGCTGATCCGCAACCAGATCAAGAAGCGGATCAATAAAAACCGGATCATCGATCTGAGCTACAAGACCGATACAACCGGTATTCGTTATCGGCGCATCCTGCTACCGGTCTGGATTCTGCATTATCACTATGGCGACAAACCCAAGAAGATCGTTGTCTGCGGGATTCACGGGCGCACCTTTGGCGAACGCCCGTTTTCGCGCCTGAAACTTGCCGGTTATGCCGCAGCAGTTTCAGCGGCCACGATCCTGATTGGTTGGGTCTGGGGCGCGGCCCAGTTCATTTAGGTGCGGGCGGTATGGAATAGGTGAGCGAGGCGCGGGCGACCGGGGCCACCTGCCCTTCACTGAAAAGAACGGCATCACCAACGGCCAGCACCCGACCGAGTTTCAGCAACCGCGTCTCGCAGATCATGTCAGCATGGGCCGCCGGTTTGCGCATGAAATCAATCGCACAATTCGTGGTCACAGCCAGTGCGACAGGCCCGATCCGACCCAATATCGCCAGATACATGCCCACATCGGCCAGTGCGAACATGGACGGACCAGACACCGTACCACCGGGCCGCAGATGGCGTTCCGCCACTTTCAGCCGCACGCGCACGCCGTCCGGTGTCAGCTCTTCAATCAGAAAATCATCGCCAAGTTGCGGAAACTGCTCAGCAACGAACGCTTCCAACTGCGGAATATCCATCTTCAGTTCCATATCGGCCTCCGCTGACTTAACCTTGGGTCAAATCAGCACGGGAGGGTGATGATGACAATCCTTGAACGCAGTGACGCGGCGTCGGTCGCAACGCTGACCATGAACGCGCCGGCGCGCCTGAACGCGCTGTCTGACGCGATGATCGCGGCGCTGCATCATGCGTTGGACGGTATCGCTAATGACTCGAACGTGCGTGTTGTCATTCTACGGGGTATGGGCAAGGCATTCTGTGCCGGCCACGATCTGAAGGAAATGCAGGCGGGCCGTCAGGCAGAGGATGGTGGTGCCGCCTATTTCAAGGACCTGTTCGACCGCTGTGCGGCACTGATGGCACGCGTTCAATCCCTGCCCCAGCCTGTCATCGCGCAGGTCCACGGCATCGCGACGGCGGCCGGCTGTCAGCTGGTCGCGACCTGCGACATGGCGATATCGGACGATGAAACCCGTTTTGGTGTGAACGGGGTGAATATCGGGCTGTTCTGTTCGACCCCAATGGTCGCGCTGACCCGCAACATCGCCCGCAAGGCCGCGTTCGAGATGCTGACCACCGGCCGATTTGTCAATGCGCGCGAAGCTCAGGATCTGGGACTCATCAATCGCGCCGTGCATTCGGATGCGCTGGAGCGAGAGACACAAGAACTGGCTCAGTCTATCGCAGCCAAACTGCCCTCAGCCGTCAAGATCGGGAAAGAGGCATTTTACCAGCAAATTCAAATGCCTGTCGTAGATGCCTATCGTTTCACCGGGGAGGTCATGGTGCACAACATGCTGGATCAAGACACTGACGAAGGGATCAATGCCTTTCTGGAAAAACGTGACCCGGACTGGAGTTAGAGCCCGTAGATGCCCCCGAATTTATCCTCAAGATAATCCAAAAGCGGACCCTCATCCGGCGCCTTTCCGGCGGCGTGCTCGATCGTCTCCACCGGGCTGCGCAAGCCGCCGAATTGCTGCAGGCTGTTGCGCAGCCACCCTGTGGCCCGCGATGTGTCACCATTGGCCAGATCATCATCCAGGCCAAGTACATCTGCGCGCATGGCGTCGTGCAAACACCCGGCATAGACATTGCCCAGCGTGTAGGTCGGGAAATAGCCGAACAGCCCTTCCGACCAGTGCACATCCTGCAAGACACCGTTTGAGGGTCTGTCGACCGCATAGCCAAAATCAGCCTTGAACCGGTCGTTCCAGGCGGCTTCCAGATCGTTCACCGCCAGATCGCCGGCGATCAGCGCACGTTCCAGATCAAAACGCAGCAGGACATGCAGATTATATTGCACCTCATCCGCTTCGGTGCGGATAAACCCGTCATGCACGCGGTTCACCGTGGCATAGAATGCCTCTTCATCCGCAATACCGAAATCACCGAAGGTGTCGCGCATTTGGCCGTAGAGCCAGCCGGTAAAGGCGCGGCTACGCCCCAGCTGGTTTTCATAGATGCGGCTTTGGCTTTCATGCACACCCATTGATACACCACGCCCAAGCGGGGTCAGAAGGTGTTGATCATCAATACCTTGCTCATAGGTGGCATGGCCGACCTCATGCACGGTCGAGTAGAAGCAGTTGAAGGGATCCTCCGCGCTCGTCCGCGTGGTAATCCGCACATCCAAGCCTGAGCCAGAGGAAAACGGATGGACTGCCTTGTCGATTCGCCCGTTTTCCAGGCTGTAGCCGAAGGCGAGTGCCAGCTTCCTGGAAATCTCCAACTGCCCGGCCTCGTCGAAGGTACCCGATAGCGATGCGGGGGCGGGCTGATCGAGGATGGCCGCGCGCAGCGCCACGAGCCGGGGCCGCAATGCATCGAACATGGCGGCAAGGCTGGCGCCTGTGGCACCGGGTTCATAGTCATCGAGCAGCGCATCATAAGGGTCGGCGTCGCCTGCAACGGCTGATGCCTCTTCTTTCCTCAGGTCCACAACCTTTTGTAAAATAGGCAGAAAAGCGGCAACATCTTCATCCGCTCTAGCCTGCGCCCAGATACGATGCGCCAGCGATGTTGTCTTGGCCAGTTCCGCTGCGAGCCGCGCAGGCACCTTTGCGGTACGTTCGTAGCTGCGCCTGATCTCGCGCAGGTTGGCCGCCGCGATATCATCCTCGGCCTCTGCCTTTTCCAGCCATTCGCCAACGCGCGGGTCGATCCGGCGGGCGTGCAGAATGTTGGCCATGGCGCCGTGTTCTTCGGATCGTTGCGGCGTGGCCCCTTCGGGCATGACGGTTTCCTGATCCCACCCGAGCCGACCGGCGATTTGGCTAAGCGCCTCAGTTTCCCGCTGAAACGCCATAAGGTCTTGATATGCTGACATGGTTTATCCTCGGACGGATTGTGGAATGGGGTATTGCGCCAGAAAACGCCCACGCAGGATCATCGCCCAAAGCAGGACTGCGCCGAACTGATGCAGGATCGCGATGTGCCACGGCGCGGAATAGATCACGGTCACAATGCCCAGTACCATCTGGATGAACATCATCGCGATGACCATGTTAAAAGCCGCCCGCGTACGCCGGTTTGCGGACTTTCGCGCCCGCAGCCAGACGAAAATACCGAACAAAAACAAAATGTAACCGGCCATTCTGTGCATGAATTGCACCAGTCCCGCGTCTTCGAAAAAGTTGCGCCAGACCGGTTGCAGATCGAATGGCTGTGGCGGCAGGAGGCCACCGGCCATCAAGGGCCAGTCAGGATAGGCGCGGCCTGCATCGATGCCGGCGACAAGGGCGCCGATCAGAATTTGCAGGAACGCGAAACCGATTAACACATTGTAAAGACGCGACAATCCTGCATCCGCACTACGGCGCGCCTGAAGCAGTTCGGCCTGTGTGCGGCCCAGCCGGTAGATGTACCATGCGATGAAACCGAAGATGACAAAGGCCAGACCAAGATGCGTGGCAAGCCGGTAAGAGGCGACATCAAGCATGCCTTCACGCAGGCCGGATGACACCATCCACCAGCCGATGAAGCCCTGCAATCCACCAAGCGCGCCGATGAAAAGGAGCCTGCCGGTCCAGCCGGGCGGGATCTTTTTCGTTGCAAGAAAGAACAGGAATCCTGCCGCCCAGACCACGCCAATGACCCGGCCCAATTGCCGATGCCCCCATTCCCACCAGTAGATGACCTTGAATTCTTCCAAAGTCATCCCTTTGTTTTGCAACTGATATTCGGGAATGGCACGGTATTTGTCGAACTCTTCGGTCCAGGCCTCTGCCGACATCGGGGGCATTGCACCGGTGACCGGTTTCCATTCGGTGATGGACAGACCGCTATCGGTCAGACGGGTCAAACCCCCTACGGCGATCATGATCACGACCAATGCAAATAGCACCATCAGCCAAATGCGGATCGCGCCCCGCGCGCCCTGCCCCGCCTTGTCGATCCCGCCGGGTGTGGCGGTCTGTTTCGGGGTTTCGCCGACCTCTTCAAAGATGCTGCGCTTGGATGGCATGGTTGCTCCGCAATTGCTTGGCCGGAACCTATGTCTGACGCCGGGCGGCTGCAAGCGTCAGGATGCCGCGCGAGGCCAAAATGGGCGGTCGGCATCGCGTCGGATTTGCGTCGGCAAAACGTCGGACCCCAACGAGCGCTTGGCGGACCGGATATTAACCTTTATCGCGTTCTTTCCAGCGGACCATCTGCCGCATGATCCCGTGCAGCATCTGCACATCCGCCCGCGTCAGCGGCATCCGTGACCACAAATTGCGCATGTTGATTTTCATGTTCGCGGCCTTGTGGTCGGGAAAGAAGAACCCGGCCTGATCCAGACGTTTCTCGTAATGATCAGCCAGCTTTTCGATTTCGATCTGTTCGGCCCAGTCACCAAGTGCGTCGACACGGGTCGCCTCCGTCGGGACGGTATCCCGCCGCCATTCATACCCGGTCAGCAACACACATTGCGCAAGGTTGAGCGACGGGAAATCCGGATTGATCGGCACCGAGATGATCGCGTTGGCGCGTGCGATGTCATCGTTTTCCATCCCCGCCCGTTCTGGGCCGAACATCACGGCGACCTTTTCGCCCGCTGCAATCCGCGCCCGCGCATCCTGCATCGCGGCCTCTGGCGTGAAGACGGGTTTGGTCAGACCGCGTGGCCGCGCGGTCGTGGCGTAGACGAAGGAACAATCGGCGATGGCGCCGGCCGTGTCATCGAACAGCTGTGCCTCGTCCAGTAACCGCCCGGCCCCGCTGGCCATCGCGACGGCCTTTTGATTGGGCCAGCCATCGCGCGGATCGACGATGCGCATCCGGTCCAGTCCAAAATTCCACATCGCCCGCGCGGCTGCCCCGATATTTTCACCCATCTGGGGCCGGATCAGGACAAATGCAGGTTGTGGATGAGGGGTTGGCATGCTGGTTCCTTTTGGTGGTCGCGGCGTGATACGCTGCGCCAAATCGCAAGGCAAGGAGGGGGTCATGGCCTATGATGAAGGGCACGCGGAACTGATGCGTACCGAACTGGCTGATGAGGTGGGGATTTCAGAGAAGAAGATGTTTGGCGGCTTATGTTTCCTGAAACATGGCAACATGATCTGTGGCGTGCATCGTGGCGGTGGCATGGCGCGGGTCGGCAAGGCGGCTGAGGCCGAGGCGCTACAGATTGATGGAGTGGCAGAGCTGTCCTTTACCGGGCGCAAGATGGGTGGGATGGTCGATATCTCGGAAGATCTCATCGCTGATGATGCCCGCCGCACGCAGATCGTGAAAATGGCACTGGCCTATGCGTCATCACTGCCACCCAAGGCATAGCCAAGCCTGCCAATCCCGGTTACAAACGCCCGCAACGCAAGAATAATTCCGGAACGCCCCGATGTCGGACGCCCAAGATGCACCGCAAATCTATCTGATCACCCCGTCAGAGTTTGACCTTTCCACCTATCCCGATCAACTGGCCGCTTGTCTTGACGCGACCGAGGTCGCCTGCGTGCGGCTGGCGCTGGCCACCAAGGATGACATGCGCATTTCCAAGGCTGCCGATGCCCTGCGCGAGGTGACCCATGCCCGTGACGTGGCGCTAGTGATCGACAGCCATATCCTGATGGTGGAACGGCTGGGCCTTGACGGGGTGCATCTGCCCGATGGTGCCCGGTCGGTCAAGAAAGTGCGCAAGGATCTGGGCCCTGATGCCATTGTCGGCAGCTTTTGCGGCAATTCCCGCCATGACGGCATGACCGCTGGTGAACTGGGCGCGGATTATGTGAGCTTTGGCCCCGTTGGTGTGACGCCCTTGGGTGATGGCCGTCAGGCGGAACTGGAGCTGTTTGAATGGTGGTCGCTGATGATCGAGGTGCCGGTTGTGGCCGAAGGGGCGCTTGACGCCGACCTGATCCGGGCCTTGGCCCCGCACACTGATTTCTTCGGGATTGGTGATGAGGTTTGGTCGCAGGATGATCCTGTGTCAGCCCTGCACGATTTGCGTGTCGCTATGGGCGGTTAGGCCAGCGCGCACCTGTTCTTCGAGCGTTTTGGCCAGTGTCTTGCGGTCGCTGAAGACCGCCAAACTGATTGGATCATGGTAATGGACACTCACCCCACCCTGCCGTGGCGCTGACAGCACCCCAAGAAGATGCGGGGCCAGTTCAATATCCCCCCACCATCCGTAAAAGCGTGGATCAACGCCGACAGGCGCCTCATAATTCAGGGTCACGGGCTGCAGTTGCAGCTGATCGGCGAGGGCCGGATCGAAGAAAGCCCCAAACAGCGCGGGTTTGAACGGCAGCACCCGCCGCCCGTCGGTTGATGTGCCTTCGGGAAAGAACAGAAGTTTGTGCCCCGCCGCAAGCCTGGTGCGAAATAGGTCGATTTGCTGGGCAACCTCGCGCCGATCCCGTTTGATGAACACCGTACCTGTGGCACGGGCCAGCCAGCCGATACCGGGCCAGCCTGCGACCTCTGCCTTGGCGACGAAGTAGATCCGTTTGCGCGCGTTCAGCGCCAGAATGTCCAGCCACGAGACGTGATTGGACACGACGGCACCGGGGCCTTGCATGGGCGCGCCGATGGTCTGGTATCGCATTCCGAGGATGCGAAAGGCGTTGCGGCAGACAAATTGGGTGATATGCGGCGTGATGGGGCGGCGTTGCCCAAAAAGCGGCCATTCGACCAGCCGAACCATAAGCAGGATCACAAGCCCGCCAAAGACAAGCAGACCCAAAGGTATCCCGCGCCGCGCCACCCTGACCCAGCCCATGGGACTGACCGTTGGCAAGGTGGGGTCGTCATCGCTGTACCAGACGTCAGGCAAGCCCCTGGCCCCGTTCATAGACACGCCGCTGCATCGCCCCCACCGCGTCGGTCGGCAGGATCAGGCAGATATCGGTTGTGTTGAATGCGTGATCGACAAAGGCGCCGTCGCCCACCACGCCGCCAAGGCGCAGATAGGCCTTGATCAGGGCCGGAATGGCGCGCGTGGCCGCCACTTTGTCGATCTGGTCGATGTCGCAGATGTTCATGGCACGCGCCCCCGGCGGTCGCGCCGTCACCCGCAGGTGTTCCGGGGCCAGATGCCGGTCATGCAGCAGGCTGAGCGGTGCAGCCAATGCGGCGACATCGGTGCCATGGAAAGAGGCCACGCCAAAGAGGATGTCGATGTCATTGTCCGCCACAAAATCTGCCAACCCGGACCACAGATGCATGAGTCCCGGACCCCGCCGATAGGCCGGATGCAGGCAGGACCGCCCGAGTTCCAGAAGTGTCTGACCGGTCGCCTTGAGCGGGGTCAGATCATACTCATCTTCACAATAATACTGCCCAGCCGCTGCTGCACCTGCTGCTGTCATCACCCGGTAGACCCCGACAATCCGGTCATCCGCCGGCCGGGTCATATCGCGCAGGATGATGTGGATCGCATGATCATCGAACCGGTCACGTTCCAGTCGGGCCGCGTGGTCAACCATGGGGCCGGTGCCGCCCAGTTCTTCGATAAACACGCGATAGCGCAATCGCTGGGCTGCTGCGATCTCTGCCTTGGTTTGCGCGATGGAGGTTTTGAAAAGAGGGCCGTGCCGGTTCATCTGTCTGCGGACCCTTTTGCCTGCGGGATTTTTCTAGGAGTGTGGTAACCTTTTGGCAACCAATTCCTCGCTAGCTGGGAGTTACGAACGTTGACAGAAAACTCCTGCGTGCTACCCATGGTTGAACCGATTTACGTGGATCCGATCAAGATGAGCGTGACCTGCGTCGCATCAATCACAACCTTGCCTTCCTCGCGGAAGTTCACGGTGATCTTGCCGCCGATATTCGATTGTACCTGCCCGACGCCCCAGCCGGGTTGCTGCGGGTGCTGCACCAACATGCCCGGTGTCAGCAATGCGTTGATATCTGACATGTCTTTCCCCTCAGGACGGAGTTTGCCCCATGCCCACTGATCTTGCAGCGCTGGTCGGCTCGCGCATCTGCCATGACCTTATCAGCCCTATTGGCGCAATCGGCAATGGGGTTGAGCTGCTGGCCCTGACCGATGGCGGTGCCGGGGCCGAAATGGACCTGATCAGCGAGAGTGTTCAAAACGCCAATGCCCGGATCAGGTTTTTTCGCATGGCATTCGGGGCGGCCGGTGCAGATCAGGTTGTTGGGCCGTCAGAGGTGCAATCGATCCTGGCGGCCGTCGCGCAGGGCGGACGGTTCATCTATGATTGGCAGATCGCGGATGATCAGCCGCGCCGCGATGTACGCTGCGCCTTCCTGATGTTGCAATGCTTTGAAACCGCTATGCCCATGGGGGGTGACATTCATATTGATCTGTCAGGGGCCACGTGGACGCTGCGCGCTCAGGGTCAACGCATGAAGGTCGATGCCGCACTGTGGGATAGCCTGACAAATCGTCATCATCAGGTGGATCACAAGGCGGCACAGGTGCAGTTCGCCCTGTTGCCGGACGTATTGGCAGAAGCAGGCCGCGCGCTGCGGCTTGATCTGCACGAGGAGCGTATCGTCGCGCGGTTCTAGGGCCGCACTGTTCCGTCACCCGTGACAAGATATTTGAAGCTGGTCAGCTGCACCGCCCCAACGGGCCCGCGTGCATGCAGCTTGCCTGTGGCGATCCCGATCTCGGCCCCCATGCCGAATTCGCCCCCATCGGCAAACTGGGTCGAGGCATTGCGCATCAGGATCGCACTGTCGAGTTGATGAAAGAACTGTTCAGCGATGGCATCATTTTCGGTGATGATCGCGTCAGTATGGTTTGAGCCAAATTGGCGGATATGTGCAATCGCGCCATCCACCCCATCCACAACCTTTGCCGCGATGATCATATCGAGGAACTCTTTGCCGAAATCGTCCGGCTGTGCGGCCACGCTCCCTTTCAGACTGGCATCCGCCCGGACCTCGACGCCTGCATCCATCAGTGCTTCGGTGAGCACGTCACCATGCGTGTCATGGAAGGCCTGATCGACCAGCAGCGTCTCAGCCGACCCACAGATACCCGTGCGCCGCGTCTTGGCGTTCAGCACGACCGCCTTGGCTTTTTCCAGATCGGCGTCGCCGTCGACATAGACATGACAGATGCCTTCCAGATGGGCAAAGACCGGCACGCGCGCCTCGCGCTGTACCAGACCAACAAGGCCCTTGCCGCCGCGTGGGACGATGACGTCGATATGGTCGGTGGCCTGCAGCATGGCCGTCACCGCCGCCCGGTCGCGCGTCGGGATGAGTTGGATAGAGGTTTCTGGCAGCCCGGCAGAAGCAAGCCCAGCAACAAGGCAGGCATGGATCGCCTGACTGGAATGAAAGCTTTCCGAGCCGCCGCGCAGGATAACCGCGTTGCCGGATTTCAGGCAGAGCGCACCGGCATCGGCGGTCACGTTCGGGCGGCTTTCATAGATCACGCCGATCACCCCGATGGGTGTGCGCACCCGCTGGATATGCAGGCCGTTGGGCTGTGTCCATTCCTCGGCCACCTCACCGACCGGGTCGGTTTGACCGGCGACCGCGCGCAAGCCGTCAACCATGCCCTTGATCCTGTCCTCGTCCAGCATCAACCGGTCCATCATCGCAGGTGACAGGCCCTTTTCGGCGCCGAAGGCCATGTCCTGTTTGTTTGCGGCAATGATAGTCGCGCGCTGGTCCCAGAGGGCATCCGCCGCCGCATTCAGCGCGTTTTCCTTGGCCTCGGCCGAGGCGGTCGCGAGTGTCGCCGCAGCCGCCCGGGCCTCTGTCCCGATTTGGGTGATCATAGGTCCAATTGCGTCGTGATCGTTCATAGCGGTATCCCCTAAAGCACCATGTCGTCGCGATGTACCAGTGCTGCGCGCCCGTCATACCCCAAAACGGTGACGATGTCAGCGCTGCGGCGACCCATGATTTGCCGGGCTTCGGCGCTGGTATAGCGGATCAGCCCGCGCCCCAGTTCCGGACCGTCCGCCGCGACAATGGTTACCATGTCACCGCGCCCGAAACTGCCGTTCACATGGGTCACACCGGCGGGCAGCAGGCTTTTGCCGCGGCTCAGTGCGTCCTGCGCGCCAGCGTCGATGGTAATCGTGCCGCGCGGCTTCATCGCGGAGATCCAGCGCTTGCGCGCGGTTTGCGGGTCTGTTTGCGCGGCGAACCAGGTCGCGGGCGCCCCGTTTTCTAGCTTGCCCAGCGGATAGAGCGATGTGCCAAGGGCGATGGCCATGCTGCACCCTGCCTCTGTCGCGATGCGCCCGGCCATGATCTTGGTGATCATGCCGCCTTTGGATAGCCCATTGCCTGCGTCACCTGCCATAGATTCGATCTCAGGCGTGATTTTTTCAACGTGATCAATGTGTTTCGCGGCGCTGTTGATCTTGGGATTGGCGGTATAAAGGCCGTCCACATCCGACAGCAGGATCAACTGATCGGCGCCGATGGTGACGGCGACCTGTGCAGCCAACCGATCATTATCGCCGTAACGGATTTCATCGGTGGCGATGGTGTCGTTTTCGTTCACGATGGGTGTGACGCCCAGGCCAAGCATGGTTTCCATGGTCGCGCGGCTGTTGAGATAGCGCCGCCGGTCTTCGGAATCTTCAAGCGTGACAAGCACTTGGCCTGCGATGATCCCGTGGGGTGCCAGTGCTTCTTCATAGGCACGCGCCAGTTTGATTTGCCCGACCGCGGCAGCGGCTTGGGATTGTTCCAGCGCCAGAGATGTCAGCGGCAGCCCAAGCACACCGCGCCCCAGGGCGATGGAGCCGGACGAGACAAGGATCACGTCCGTCCCACGGGCCCTGATCCGGGCCACATCACTGGCGAGCGACGTCAGCCAATTCTGGCGCAACTGGCCCGTCTCTGCGTCGACCAGAAGCGCCGAGCCGATCTTGACCACCAGTCGTTTGGCGTCGGTCAGGGCTGCCATGTGGTGTCTTCCCCGGCTTCCTCCTCCGCCTCTTTGCGGTGGCGCAGGCGGTTGTCGTCGATTTCGACCCTGAGCGCGCGCAGCACATCGGGGATCCCTTCCCGGCTGACGCCGGACATCTGCATCACGGGGCCTTGCGCAACAGCCGCGATTTCATCGGTGAGAAAGGCGCGTTCCTCTTCATCCAGAGCGTCGATTTTGTTCAGCACCGTGATGCGCGGCTTTTCGGCGAGTGCGCCGCCATAGGCCTCGAGCTCTGTGATGATCGTGGTCAGGTCGCGCGCCGGATCGCCGGATGTGCCGTCGATCAGGTGCAGCAGGACCGCGCAACGTTCCACATGGCCAAGAAAAGTATCGCCCAGCCCCCGGCCTTCGGAGGCGCCCGCGATCAGGCCGGGGATGTCGGCCACGACAAATTCCACATCGTCGATGCCGACAACGCCGAGATTGGGGATGAGGGTCGTGAAGGGATAGTCGGCGACCTTCGGACGGGCGTTGGATGTGGCGGCCAGAAAGGTGGATTTGCCTGCGTTAGGCATGCCCAGCAAACCCACATCCGCGATCAGCTTCAGCCGCAGCCAGATCGTGCGTTCAATCGCCTCTTGCCCCGGATTGGCGCGGCGCGGCGCCTGATTTGTGGCTGTCTTGAACCGCAGGTTGCCCCAGCCGCCATTGCCGCCCTTGGCGATGACCACGCGCTGACCGACCTCTGTCAGATCGGCGATCAGGGTTTCCTGATCTTCGTCAAGGATTTCGGTGCCGACGGGGACGCGCAGGATCTTGTCGTCGCCATCCTTACCGGTGCGCTGGCTGCCCATGCCGTGCTGGCCGTTGCCGGCAAAGAAATGCTGCTGATAGCGGAAGTCGATCAGGGTGTTCAGGCCATCCACCGCCTCGACGATGACATCACCGCCGTCGCCGCCATCGCCCCCATCGGGCCCACCATATTCAATGAACTTTTCGCGCCGGAACGAGATACAACCCGCACCACCGGCACCGGACCGGATGTAAACCTTGGCAAGGTCGAGGAATTTCATGGCGCATGGGCTTTCTGGACTATTCAGCCGCTGCGATAGTCCATTCTCCACGGCTTCTCAAGCCGTCCCAGTGGGTGCGGGTCAACAGATACTTGTGGCAGGCTGTTGCTTCGTCCCGGGCCTTGGCGTGCTGCACCTTGGTGCTGAGTTGCGAAAAGCTGAGTTTTTCAAGCACGCGGTCGGACGCGCCGTTGTCGTGCCACGCGCTGGCAGTGATCCGGGTCAGTGCGGGGTTGCGAAAGGCCTCGTCTACGGCCGCCTTGCCCACATAGGTGGCGATCCCCCTGCCCCAATGCGATTTTTTCAGGCAATAGCCAAGGTCGCCGTCGGTGACCCCCATTGTCCCAATCAACATGTCACCGTCGAAGATGCCCCAGACAAATCCGTCGCCTTCATAAGGCTTGCTGCGGCTTGCGGTAAAGTCACGATCAGGCGGCCAGGGCCAGCTACCAAGCTGGCGCACGACTTCCCAATCGCTGACGATCTCGTGCAGCGCGTCAGCGTCTTCGGGGCGCAAGGTCCGGTAGCTGATACCGTCCAATGCTGTTCCGACATGTGCATGGTCTTCTGGTTTTGCCATGACCGAATGGATCATCCCGCTTGTGGTCCTATTGAGTTAACATCGTGATGGGACAATCTGGCCAATTTTTGTCGCGTTTAACAACCGTACGCCCGGACACAATACCGTGGGTCGCCGTGAGGTTGAAATCACGCGACTAGCGCGGGTTTGTGTCCTCCCAGCGTGCACGGGTCAGTTCCATGCTGCGGCCTCGCACGGTAGATCCCCGCGCCTTCGAAAAGTGCTCGTGTGGGCCCACATCAACAAAACCCAGTTTTTGCAATACGTTCCGGGATGAAGTGTTGTCCACGAAGTGGCTTGATTTGACCAGATCGTTGTCGCTGTCGGCAAAGTGATCAGACAGAACAGCCATCCCCGCCTCGGTCGCGTAACCCTTGCCCCACTGATCCTGTGCCAGCCAGTAACCCAGTTCGGTATCGAGACCGATGGTGCCGACGAAATCGTCGCCCGCCCAGATCAGGCGGGCGTTGAACCTGCCAGCCGCGTTTTCATTGATGAACCATTCGGCGTCGGTGATGCCGTAAGGGAATGGTACAACCGCCAGCCAGCGGCTGATGGCAAAGTCATTCAGCGCCTTGGTGATCACCCGCGCATCCCGCGGCTCTGGCGGACGTAGCAGCAGGCGTTCCGTCCGCAACGTGCTGGCGGTCATCCCTCAGTCTTGAGGGTATATGTCCAGGTCGGCACAGTCGCGCCCCGCGCGACGGAAAATGCCTCCGCATCGCCCAGATAATCAAAGCCGCAATTGGTCAGTACACGGGCCGACCCCGGATTGTCCTGAAACACCTCGGCAAAGATGCGGTCTGATTTGTGCGGGTTTGTCGCGATCAGCGTGCGCACCGCTTCGGTGGCAAAGCCGGTGTTCCAGAATGCAGGCGCGATCCAGTAGAAAATCTCGGATTGGTCACGATCCATCCGCTCAAGGCTAATCAGCCCCAAGGCTTCCGCATGACCATGGGCAGAGCCATCGATGACCCAGACATCTTCGGTCCGGTCAGGTTGGCTGGCGCGTTCGATCATCGCCTCGACCGTACCGGGAGGGAGCGGATGCGGCATTGCACGGGTGCCACGGGCCACACGATCATCAGCAGCATACATGGCAATCAACCCGGCGTCAGATTTGCGGCAAGGGCGCAAAATGAACCGGTCCGCCTGGATTGTGTCCTGCACTGTGATTTCCTCGTGTAACATCGTTTTCCTCCTCAAAAACCGAACCGATCTATAATGCCTGTCTATTCCAACATGGTGGCAAAACTATGAATGAAAAAGGGGACCGGTGTTCACCGATCCCCTCAAATGCGTTACCTGAGATTTTCGGCTTATTCAGCGGCCTCCGCCACTGGGAGAACCGAAATAAAGGTACGGCCTTTCAGGCCTTTATGAAATTTGACTGCACCTTCGGCGGTTGCAAAAATCGTATGATCCTTGCCCATGCCGACGCCATTGCCCGGCCACATTTTGGTGCCGCGCTGGCGCATGATGATGTTGCCGGGGACGACAGCTTCGCCACCGAACTTTTTCACGCCAAGGCGACGACCGGCTGAGTCGCGCCCGTTACGGGATGAACCGCCTGCTTTTTTATGTGCCATTGGTTTTCTTCCTTAGCCTTTTGCCAGTTCTTTGGCCTGGTCGATCCAGCCTTCACGCTCGATCCGGCCTTTGAACGACAGTTTCTCGTCCATAGCAGCTACGTCTGCATCCGTCCATGCGGCGATCTGCGCGAATGTCGTGACACCAGCTTCATGCAGCTTTTTCTCAAGCGCGGGGCCGACACCGGACAGTTTCTTCAGATCGTCAGCGCCTTCGGATTTCGTAGGCGCGGCTTTCTTTTCTGCCTTTGGCTTTTCGGCCTTTGGCTTTTCAGCCTTAGGGGCCTCTGCCTTGGCTTCTTTCTTCGGCGCGGCTTTCTTTGCGGCAGGTTTGGCCGCAGGTGTCGCCACCATGCCGGCACCCGATACAGCGGCCATCACGCCGGACTTGTCAGCGCCTTTTTCAAGGATATCAGCGATCCGGACCAGTGTCAGTTGCTGACGATGGCCTTTCTTGCGCTGGCTGCCGTGCTTACGACGACGCTTGACGAAGTTGATCGTCTTTTCACCCTTGATCTGGTCGATCACCTCGGCCTGGACGCCTGCGCCCGCGACCAGCGGTGTGCCCACGGTGGAGCCAACCATCAGAATCTCGTTGAATTGGATTTTGTCGCCAGCCTGTGCTGCCAGCTTTTCGACGCGCAGAACGTCACCGGATGTGACCTTGTACTGCTTGCCGCCGGTTTTGAGAACCGCAAACATCTGTTATTCCTTCGTTTTCCGCGTCTCTGAGGCCCCGGATCAAACCGGCGTTTGGTGCCTGTGGACTGCGCGCCCGTGGGCGTGTTTTCGCATAAGCCCCAGCAAATGCCTTGCTGAGATGGCGGCTTATGTGACCAATACCCCTGTAAGTCAAGCACAAAGAAGGCGAAAAAGCCCATGTATCGCGCACTGATCCCCCTGACACTCATCGCTGCCTGCAGTGGAGAGGCCAACCATCTGGGCAATCCGCTGCTGCTGCCCATATCCGGACTGAGCACGGCGGCTGAAAACGCAGCCTATAACCGGCGGCGCGGTCAGGTGGAACTTATCGTCAAATCCAACTTTCCCGGCATCATCGACGAAATTCAGGCAGGCGGCGGACCTGCCCTGACCGAGGCGATGGATGCCGCCGGTATTCCGCCGGGTGACCGCCCTGCCCGCATTCTGCAAATGCAGGGCGATCTGGGGCTTTATGCCCAGAACCCCGGTGCGCTAGTTGTCGCGCTGATGGTCTATGCCAACTAGGCGGCGTCCGCCTAAAGCTCCTGACTGATCATGAACCGCGACACGCCCAGCCCGAGCGCGCGTGAGATATCATCGAACATGCCGTTGAACGCTGTGAACAGGGCTGCATTCAAGTCCTGCCCCGCCTCGGTCTCTGAAAAGGCGATATAGGCCTGCAGCTCCTCGTCCGACAGCGGCTGGTAGGCCATCAGCAAAAAGGAATAGACCCATTCGGCGGTATCGCTGCGGATCTCGTCCTCTTGCGCCCAGACATCCTGCAGGGCGAGTTCCGCTGTCACCCCCTCTGGCATGGCCCCGCCGTCGATCAGCCCCATATAGAAGGCGTAGTTCGAATTCAGCGCACCCACCACGTTGGTTTCGATCAGGTCATTGGCGTCCACGAAGGCTTCGATCATCTGGAAACGCGGTGTTTCGTCCATAGCGGCTATGGCGGCGCTGTCCTTGCTTGCCTCTTCGACCGCGTCGTCCAGCAAAGCCTCGCGCGCGCTGACCTCAAGATTGATGACCGTCTGTCCCGGCTCCGTCGTGTAAAAGGCGAGCATGGCATCAAGATCATCGCCTTCCAGTTCTTCACCGAAAATGGCGCGCACTTCCTCTTGCATCATCTCCACATCATAGATGTCGGACACCAGCGCATCCCAACGCGCGCTTTGTCCGCCGGGCAGCATGTCCTGCGCGATCGTATCCCCGTATTCCAAACCTTCGGCGCGCATAACCTCCAGCATCTGCGGCAGGCCAAGCGCCTCGAAAAGTACACCCGTCTTTTCGGTTGCCGTGTCCTGTGCAAAGGATGGCAACCCAGCCAAGGCAAGGGTTGCAGCCAAAACGGGGCCAGCAAGATTGGGCATCGGATCATCCTTCCAAGAACGGCGTTGGTTTGTTGATATGTCTCCGCCGGGCAGTTTCCAAGGGGACTGACGGAATTGTCAGTCAGCGTCGATTTGGCCTTGCACACGTGTCCTGCGGGCATTACGACGCCACCACCCTGCGGAGAGGTGCCGGAGTGGTCGAACGGGGCGGTCTCGAAAACCGTTGTGGGTGCAAGCCCACCCAGGGTTCGAATCCCTGTCTCTCCGCCACAAATTTCACAAAAGCTAATAAAATAAGTGGTTTGATGAGATGCCCCAAATGCAAGGGCCACTGTAGGGCCACTTTTTTGGATGATTGCGACTGACACTTAATGACGTCGCGTAACGCTTACCGATGAAACATTTGGTGAGGCCGATTTGCAAAAAACCGGTGCTCCTGATTAGCCGCACCCACAGCGCGGATACGCGACCCCGCCCATCTTTCCCTTTCGGGCGTGGCTTAATGAACAGGGTCTGACTTTCTTTTGGAAGGTGCGCCTTTCATACCCGGATCAGTTGGACCAATCATCCCCGTGAGACCCGGCATGTACTTTTCGGGATATGGGAAGGCCAGCGCGTCGGGGTGATCTGCAATCCGCAAAGCGTCCGCCTCTGTTTCGGCCAAGCACCAGCCCTGCCGCCGATCTGGCAGTTCGGGATCAGGGCGGATGACAATTTTCCAAGGATGCGCGCTCATGGAGTCAGTTTCTGGGCGAACGGTTAACAATCCGTAATCACAAACGGACTAGAACGGATTGAGAACATATGGCAGGATATGGGCTTGTTCGGTGAAAGGTTGATGATGTGTAATTTGTATTCGATGACCAGTGCCCAGTCCGCCATCCGCGCGCTGTTTGACGACCTCAAAGACGACACCGGCAACCTTGCCAGCCTTCCCGGCATCTATCCCGATTATCCCGCACCCGTCATCCATCACACCGCGACCGGCCTCACCATGTCGATGATGCGCTGGGGGATGCCGTCGCCTCAGTTCGCGCTCAAGGGCAAGAAGGTGGATCGTGGGGTGACCAACGTCCGCAATACCAAATCGCCCCACTGGCGGCGCTGGCTTGGCCCTGACAATCGCTGCGTGGTGCCGTTCAATGCATTCTCGGAGTTCCAGAAGGGTCGCGGCCCCAGATGGTTCGCGCTCACCCCCGACAAGCCGTTGGCGTTCTTTGCCGGTATCCACACCAAATGGACCTCAACCCGGAAAGTCAAAGAAGGTGAAGTGACCGCCAATCTATTCGGATTTCTGACGACCGATCCCAACG
This sequence comes from Yoonia sp. SDW83-1, assembly GCF_046762885.1. NCBI lineage: Bacteria > Pseudomonadati > Pseudomonadota > Alphaproteobacteria > Rhodobacterales > Paracoccaceae > Yoonia > Yoonia sp. SDW83-1. The sequence goes on from NZ_JBKQXO010000013.1 coordinate 90,288, forward strand.
CGGTGGTTGCGCCGATCCATCCCAAGGCGATGCCGGTGATCCTGACCGATCCCGATCAGGTCCAGCAATGGCTGACAGCCCCGGTCGCGGACGCCCTGACCCTGCAAAGGCCCCTCCCTGACGATCAGTTGGTGCTTGTGGATGGGCCAGAGTGATTTCACCCGGTACAAGTACCCCCACCACCTTGCCCGCAGTGGCGATGATTGGCTGATCCGATATCGCGGTGGCAGACCTTTGGCGCGGGTGATTCTGGACCAGCGCACGATCCCTAAGAGGTGGTCATGGATGACGTGGACCGATCCCCATGACAAAGGCGTCACCGACACGCTGGACGCTGCCCTAGAGGCCGTCAAAGCCGCTATCCTGGCCCTTCCAGCAGATCAGAGAGTGAGGCCCCTCAGCCCGGGCGACAGGCTGCGCCGGGGCGACTATTACCGCTAACGGATCATTCGAGAAGTTGACGGATTGCCGCCCGAAATAATTGCAGAAACGGACCAGCTTCGGACAGAGAAACCGGCCCGTTTCAGCGTCTTCGGCCCGTAGGCGATCAGCCATTCGCAGATAAGCACAAAACCGACACATAGTCAAAATACGACATCGGAGTGTCGTTTTTAGGACATGTCAATTATCGGTTTTTGACGGAATTTTGCGGAATGGTCCCGGGCCGGTCCGCGCGACTCATCTGACAGAATTCTTAATCCCCCCTCCCTTTGTTGACCTAACGTAATGCGGAGCGAAACTCGGAGAATACGATGTAAATGTCTGATTTTGTTAATTTAAATCTCTCAAACACGTCCTCAAAAAACGCTTATTCGCGCGACAAAATGTGGCGGTATTTGTAGTTCTTCTGTCAACAGCAGCGCGGTGCTGTTGTTTAACAAAAGGATACGAAAATGAAAAACCTGAATGACAAGACACTCTCCTGCGTAGCTATTCGGACCGACGGACAAGATGGGATAATCTCAGAGGTCGGCGTGGTGAACATGAATGGCGAAGAAATGCACACAATCAACCACACGCCTAGCGGATTTGGGGTTCGTTTTCTTACCGTCGAATGGCTTATGACGGCTGTTCAGGACAGTGAGGCACTGGTCTTCTTTGACCAGCGGACCAAGCGAGAATTGACGATGCTTTGCCTGCAATTTGGCGTTTCTATCGAAAAAGAATGGGTTGATGGTGCGCAGCTCGTCCGAGAAACTTTGCCACATCTGATCCAACATGATGACGATGGATTGGCTGAAATAGCCGATAGGCTTCGGCTAGAGTTTGTTGAATCGGACGCACGATGGGATGCGTTTGCATTGGCCGTTGCGGTCAACCAAGCCCTTACGCCCGACATGGATGTGGCAGCATGATCACCGAAACATGGAGGCGTGTCAGTGCAAAGTCCCGCCTTCATGTCTTCGGGTCTCTTTTTTGGTTCTCTTGATTTTCGATATAGGCAATCAGCGTCGTCTTGCGCGCGCAAATGGTCGCGCCCTCAGTGAAGGTCCGTAGCTGGCGTGATTGGTGCAGGCGATACACGCGACCGGGCGTTGTCCCCAGAAAGTCGGCTATCTCTTTCGCCCCGCGCAATACGTCGATCTTGGCAGGCATCTCATGCAAGCGTGGGGCAATCATTCATGTGACCTTGTAGGGCGGTTGCGTGACACGGGCGCGGGTGCAGAAATCGGTCAGTGGTTGCAGGGCGATATGTGTAGTGGTGTTGATGTAGCCCTTGGCCAGATCACCCGCACAGAATTGCATCCAAGTCTCGCCCTTGCGTTGGATGAACCCCAAGCTCGGCCCGTCAACGGTCAGAGTCAGGCTGGCGTCGATCCCTTGGCCCGGATGGTCGAGCAATCCCGACATCATGAACCCGAGTGTTTGCTGCAAAGTGATCGTCTGATCACTATCACCGGGGACCTGATCAAAAACTCGCATGTCTGCCAGTTCGCCGATCCGTTCGGGGTCGCTGATCCCCAGTCCGATCACCATCAGGGCCATGCGTCCGGGATTGGCTTGGGGGATATCACGACCCTTGGCAACAGGCAGCATACCGGCCCCGCGCAGGCGCTTTGCCACGCCCCGTAAACGGCCACGATCAGCCCCGAAAACGTCCGCCAGGATATCGGTTGCCTGCGCCATTGTGAGCATGGTTTTCCCCGTTTGGAATTACATTAGTTATTATCAAAATAATACTATTTTTCATAGCGCTAAGGGCGATATTTAACGGGTGCAACGTAGTTTTTTTTGCTAAACCAGTCCACTGTACTAATCGGCATTCCTTACCTTGGAGACTAGACGACGCGAACTGCCCATTACATCCTTGCGCACGACAGGGCAGTCTGTGCTACCGTGGAAGGCGATCAGGAGCCCTAGGACCTTGTTGCAAATTGGGATACGATGAACCAAGAATATGTTCATTGGTTCCTAATATGTCTTATGCAAAGCTCGTACATGTCCGTACCAACGGGATTTCGACCCGCATGGATGACGGTATGCAGACATCGCTCGGACCTGCGACAGAGACCAGACTTTCAAACGGGATAGAGATTCATTACCGGGCATCCCGCAACGATCTCCATTACAGGTTTCGCCGCCAATGCGCGGAGCGTGTCTGGCAGAGCAATTCCGCTAATCCGTCTCGAGATGATTTCTCGCTTGTTTATAGCCAGCCAGCGACAACACCGGACCATCCTGACCCGCTAGGGCCGGGAAGTACGACGCCGCCTAATCTCTTTGATATCGATACTCCCGGTCTCCACCAGTTTTTTGATCGTCGGATTCGAGAAATCAGAATCACTGACACGGTTCTGGGCGACAGCCGCGAGCCAACGCGAGTTGGGCGAAGTAGCTCGTCTGCCCAAACCATTGTTTTTCGTCGAAATTTCCTCGAATGGCTTGAGGTAAGAGACGGGACTTGGCGATTGGCTGGCCCGCCCGTCAACTGGTTTGACTGCTTGCACCTACAATGGCGAGATAACGCTTGGCATAAAGGACCGCTCTGCATGATAGCCTCAGGCATTCAAAGCCTAGATGCTTTGGGAGCATAGCTGACCGTTAGACTAGAGCGGGACTTTGCCACCGTTCGGTTTGCGGTGAGCAATGACCGGTCGCAGCTCGAAGGAGACATTCCATCTCCGGGCGGGACTGGCCGATCAGCGGACATTACAGACACTCAGGCTCAAGGTCCTGAACGTCCGGTCTTGGAAGTAGCCGATTTGACCAAAAAATACCGAGACCATGTCACATGACAATCACTGAGGCTTTGATAAAATGACGTAATGACAAGTACGATTCACACGCACAGCTTGACCTGGCAGGTTTCGCCTGACCTGCTCGGCATCGTTAATCAGGCTGGTATTTTTATTGAGACGAACCCCGCTTGGGAAACTGTTCTCGGGTGGACTGAACCCGAAATCAGAAGCATGGTCTTTACTGACTTCCTTCACCCCGACGATATGGACCGCACGCTTGCGCTGTTCACTACCATGAAGGCAGGCGAGCCCGCTCTGCACTTTGAGAACAGATACCGATGCAAGGATGGCTCCTATCGGTGGCTTTCCTGGGTTGCGGTTCCAGAGGGCGATATTTTTGTTTGTAGTGCGCGTGACGTAACGGGGGACAAGGCGAACGTCCGCGCGCTGCAATCTTCTGAAGATGAAGCCAAGTTGCGCGAACAATTCATCGCCATTCTGGGACATGATTTGCGTAATCCCCTCGCTTCCATCGGGTCGGCCGTCCGTATCGCTTCGCGCCAACCTCATGACGAAAAAATAGCTGCGATGTTCTCAGCCATAGATGGCAGTGCCGAGCGGATGGCAAAACTGATCGACAGCATCATGGACTTTGCGAGAGCCCGCCTGGGTGCGGGCATCCCCGTCGACTTGAAACCGACTGCTGATCTGCGCGAGGGTTTTGAACGCGTGGTCGATGAGATCAGGATCGCGCATCCCGACCGAAAATTTAAGACAAACTTTGAGTTTGAGGGCGCTTTGTTGTGTGATGCGGCTCGCCTCGATCAACTGTTGTCGAACCTGGTTGCCAATGCCGTCACGCACGGGTCGCAGGATGAACCTATCACTGTAATCACCGATAGGGCGGATGCCTCCTTTGTGCTTTCGGTCGGAAATTCTGGAAAGAAAATCCCCGACCACGCTATCCCAAAACTTTTCGAGCCTTTTGAACGCACCGAAGAGGGTGCTTCTCTCCAAGGTCTGGGGCTAGGGCTCTATATCGCGGATCAGATCGCGAGGGCGCATTCCGGTGAACTCACCGTGACATCGACTGATGATCGCACCGTGTTTACATTGACCATCCCTTTGGAACGGAAAAGCTGACCTTGGTATGTCTTGCAGCATCGGTAAATCTGGGCTCGCTGCCGACATCTGACGGTTTTGGTCGGATGACTGGTGCCAGCCCGAACCGGACATTGATTTTGAAGGGTCCCAGCCTTTGACGCACGGCACCCCCGGCAGAAACAGGCATTCGCTGCGCTGCCTACGAGTTGTCGAGACGAGGGGATAAGCGGACCTTCCAGTTGAGCGAGCGGCAAATGAAACGCCCGAGTCTTCTGACCGAGATAAATGTGCAACCCGGCTACGGTTAGCGATTACAGAGTGAGTTAAAGTTTGGGGGGTAGGCAAATCACCCTATTCTCTGCCAATGTGCCCCTACAGGCTTGACGAGAACATAAGAAGAACATACATGACAGCAACAAACGCGGTCGAAAACGGGCGGACATTCGCGTGAAGTGGGTATTCGGGATCGGCGGTCTTTTCGGTGGAGCCATAGTAGTTTTCTTGCTGTTCCACCTTGGGGTCATGGACTTCGCTGATGGCGTTCCAGGAGTGCAACAGGAGCCAACCTTCACGCTTCCTACTTACCTTTCGTTCATCGGCGTAATGTTGACCGCAGTTACAGTCGTTCTTGCTGCCGTGGCTATCGGTATCGGTGTGGTCGCAGCCTACACCATACAGGAAATACGAGAGCGAGCTGAAAGCACGGTCGAGGCTGCCAAGCAGCAGGCAGAGACTGCAAAGTCAGAAGCTCTATCGCTCGTGAATGGAGCCGTAGATCAGGCTCTCTCAGAGGAAGCCTTAAATGATCGGGTCGCAAGCTTTGTCCGTAGCAAGCAAGGCCCGACGGTAGCGGAACTTGAAGAACAGTTTGACCCTGATGATTCAGGAGACCGATAGGAGGATGAGAAATGGCATCGAATGAAATGAACCGAGTGGCGCCAGAGCACCGCGACGCCCTCAATAGATTTCTGACGGAACACCCTGTTAAGCTTGGCCAACTGGCAACTGCATTGGGGGTAAGAATCAAGGTTTCGAGTTTAGGGGCTGGCGTTTCTGGACAGATATCCCGCGAAGACGGCGGATATGTAATTCGGGTTAACCGCAATGAGGCGCGGGAGCGTCAGCGTTTTACAATCGGACATGAATTGGCCCACTTCCTACTTCATCGGGATGTTATCGACGCCTCACCGAATGGTATCACTGACACAGTGCTTTATCGTTCCGGCGAACCTGAGCGGATCGAATTCGAGGCGAACCGTCTTGCGGCAGACATCGTGATGCCTATGGAACTGGTAGAACGTGAGCTGCAGGAGGGCTTTGGCGGACGTATCACTGAGGCATCTATTGAGGCACTTGCCAACCGTTTCGAGGTATCTAAAGCCGCAATGGAAATCAGACTTTCGAATTTCGTGGCCGCGTAGACAGGAAAATGGTCCTAGAGAACAAACGCTACGTTCCGACCTTGGCCATCCGCGCAAGCGAGATGAATGGGCTTCAGTTTCTTCCTCGGGCTACCAAGGAAAATATGACCCCTTGCATTCTGCTTGCGCCATGGGCCAATTCCGCTTCACTCGATAAGGCAGTCGAGCGTGTTGAGAAAGCATTTCGTGGCCAAAGCTTCTTTCTGGACATTGATCGCGACTATGAGTTCACAAATCTAGAGAGTGCCCCGCAGCAAACGCTGGTCGAGCTACTCAATCCTGCAAACGCTTATGAGAAGTGGTGCGACTTCGTCAGTGGCCACGAACACGTCATGCCCTGTGTGCAGACGCGGGGGCAGAGCGAACGAGAAATTCGAACTCAAATTGACCGCTTTCAAGAAGCCAGTCGGAGTTACTGCCTCAGGCTCTATATGAACCGCTTTCCCCCAAATGTTGAGGAGATTGTGGCAGCATTTGCGGCTTCGGGCGCGGCTGATTACGCCATCATCCTTGAGGGCGGATGGACACGGGACCCGCTAAGTCTTGCTGTTTGGTTTGACGGGGTCATTAGCGGTCACCTTGCAGCGATTGATGCAGCGGTGCCGACAGTCTTGTCATGCACTTCTATGCCGAAGATGTTCACCCCCTTTGACAATGGGATATCGCCCGTGGAGTTCACCAACCACCAACTGGTTCAACAGATTCAGCGCAATTCAAACAGGGCGAGTATCGTTTATGGGGATTGGGGTAGTACCCGCCCACGCGAGCCGGGTGGGTTTGGTATGCGTCCGATTGATCGAATAGACTACCCCACCGAACAAGCATGGTACATCGCGCGCAACAAGGAAGATGAATGGGACTTCCAGCAGGCTGCTGCCGCGATCATTGCAAGTCCTCATTGGCAGGGCAATCTTGGCATTTGGGGCGAGGAGATGATTGAGTCCACCGCCATCAACGAAGAACTAGGAATCGACACGCCGCAAAAAAACGTCGCGGCGAGGGTTAACATCCATCTTCACCGGCAGGCGTTCTATGGTGCCGGAGATATTGGCGGCATGAATCTTGATGAGGACTGGGAAGACTAACTGCCCGCCTAGGTCACAAACAAGTGTACTTGGGGCGAATGTCCGAAGAGCGGGTTGCGACCGCAGCAAACGAGACGTGCGCTCAAGGTCGGCAATGGGCCGCGCCCAGGCAAGACCGCCACAAGCATTGCAGCTTTGCAAAGCCCGCTTCCTGCGCATTGCTGACGATGGTGCGTGCTACATTGAGAGTTCGCTCTCTACTGACCCTCTATCTGGGTGATTTCAATGCCAGCGGCGAGTTGTAGTCTCGAACGCCACGGTCAATTTCCGGTCATGCAGTATTCTGTCTAGAGTGCAGTAAAGGGACAGGCGTTAACCCGTCCCCTCGTTTGACTGATCAGACGGGCGCTTAGGCGACTTGGATTGTGCGTGCGGCCTCTGGCTGGACCACATCACCACCGACGCGTTGGCGTGCATGGAACTTCACGGCGGACTTCCCGGCCAGCGAATACGGATCACGCAGCACCGCGATATCCAGGCGCGACACGATCCGATAAGCGGTGCCGAAATCCCCAAAGATGATGGCCTTGCTGTTTGACACCGGATCGGGGCAATCGACCGCCTCATAAACCGGACGGCCAAGGATGGTTGGCGGCTGGCCATCGGCGATGCTTTCGCGCCAGATGTAATCGCCAGATGCGGTTTTCAGCTTGCGCACCTCTGCCAGCGTGGCGGCGTTCATCATCCAAGCACTGACGCGCCGATAGGGCGATTTGAGGCGGTAGAAGGTGGTGATCAGATCATCCGCATCAATCACCCCGGCAGCGGCGGTCGTGTCGGTCTGGATATCCGCGCTATCAAGGATGCCCCGGGGTTTGCCAGCGCCATCGCCACGAATGAAGGCATCGCTTTCGAGCGTGCCGAACGCCTCGCCAAATTCCAAGGTCAGTTCCGCCTGCATATCAAAGGCGCTGTCCTCAAGATTGGCGTTCGAGATGGTGCAGAACACGCCCATTTCATGAACCGGGATTTTGATCTGGCCATAGGTCGGTTCGCTTTCGGGCTGATCGGCCAGTTCCGCCGTCCACCCGCCCGCAACCTTCCCGGTGCGCTTTGGCATGGTCAGTTCATCGCGCCCGGTGCCGGTGATCCGGGCAAGGGTCCGCATCGGGGAAAACTCCGTCACCGTCTTGACCAGTTCGGCGCGGAAATCCTCCGGCACCAGAAAACCGCCAGCCGTGTCATTGGCGTTTTGCAGCGCCTTGAACTCGTCGGCGGGCATGTTGTTTGGTCCGTGGCGCAGGACGGTTTCAAACGCCTTGCTTTCAATCGGACGGTTGGTGTTGGCGACTTTCGGGGCGGCGTTGATATTCGCGGCCTTCGCTTCCAGATCGCCGATACGATCCTCTGCCTTTTTCAGTTGTGCGGCCAGTTCGGTCGCTGCTTCGTCAGCCATTTTGTCGGCCTCCTCTTTTGCGGCCTTGGGGGCCTCGGTTGCGGGATCAGGATCGACCCCCTTAACGTCAGTGATCTTGGCGCGGGCATTCGCGCCGAAAGTCACCACGGAAATTTCGACAAGTTCGATTTCGGTCAGGGTGCGGCCACCGCCGGGACGGGGATCGAAATCCTTGACCGCGTAGCCAATCGACAGGGCATCAAGCGTGCCGTCCTTGATCAGCGCGTAGGCGTCGGCCCCATCGGTGTTATCGAGGGTCAGTTTGCCCTCCACCATCAGCCCGGTGGGCGTGTCGGTCAGCGTCAGCCATCGCCCGATGGGCTTGTTCGGATCATGGGCGCGCAGGATTTTCAGGGTGCGGCCTTCGGTTTTGATCTGGGCCAATGAGTTGGTGAGGGCCCCCGGCGCGATCACATCGCCCGCCGCGTCAGGCTCACCGCCATATGTCGATGCGAACCCTTTGATCAGGCCCGTATCTGCGTTGGTGAATTTGACCTCAAAGTCAGCGCGTTTCACTGTCTGCGCCCTCCATGTTCAAAGGCCGCAAGAAGGTGTCCCCGCCCGCATACGGGGCGCGGTTTTCCATCTGGCGAACCTCGTTTGGTGAAAGAATGCCGGTCGTGACGGCCTTGGCGAACGCCTCCATCCTGGCGGCAAGATCGGCGCGGGCCAGATCGTCGGTCAGGAACTCGGCATATGCTGACCCGTCTGCAGGCATCAGCTTGAGATTGATTTCGTGCGTCCACATGGTGAGGTGTGGCAGCATGGTAAATTGCAGGAATTGCCGCCCCAGTTGTTCGGCGTTCTGGTGCGTGACCCGTTCGAGTTCCTGCAGCATGTGCAGCGGCACCCGGAATGCACGGGCAATCTCGGCGATCTGGTGGCGGCGCTGTTCGAGAAACTGCGCATCGACATTGGTTACGGCGACCGGCAAATATCGAGCCGCACCGTCGATGATGGCTGTCCCTTTTTCCGCCCCGAGCGTTTTCCACTGCGCGGCTGCGCGCTCAATGGCCGCGTCGGTCATCGCGTTCTCAAAGGCGAGAACACCGGACGGACGCTGACCCTTGGCAAGCGCGGTGTTGAGTTCCTTTTCCTGCGCCAAGGCCATCGCAATGGCCTCGCGGCATTGGCTGATCACGGACAGGCCGTGCAGGGCCTTGAGGTGCAGGATATCGCGGTAGCCGTAGACCTTTGATCCGCCGCCGTTGAGGGCCACGCGATAGGATGGTTCGTCGGTCATCGGGTCATAGGTGACCGTCATCGCCCGCGCCGGGATTTGGCGCAGATAGCGTGGCGATTGCGTCCCGTCCCGCATGATCAGCGCATAGGCGCTACCGTGCAGGATCACATCGGCCTGCATGTGCAGCTTGAAATCGTAAGCCGTGGTCCAGTCATTTGGACGCTTGGCAAACATGCGGTGCAGCGGCGACGTGCGGTCGCGCTCAACGGCCCCTGAGGTGGTCCGCGTGTAGACATGCAAGGGCAGTTGCGCGACGGTTTCGGTGATGATCCGGGTGCAAGCCAACGCGGTTGGCTGCCGCAAGGCCCGCTCCGGCGTGATCACCTCGCCCGTGACGGTTTGGGCAGACGGCCAAAGCATGTCAAAAACGCCTTTGGCAAAGTCCTTTTTTTCCGGTGCAACTTTGCGACTGAACGGCCAGATCATGAGGTCTCACCCCCGTCGATCAGCACGTTCCCTGCGGCATCGACCAAGAACAAATCCGACGCCGCGATTTGGACCGCGTGAACCTCCACCGGGCGCTCAATCGGCATGACCCAAATCGCCTCCGACCCTGAATAGGTGAAGGATCGGGGCTGCCCGTTGGCGGTGATCAGAAGGCTTGTGTGATCATCGCTTGGCTGCGCATCCCCGATATTGATCCGCAACCGCCCCAGCGCCCAGAAAATACTGTGCGGGCCCGTGGCGAGGTTGGTCCAGACGCCCATGGGGATGGTTTCCTTGCGCATCATGACGCCGCCGCCCAGAAGGTTGCGGGCTGCCCCGGCGCAGCGCCAAGGGCCACGTGCATCCCGTTGAGGCTGTCAATCGGATCGGCGGTGACCAACGCGAAGGTGCCAGCCTGTAGCGTGGTCGGATCGGGCAAGTCGGAATAGCGGGAATAAACCTGCGTCGATGGCGTGGCGGCGGGGGATAGCGTCCCGGTGATGACGATGGCCGAAACCGGATGATCCGACGCCCGCGCCCAGACCAGATCGGGCTGGGAAAATGAGACGATCCGTTGCTGGCCCTGCGCCGATAGCAGATATCCACACCGCTGATCGGTCGGGGCCTCATCCCCTTGCCAGAACCACGTTCGCCCGCGATTGCAGGCAATGGCCATCGGACCCGCGCCAAGGGCGGTCCATGTCAGGGCGATTTCGGTTTTAGTGGTGGGCATGAGTGGCCAAGATTGTTGCTTGGCTCACCCACTGGTCAGATAAATCCCGACCCGTCAAAAGGCCGATTATCGGATTTTACGCATCCTTCGCGGTCCTTGGCGAAATTTGTTGGAATTTCTCACCCAAATGCGAAGTGACTTCGTTGTTGTGGGCCGCCGCGTGCCCTACGCTGCAACCTCCACGCTGTGTTGATGGTGCCGCTGATTTGTAAGAAAGGCGACACGCTTAGTGCCCACAGCGTTGCACTGTAGACCTCCCACAGTGTCTCGAATGTGGATTACGCAATCACCTAAGAAGTTCATCGCTTTGGCCAACGCACCCGGCGAAAAAACCTGAAACCCACCGCGCCGAACATGAGCGTCGATTTCGGTTTCCGCAGTGTACTCTACGCCCGGCTCTGCCAGTGCGGTCAAGAACAATCGACCATCACGCGAAATGAGCGCGCATCGCTCGCCACCTGCACCAGAAACGACCTTCAAGGCCCGCAAGAACCTCGCTTGTTCAAATTCCATCACCCAATTGCCAGCAACGTGGATGCGCCGCCAGTCCTCAACTTTTCCAAGGATGGTCATGCCCGATGCCGCGCAATCCGGACCTGTGAACTGCCATGCACTTTCGCTAATGGACAGGGTTGCATTCGGGTCGAAGTCAGTCAGTCGCCTTACAGCCGTTAAGGGGATTGCACCACCACCAGCAAAACCGCCCTGACAATCCGCGAACAGTCCGCCGCTAAATCGGATGTAGGCTGCGCCGTCACGCACAGACACATTATCCCAACCTTCAATATGCGGTGCGAACCGGTGCAAGTCTCGGATTTGCTTGAAGGTTAGACCAGTATCAGTCTTTTCGCCTGCAACGCCATAGCTGTGATACAGAAGACGGTCCCTCACTGGCAGCGCGGCGGAAACCGAAGACGCCGAAATGCTTAGCCGGTCATCAGTCATTCCCATTATGACTGTACCATGGCAACCAGCGATGATGCGGCATAGGCGATCACGATTTACATATGCGCAACCAGTAGCCCGAACGTCGCCATAAGCCCGGACATGGGCTTCCACAAAATCATCGCTGGCCTTCAAAAGAACAGACTGACCGGCATCAATCAAAACGTGATCACTGACAGTGCCGATCCGGCGCAATGCTTGCGACAAATCATGCGCGCCAATCTTAACTCTCATTGCTCAGGTCTTCCGGCTGGTAGTCGAAATCACCCAGAATTTCCTGTTTGATCGACATAGCTGTTGCCCAGATGCGATCCCCGTCAGGGTGCTGTTCCAGTTCGATGCTCTGGAAGGGACGTGCGCGATAAGCACCCACTGGCGGTGACAGGCGGGTCAGGTCGGTCTTATCAAAGTTCATTGTTCTTTCCTTTCGTGTTGGCGAGGATCATTCCCCAAATCATTCAGGCTGTTTTCCTGCGTTTTCAGAGCCATTCCCGTGCGGGTGGCGTGTTAGCCCGAGAAACCCCTTGGACGCGCTCAGGGGCCGTTTTTTTGGGGGTCTGGCGCGAAACGAGCGTCCGTGTCCCGTCCGGGCTTATTCGGACCTCGCCCGTGCGTTCCATTTCCCGGAAAAGGGTTTCGAGCGGATCAGGTTTCATCGTCAATCACCACTGCCATATTCAGCCAATCTTGATTGGACCGCGTGGCATCAACCAAAATAACCGCGCATTCGCCGCGTCCGCATTTCAGCGTGACCAGGCGCAATGCATCGGGTAGCAGAACGTCCGGTAGATTTGAGTGGTCATCGGTCATGAAATGCGCCCTTTTTTCCTTTGTTTTCAAGATAGTGTCCAAATCGGTCCCCTAATATAAGTCTGTTAGCGCCCCTCCCCGGGGGTAAAGGGACCAGTTTGCAGCGATTTTCATTGCGGGATTTGGCCATGAATATCGGTAAAGAAGGCCCAGATTTTGCAGGCGGTCGCGCGCGGTCCTGAACCTCTGACGACTGAACGTGATAAGGCCAGCCTTCCGCATGGCGTCGTAATTCAACAGGAACGTGCCCCGGTTGGCGTGTGCGGATAGCAGGGTGCAATAAAGCTGCACCGCATCCGGGTCACACCCGATCTTGATGAAGTTGCAGCGCTGCACGTTGAAATGGCCTTTGGTGCCAAGGCTTATCTCGCCCCGGCAATGCTTCCCCCAAGCCCACAATGCGATCTGCTCAATCTCCCCACTGGCAAATGACTGAGGGTCTTCAAACTCCAATTTTGCGCGCATGATCAGGTTGTCCGCCAATTCTGGGTACGATGAACAACACCCGACTTCCTGCACGGCGCACCGAACCATGGCTTGATGACGATCACCCTTCTGGATTTTTTCAGTGTCGTGACCCTCATCTGCGATCAGCGGCAGCGCGTTGTCGTTTGCGAGATCACCAGACAAGGGATGGTAGTTGACGCCATCCATTCGACAGCTTTGGGGGCCGATCACATATTGATTGCGTCCCGACTTTACGTCAGCCCGCACCCCGGCGTCATTGAGAACGTTCTTGGTGCCGGTAGCATCAAAGGCATAGGGCCTGCGATAATAGGCATGAACGCCGCGCCCTGTAGCGACCTGCACGCTTGGCTGGCCAAAGCGTTCGGCGACAAACCCGATCTGATCTGGGTCATATTCATCGAGGTCGATGACAACATGCTTGTCCAAGCGGACGCCATATGCGCCGGACCTGTTTTTGTGACAGACGGAAATCGCCCGTTTCAGGGTCAGTGACTTATCCTTGAAGGGATAGGCCGCTGCTTTGGGATCATCCGGGCGACCCACTGCCAGAAGTTGAAACCCGGCACGGTCGAGGCGGTTCATCATGGCCACGGGCGGGTCCGTGAACACTTGTCTGTTGACGTGGTTTTCTGTAGCCGAGGGTGACATGCTTTTCTCATTTAACGGGTGGGGAAACGCGGTTCGGGTTGGACCTCGAACACAATTGAAGGCCCCGGCGAATGTGACGCGCCGGGGCTTTTTCTTATTCAGCGTCGGATTGGGCCATTTCGAATTTCTCAGCCATGCGCGCGTCAACGGCGCTCAGAGGCCAGTACCGCTTGCGGCCCAGAATGATCGGAGCGGGCAGCGTTCCGTTGGCAATATCGCGGTTGATTGAACTCAAGGAACGGTTGCCCAGCTTCGCCCGCAATTGTTCCACGTTGAGATACTGTTCTGACATTTTGCGCGTCCTTTCGGGTTGGTGTGACTCCGAAAAACGCCATGAAAAAAGGCCGCGCAAGGGCGGCCCAATTGGTCAAAAACACGTTTGGAAAAGGTTGAACTCAGACGAGCGCGATTGGTGCAGACAAAATTTTCAAATGTTACACGGATGTGATCAGCGCAGGCGCTTCAAATCCTCTGGTGACAGCACCTTGGCGTCGGTTTTTCCGGTCACGAAATCGGCCCAATCCTGCATCAGAGGGCGGCGCAGTTCGGCCAAATGGCCGCGAATGTAAGCCTGTTCGACCGCGCCCCTGACCGCGTGATGCAAAACCTCCTCAATCAATAGATTGTCGTATCCGGTCGTCAGTTCGGCCCACATCTTGAACGTTGCCCGCATCCCGTGCGCCGATCCGAAAATATTGGCCCGCCGCATGGATTGGGTCCAGTTGTTCATCGAGACATGGCCCGTCTGCCAGCTATCGGCGCTTGGGAACAGAAAGTGCTTTTCCTTGCCCGTGATTTCGGCGTGTCGGGTCGCGTGAGCATCGGCCTTGGCCAGAACGTCCAGTGCGGCGTCTGACAGCGGCACCCAATGGTCGGCCCGCCGTTTCATGTCATCAGGGCGCAGATGCCAGATATCGCCCTCTAACTGGTCATAGCGCGCCATAGCAGCGTTGCCGGGGCGCACGACTGTCAGGATCAGAAACCGGAACGCGAGGTCAGAAGGGTTATCCCCAAGGGTCGCGTAGAAGGCTGGCAAATCCGCAAACGGGATCGACCGTTGGTTTTCCTGTTCATAGGTCGATTTCTTCAAAATCTTACGCGCGCGCTGCGCTGCACCGCCATCCGCCTCATAGTCATTCTGTTCGGCCCATTGCAGCACCTGACCAGTGAACAACAGCGCCTTGTCGATGGTCGGGTATTTGTCATGCCAAAGCGGTCGCGCCATGTCTGCGAGGTGCTTGGGGCGGATTTCGGATATCTCCATTGTCCCGATGGCCGGGATGACGATTGCGTCCATCTTGGTCATGAACCCGTACCCCTTGCCGCCATTCTTCCATCCGCGCTGAATATCGGCATAGGCCAAGGGCAGGATATCCGCGAAGGTCGTCCCGCTGGATAGGTTGGCTGCGATGGTTTCCTCTTTCTGCTGTTTTGGGTTGATGCCCATTTTCGCATTGTTGCGGTTCTCCGCATGCGCCTGATTGGCCTCTGACAGTCTGACGGTTGGATACACGCCCAGCGACATCTGGATCAGCTTGCCGCCGATCTTGTAGCGCCCTTGAAAGCTGCCAGTCCCATCGCCGTTCGATTTGTAACGCAGCCCGATGCTGATCTTGTGAACGCCTTTCGGCAGGGCTTTCAATTGGAGGTCTTTGGTGATCATTTTGTTCGTTTCCGTGTTCGTCCGCAGCACTGTGAGGGCCATTTTGAGGGCCACTTTTCTCGCCATTAGGTCGAAAAACCATCATTCGAACAAAACCAACGGCTTACCCGCCAGCTAGGCGTAGCCCTCTGAAAACGCAATATTTAATCTGATCCGTCCTGACCTTTGGTGAGGCAAAAAGAAAGACCGTGGGGGCCACTTTCCCGGACTGTCTCTCCGCCATTGCATTTTTTCCGGCTCCGGTCGACCCTATGCCAAGCATCAGCTTCCATTCGATGATCGTTGGTCTGTGTGTTTTTGGCAGGTATAAATATTTTCGACCAGAGTGAGATCGGTCCGGATCTTGCTTAAGCTGATTTTAATTTTGCCGCCTTATAAGCAGGTCACAATATTTTTCAGCGAGGCCAGGACGCACATTCTCAATTCCATCAGGATTTCAGTGAAACTGCCAACAATTATCGTATCGCTGTGCTTGATTGTCGCCGCATCAATTGGCGGTCTGGGCTACTTTGCCTTCAAGCAGAATATCCTGCAGGAGTCGCAAAAATCGCTCACCATTCTGACCGATGAGCGGCGGCGCGCGCAGCAAAACTGGTCTGAGAACCTTTCTGGAGACGTTGCTAACTTCGGGGCGAATCCAACTGTGATCGCCGCTGCAAATGCCTTCAATACGTCATTCGCGTTGTTGACAGATGATCCGGAACGTCAGCATCAGCGGGCCTATATCTCCGACAATCCCAACCCGGTTGGTGAACGGGACAGGTTGGATCGGGCGCAGGAAAACGTACATTATAATTTTCAACATGCAAATTATCACCCGTTCTTTCGTCAGATCAAGGATGGCGAAGGCTATTATGATATCTTCCTATTCAATCCCGAGGGCGATCTTGTTTACTCGGTTTACAAGGAAGCTGACTATGCCACAAATCTGCGAACGGGGCGGTACAGCGGTTCTGGCCTGGGTCAGGCGTTTGCTGCTGCGATATAGGCAGCCCCAAAGACGATTCATTCCGTTGATTACCAGCCCTACGCGCCGAGCAACGGCGCGCCGGCCGCATTCGTAGCAACGCCGATCTATGACGACGCGGCGACGCTGCTCGGTGTGTTTGCCATTCAGGTGCCTTCAGACAAAATCTATGAAATTCTCAACAATCCGTTGCGAATGGCCGAGACCGGAGAGCTTTACGCCATTGGTCCGGATTATCAGTTGCGAAACAGTTCACGATTTGAAGGGGGCTTTTTGACCCTGGATCCCATTGATCGGTTGGATCAAGTTGGTGCCGCACTCTCGGGCGGGCAGGATTTCTTTCCCGAGACGACAGGTATCAACGGCCATACCGTGGTTGCGAAATCTGTCCAAGTTGACGTTCTTCGCCATTCATGGGTGCTGGTCGGTGAATTTGATGTTGGCGAAATCATGAAGCCTATGGTCGCCGTCCGCAATCAGATGGCTGTGGTTGCCGGTATTGCCAGCGTAATTTCCATCTTTCTGGGATGGCTGACGGCCAATACCGTCACAAAGCCGCTGGCGCGGCTTGGTAGTGGAATGCAGACTGTATCGGCACAGAACTTTGACCATGAGATCGAAGATACCGAACGCGGTGACGAGATTGGTGAACTGGCGAACACTCTTGTTGCATTTCGCGACAAACTACTTGTGGCCGAGCAAACCGAACAGGCACAAAGAGCACTACAGACCGAACAACAGCGCGTGGTGGAGCGATTGAGTACAGCCCAGACGAAACTGGCCGACGGCGACCTGACGAGCAAGATCACGACCACTTTTCACGCCGACTATGATCAGCTGCGGCAGGACCACAACTGAACACTCGACAACCTAAACACGACGATTGGCGCGGTCGCATTCAATACTGGGCAGATCCTTGACGGGCTGAAAGATATGAGCAGTTCGTCTGATGATCTGTCACGCCGCACCGAAATTCAGGCTGCAACACTGGAACAGACCGCAGCCGCGCTTGGCGAGTTGACCGCGAGTGTGAAATCGGCTGCATCAAGCGCTAAGGAAATCGAAGGGATTGTCGTCATCGCACAAGGAGAAGCCGATGAAAGCGGTCCGGTTGTCCGAAATGCCGTCTCTGCCATAAACGAGATCGAAAAATCATTAGACGAGATCAAAAAGATTATCGGCGTGATCGACGATATTGCCTTCCAGACCAATCTCTTGGCCCTGAATGCTGGCGTAGAGGCCGCGAGAGCCGGCGAAGCTGGCAGAGGTTTTGCTGTTGTGGCGTCAGAGGTTCGCGCCCTGGCGCAACGGTCATCGGATGCGGCCAAGCAGATCAAGGGCCTGATCGGCGGCAGTTCCGAACGGGTACAGAACGGCGTCAGCCTGGTTGGGCATGCCGGAGAAGTGCTGACAAAAATCGTTGATCGTATCTCGCAGATTTCCAGCCTGATGTCCGGTATCGCCGCGGGTGCCCAAGAACAATCGACCGGCCTCGGTGAGATCAATATTGGGATGAGCCAGCTTGACCAGGTGACCCAGCAAAACGCGGCAATGGTCGAAGAAGCCACGGCCGGTAGCCACGCGTTGAACCAGGATGCTCAAAAACTGGCAGACATGGTCTCGCGATTCCGCCTCAAAAAGGGATCCGCTTATGACCAACGGGACTAGGGTGCATCTTCATCTGCGCGAAGTAATGTCATCGTGTTCAATCCAGCCCGAGCTAAGCAAGAACAGGCGCCGGTTGCGAGCGCAGCTCCTGCGTGTCAAAGAGCTGCGCCGTGAAGCAACGGACCTCAAAGAGGTCGTTGCGGAGCAGACACTTGCACTGCGCCTTCTCAAAAAAGACATGCTGGGGGATGGAGACGACCGCGATTGAAGGATGGTGCGGCCTATCTTCATCCTGGTCGATAGCCATCCGAAAAAGCCCCAAACAACCATTCCACCGGATTCCCAAAAACTATCAAATCATTTGAACGGCTGCACCGCCAATGACTGCCGGCTCACGAACCTTCGGCACAGTTGTCAACCACCAATCAATCCGAAATCGCCAACCCGTTTCCATTGAAAAAGTGGAACATCCCGTCTTGCACTTGAAGCCCGACGGTGTCGCCCGGCACCAGCTCGGTTGTGCCGTTTACACGCACAGTCACCTGTCCTGCATCTCCGCAGGACAGGATCAAATAGGTATCTGCGCCAAGATACTCGAGAACGTCGACGGTACCTTGTAGGTGCCCACCGCCGCTTTCCACCACATCAATGTGCTCTGGCCGCATCCCTGCTGAGACGACACCGCTGGGTGCTTTGTCGAGTTTGACCGTTCCAAAAGGGACAACGTTCATACGCGGTGATCCGATGAACTGCGCAACAAACAAGTTTGCGGGGCGCTCATAGAGCTCGCGTGGCGTTCCGACCTGTGCGATCTTGCCAAACTCGAGGACGACAATCCGGTCGGCCAGTGTCATGGCCTCAACCTGGTCGTGGGTGACGTAAATCATCGTCGATTTGAGCGTCTGGTGCAGCTTTGCGATTTCGTAGCGCATCTCGACCCGTAATGCCGCGTCGAGGTTTGAAAGTGGCTCGTCAAACAGGAATGCCGTGGGATCACGGACAATCGACCGCCCGATCGCGACCCGCTGTCGTTGCCCCCCCGAAAGGTCTTTCGGACGACGATCCAGGTATTCACCCAGCTTCAGGACCTGTGCCGCCTCTTCGACCTTCGCATCAATTTCCGCCTTCGGCAGCCCGGCGGATTTCAGTGGAAACCCGACGTTATCCCGGACTGACATGTGGGGATAGAGCGCATAGGATTGGAACACCATGGCCAGTCCGCGCTTGCTGGGTGGCTCGGCGGTTGCATCACGCTGACCAATCATGATCTGACCGCGCGAGGTCTCTTCCAGTCCGGCGATCATACGCAGAAGGGTAGACTTTCCGCAGCCTGACGGGCCGACGAAAATCACAAACTCGCCTTCTTCGATCTCCAGATCCACACCTTTGATAACCTGAACTGCGCCGTACCATTTCTCGACGGCCTTCAACGTGATCGAGGACATCAGGCTGCTCCTTTGTGTGTTTGGGAGTAATTGCCGGCCCAGCCGAGCCAGACCGCAGCCGTCCAGGTGAAGGTCGCGCCGCCCGCCGGGGCTCCATCAACAGGGTTGTAGTATTCGGCAAAGCCGTTCTGCTCCATCAGGCGCGCAGTATCGGACTTGATCCGCTCGGCAAGGTCGTAGTGGCCCCGCTCTTCCATCCCTGAGCCGACAAGATAATTCATGATTGGCCAGGTCGGCCCACGCCAATAGCGTAGCGGCTCAAACCCTTCAGCCGCTGGATCATAGCTTGCCAGACCATAGTTCACGGCACCCAGCATACGCTCGATTTCGGGCCGTGCGCGCGCATCGTCGATACCGGCATACCAGCACAGTGCCGAGGCACTTGACAGAATGTCGTTAAAAGCGCCAGTGCGAGCATCGCGACTGTCATAACCACCAATCTCCGGGTTCCAGAGTGTCTCAGCCCCTTTCTCCAATGTCGCGATCCATGCGGAAATCTCGCCGATTTCCTGTCCGAACCTCCGACCCATCGCTTTCAAATCCCGCTGGGCTCGGAGGAGTGTAAATGTCATTGTGGGATCGGCGACACGGAACGGGTTGAGCTCAAGCAGTTTCTCTTGGTTCCAATCGACCGATACGCCCATCTGCACCAGCTTGATGTAGCGATCGTAGTCATACTTCGTCGGTCGCATGGCAGGATCGACATGTGACGTATCGCGCCGTGTGTATTCACCGACATCTGAGGCATCGATCCCGCGCATCGCCGCGTCCCAATCGGGGGCATTGTCGCGGCCTGCTTCCCAAGGGTGAGTGACGCAGACAGCCCCTTGGTCAAGGCGCCATCTCATAAACCACGCATGCCATGCTTTAAGCTTCGGCCACATTGCACGCGCGCGAGGTTCACCTGTTGGATCCATCTCAAGCATCTTTGCCATGAAGGTTGCAGCGACAGGCGGCTGACTGATCCCAGACGATGCAATAGGACCACGCCCCTGCCAGACGTCCGGGCCAGGGTAGTAGCCAGGATCCGGGCGATGAAAGAGGATATGGGGAACCATACCATCTTCCCATTGTCCGGACAAAAGCGTTTCCAGTTCGGTCCAACCGCGGTCTGGTTCAAAGGTCGTAAAGCCCCAGGCTGCGAACGCACTGTCCCAGTTCCATTGGTAGGGATAGAGGCCGTGGGTAGGGAGCGTGTAGCCCCCTCTGTCATTCTGCCGGAGGGTTTCGCGCGCTTTTTGGTGCAAATCCATCGCTATCCTTTCACTGACCCAGCGGTCAGCCCTTTCGTCATAAAACGTTCAAGCCCAAGAAACAGCGCCATGATCGGCACGGTTGCGACAACGGCGCCTGCCATCAGGTGCTGTCTTGGAATCTCGGAAGAGTTGAGTGATGCAATGCCGCGCGTCAGCGTGAATTTCGACGGATCGTCGAGCAGCATGAATGCCAAAAGGAACTCGTTCCATGCGATCATGAAGACATAGAGCGAGACAGATGCGAGCGCTGGCAAAGATAGAGGCAGCGTGATCTTCCAAATAACTGCCAGTCGCGAAAGCCCATCCATCAGCCCCGCCTCTTCGACTTCTGCTGGAAGACCGCGGAAATAGCCTTGCAGCATGTAAAGCGCGACCGGGATCGTCGTGACGGGGTAGATCATCACGATGCCCCAGAAAGAATTGCGCAAGCCTGTCATCGAGAATGCGATGTAGATCGGCAGCGCCAGAACGATCATCGGCACCATGTAGATAAGCAGGATTGACCGCGAAAAGGCCGCTTGACCGCGGAACCGCAACCGCGCAGCCGCATAGGCACCGGGGATCGCGAAAGCGAGCGTGATACTGACTGTCAGCACCGAAATGAAGAACGAATTGAACAAATAGGTGCCAAAGTTGAACTGGGTGAACAGTTCGTTGTAGCTTCGGAATAGCTCAGCACCTTTTGAAAAGTCGATCGCGAAGTCCAGAGGATTCTGCATCAACTCGCTTTGGTTCTTCAAGCTTGTCATCACCATGACGTAGAAGGGGATCAACACGATGGCTGTGAAGAAGATGTATCCAAAGCCGGTGAGGAAACGGATGACAGCTTCTTCAAATTCGTGACGTGTCAAGGCGGCTTGCGGAAGCCCCGCGCAGATCTTCCTCAAGGACCATGCGTTCGAGGCGACGAGCAAAATGCCTGCAACCAGCAAGGTGGAGAGGGACGTATCCGGCCCAATTTGCAACGGACCAAACCCGACAATCAGCGCTATCAAAACCAGACCTGAGGCGGCCCCGATCCAGATAGTCCTCTGGCGAAGGACCAACAGAAGGCCGCCGACAACGGCCCCCCAAAAAAGAGATAACAGCATCGACGGTCTGATCGCCTCGCCTGTGGCAAAGCTCATTGCAATAGCGATGGTGACCGACAGAACGACCATCCAAAGTGCGCCGAGAAGCGGTGCAGTCACATATCCGAACCGGAGCATCTTCATAGCCCTTCCTCCCGGCTGATGTACTTGAGGAAAAGCATCGAGAACGTCAGCAAGCAGCCAAAGATCACGACGGCAACCGCGGCACCGGCTCCAATGTTCGAGACCGCAAAGGCCTGCTCATAGACGTTCACTGTAAGTGTCCGAGTCCCAGCGTTACCCCCGGTCAGCAGGAAGATGTCATCGAACTTGTTGAACGTCCAAATGAAGCGCAGCAAAAAAAGCACGCTAAGAATGCCAAGCAACTGAGGCACGCTAAGGTACCAGAATTGCTGGAACGGCGATGCGCCATCCATATCGGCGGCTTCGTACATATCACTGTCGATCGACTGCATCCGCGCCAGAATGAACAGGAATGACAATGGGAAATAACGCCAGATCTCGAAGACAGTCACCATAATCAGCGCGAGCGGTCGCTCCCCGAAGAAATTGATCGCTTCGGGCGTAACCCCCATCTGAATCAGTAGCGCGTTGGCCGAGCCGGAGAATGGATCGAAAAGGATCAACCACGCAAAAGCTACAGCTATGATCGGGGCGACATAGGGAAAAAGGTAGAGTCCCCTTAGGATGCCTTGCCCCTTGAATGACTTGTTGAGCAAGAGTGCTGCAAATAAGCCGACCAACAACGCCCCTATCGTGCCAAAAACCGTATAGAAAAGCGTGACCCAGAGAACCTCGAAGAACTCGTCACCGTTGAAGATGCGCGAGAAGTTTTCTAGCGTGAAAGTACTGTTGGTCAGAACATTCGAAGACTGACCGGTCGTCGTTGCCGGGCTATCCTGTGGGCGCAGTCCGTTGTCGAGATACGCTTGCTCGACCGTTACAGGGATCGTGAGCGTCTCGCGCGTCCCAGGTTCCCAGTCGCCAAGGTCGCAAAACAGCTCCCTGTCATCAAGTGTGCAATGCTCATCTATCGAACCCACCACAAGACCCTGCGGAATAATGTCTGTGAAGGTTACACCGGTAATCGGTTGATCCTGAGATGAGTTGCGCAGCCGGTAACGGATGGTGGCCTCGTCACCGGCGATCTCGTCATCACCACGGATGTCCTCTCGCAGGACGACCTCTGGGGCACGCAAATCCCCCAGTTCGACCGGTTTGAAAGAAATCCAGAAGATCGCAAGCAGAGGAAGCAACACCACGAGCGCGACAGCGGTGATTGTCGGAAGCAAGAGCCCCCAGGCCAATCGCGCTTCGCGTTTTGCGAGCGGTCCTGTTCCGGTAGGCGGGCTGATATCACTCATGGGCCATCCTCCCCTCAACTTTCTGGGTTTGTTTGCATAACAACTTTTAGCATGCGCCCCCGCTGTGGGGGCGCGCAAAGGAGGTTACTGAACTGCCGCAATCGCGGCGTTGAGCTCCGCAACAGTCGCTGCGGCATCACGTTCGCCGTCGATGAATTCACGGACGAGACGGTTGATGACTTGACTGTTAATGATGGCAGACGCTGCCGTCAGTTGACCGTCGGCGACGCCCCAACGCTGTGCAACATCCAGACCACCCACAATCTCTTCGATCATCGAAGCCTCGTAGAGATCGCCCAGCGGTGCACGACGGTCGACGCCAACGTCAAGCGTTGCCCAGAGGTCAGCAAAAGCTGTCGGATTGTCGGCCGTACCGCGACGCACTGGGAACTTGCCTTCAGGCGCGATTGCCAAAGTCGCACCGTAGCCTTCAGACATAGAATACTGCACGAATTCCATCGCAGCGTCGGTCGATGCATCCGAAGTGATCCCGAAATAACGGACATCACCCCAGGCTGCACCGTCTGGGTTTGACGGACCGGCAAAGTTGGTCACAACACCAGTTGCCGCGGCCAGATCACGGGTTTCGGGATCGTCGTTAATGGTTGGTGGCGCACTATCGCGCAGACCAGCAAGTTCATCCAGTATGAATGGCGACCAGATGATCATGGCGGCGTTGCCGCTGAAGTAGAGCGTGCGGGACTGATCCCAATAGAGGTCGCCGGGAGGCGATGCTTCGGCGATAGCTTTATAGAACTCCAGCACTTCGATCGTCGCTGCCTCGTCCAGTTCCTGCACGCCATCTGGGCCAACAGGCGATACGCCGTTGGCAAGAAACACGTGCTCAAGCACCTGGCTCATGAAATTCTCGTCGATCTTTGTCGCAGCCACAAAGCCATACATCTCCGGTGGATTGTGAAGCGCCTCGACGGCTGTCAGCACGTTGGCATAAGAGTTGGGTGGCTCTAGACCTTTCTCGGCGAAGAGATCGGCTCGGTAAACCAGCATCTGGGTCCAGCCATCAACCGGAACCGATGCATATCCGCCGTCGACAGTCGCCATGTTCAGCGCGCCGGGTGCAAATGTGTCTGCTCCCAGCATTTCCACGACGTCAGTCGCGGCATCGGTATCAAGGATGCCAGCTTCCGCCCAAGGTGCTGCATATTGGAGGGTGTGATAAATCACGTCCGGCAGGTCGCCAGCCGCGAAGGCAGCCGTCGTACGTGTGCCAAGATCGTTTTCTGACACCGGAATAACCTCGACGGTATGGCCAGTTGCTGCTGCAAATTCGCCGGCCATCGCCTCTTGGCGTGCAAGACGCTCTGGCTGTTCTTCAGTGGTCCAAAAGCGGAGCTCTTCAGCCGAGACGGCAGTCGCTGCGAGAGCAATGACCACAGCGGCCCCGCTCTTCAGGATTGATTTAAATGTAAACTTCATTGTCTTCCTCCCGTTTAGACATGTTATTGGAATAAGGTTTTTCCGCCGACCGGGCCGGTAGAGCCGCGATCAAGGAATAGTGCTGCTTGGGTTTCCCGAAGGGTTTCGGGTGCCTCTCCCCGAATGCGGCGGATTAACAAGGTTGCAAGCCGCTGGCCCGCCGCGCTGCTATCTACTGCAAATGTCGTCAAGGCCGGTTTCGCACGCGCGCCGTCGGCAATTCCGTCGTATCCGGTGATCGACAAGTCACGTCCGATCTCAAGTCCGCGCATCTGCGCCGCCCGATATGCGCCGAGGGCCACCTGATCGACGGCACAGACGATTGCGGTGGGTGGCACGGGCATATCCAGAAGCCTGCCGACGGCGGAGATACCGTCATCGAGAGTCATGGCATTCTCGGCGATAAGTGCGGGCCCAATCGCCAATCCACTCTCCATCATCCCCTGCTCAAACCCTTGCCGTCGAAGCCTTGCATATGTGTAAATCGCACCGCCGTTTACAAAGGCGATCCGACGGTGGCCGAGCGATACCAGATGGAAAACTGCGTCACGCATAGCGTCTTCACCACGGATGTCGAACCAGGCACAGCCTTTGCTGTCGTCCTGGCGCCCGTAGAGGACGAACGGCACATCCATCTTTCGCAGGAATTTAATACGGTGGTCATCAACCATCGCCCTTGGCAATATGAAACCATCCGCCTTGCCGTCATTGAGAAGCGCACGGAAGTTGTCGAGAACAGCTGCGTTTGTATCGGCAGAAGCAACCGTCAGCGTATAGCCTTCGGTGCTTGCCCCCGCTGACACACCTGCGAGGAACTCTGCCAAAAACGGACGATGGGCGTCATGGTCTGCTAATTGAAGGACAAGGCCAAGTGAGCGGGTCCTTCCGGTCTTGATGGCCTGAGCATGACTGAGCGGCTGGTAATTCATCTGGCGCGCCATTTTCCTAACGCGTTGTTGGGTGGATACGGAGATATCAGCGTAGCCGTTCATTGCCCGCGAGACGGTCGATTTCGTCAGATTGAGAGCCTCTGCAACGTCACTGATCGTCACTCGCATCGGACGCTGCGATTTCAGCGACTTAAACTGATTTTCTGCCATTAATCTTCCCCCCATGACGCAGCGTGAGTTCCGAAACCGGTTTCGGCAAGGATTTTCTTTTCGCATCGGATTCGGCGACTAAGAAAAATGAGAGCGATTGCCAGATAGATACTTGGCGAAAGTCTACTGCCGTGCCGTTGGAAGCGTGTACCATTCATCAATTAGAGCGCGTGCGGCACAAACAGTTCACAGCAACATTGTACCCCAAGCTACAGTAGCTGCCCCAACCATCGCGCCAGCCAATTCGATGGAGTTGATACGGTCACACATTTTCCAGTTTTTCGCGTCCCATCCAGAAAATGCGCTGGTGAAGTGCTCCAATCCATGCAGAAACTCGATCGCGATATCCTTTGCCTACACGATAAGCCCACGACGGCAGTTTCTGCTTTGCCTCGCAGGAGTAGCAAATCGACTTTTGAAGCAGATATTCATAGAACCATGAGCCACCTTCTATATGGACTGGACAAAAGAATTTTTGCCGTTGCCACAGATCACCCAAACCTGAGAGTCGATCCCTTCAACCCTTTCTGAGACAGTCATGTGCCCGGGTCGCTCGAAAGAACGTCCTTTGTGCAGAGTGTGGATCCGAACCTGCACAATTCTGCAATTTCAGCGAGCGGCGGCCATGACGGGCCTCGCACGAGGTATCTTGAAGCTTGCGGAATGTCCGATCTGGGCCAACGTTGTTTTATTAATGAGCCTAGCGCAGAGTGGAATATGCGCTTGCTTCCAAGCCAATGGAAGTCACCCAGTCCCAGACAATCCGCGCATATCGGCGGGTCGAGATTTGCGGCCTATCATGAAACTGGCCCGGCGAAAGGTACTCTGAACCGACCATCAGATGACTTGCATCCAATTGTCGAGCGGCGCGTGTCCCTTCAGTGATCTCGCAACGCACCGGCTTCTGTGTCTTGCTTTGTAAAACGGACCTCCGTTTCTTAATCTGGCCAGACGCCATGACATCGACGACCTTCATTTTGACTAGATCACAGCCGCGCAGCTTGTTGTCGTTGACCAGATTAAAGAGCGCCAGATCGCGATGGTTCTCAACCAACTCGAATCAATGCCAAGAACGATTATCCAGCCGATAGATCAGAATTGGCGATGAGGCTTATGTAGCTACTTTGCCTGCCATGTAGTCGGCCAGCGCGTTGAAACTGCCTATTTGACCGTAATCCGCCTCGGGTATTTCGACGCGGAATATCTTACCGAGAGCTGTGACCAAATTGAGAAAATCCATCGAGTCGATATCAAATTCTTCGCGCAGATCCTCGCCGCGATCGATGTCATCCATGTCAATTTCCGGGGCGATCCGGTTCAGTTCCTTGCTGATGGCGGTTTCGATCTCTTGTCTGGTCATAGCGTGTCCGGCCTTTGCAGGTATTTGTCGATGGCTTTGAGAAACAGCGCGCCGCGATGCCCGTCGCTGACACGGTGGTCGGCGGCGAGCGTCAAAGTCGCGGTGAGCCGAGCGGTAACTTCGCCTTCATGGATTGCCGGTTGCAGCCGCGGCGTACCGAGCCCAACGATGGCGACCTGCGGCGGGTAGATCACGCCGTATAGCTGATCGACCCCACGGTCCCCAAGGCTGGTCAGGGTGATGGTTGCATCGGACAGTTCACGCGCCCGAAAGCGCCCTGCGCGGACCCGTTCAACCAGATCGCGCATCGCTTGCATCAAATCATCAAGGGATTTGTCGTCTGTATCGAACAGGGCCGGTGCAACCAGTCCACCGCTACGGATGTTGATGGCGAGGCCCAGATGCACCGCATCGCTTTGGTGGAAAGCATCATCGGTGAAGTGCCCGTTGAATTCGCCGTATTTCTTTAGCGCCTTGGCAATGGCCTTGGCATAGACAGCGCCCAATAGCAGCCGGTCCTCTGGCGCGCGGTCCGTGTTGGTTTTGGTAACGTAGTCGTCCGCAGTCGTCAGGTCGACCATATGGGACAGGTAGTAATGCGGGATTTCACGCTTGGATCGCGACATTGCTGCGGCGATGGCCGTGCGCATATCCGACATCGGAGCGGGTTTGGGTTTGGTTCCCATCGCCACGACATCTGCCAGCGATATCGTACCTTTTGATGGCAAACTGGAAAGGTCGATACCTTGTTGGGCGGCACGTCTGCGGGCGGCGGGTGTGATGCGGGGGCGGTCGGCTGACCGTGGGGCTGCGTGCGGTTTGGGCTGGGTTGGTGTCTCGTAGTCCACGACCATCATGTCCTCTTTCGGGACGACGACGTTGGGCACTGGCTCCGCTTTCGTCTGTGACTCGCTCTCTGTCTGGACCACGGCCAGCGGCGCGCCGACGGGGACCTTTGTGCCAAGGTCAACCAGCCATTCCTGCAATATCCCATCCTCGAAAACCTCGATTTCGATGGCACCTTTCTGGGTTTCGACAGCGGCGATGATATCACCGCGTTTCACGGGGTCGCCGGGATGAACCAGCTGTTCGACGAGTGTCCCGGCCTCCATATCGGCGCCGAGTGAGGGCATCAGGAACTGGCTCATGGTCGGGCCGCCATCAATTCTTTCGCCGCAGTGACGATTTTGTCCGTCTGCGGAATGGCCGCCTGTTCAAGGTGTTGCGGGTAAGGGATGGGGACCTCTTCACTACAGACGCGCGCCAGCGGGGCGTCGAGTTCGAAGAATGCATCTTCTGCCAGCCGCATCCCGATTTCCGCAGCCAGACTGCCGGTTTTCCAGCCTTCGTCGACGATCAGGGCGCGGTGGGCCTTGGTGACCGACGCGATGATTGTCGTCATGTCGAGCGGGCGGAGGCTGCGCAGATCGATGACCTCCGCCGAGATACCGTCACCAGCGAGCGCCTTGGCTGCATCCAGTGTTTTGAACAGCGACCCGCCATAGGTAATGAGGGTGATGTCATCGCCGGTCTGCCGCACGGCGGCCTTGTCGATGTCAACTGGCCCTGCATTTTCGGCCAGTTCCCCTTCGCGGTTGTAAAGCATGACGTTTTCAAAGATCAGCACCGGGTCCGGATCCTGCAGTGCGGTCCAGAGCATGCCGCGCGCGTCTTCCATCGTCGCGGGTGTCAGGATTCGCAGGCCTGGGATGTGAGCATACCAGCCTTCCAGACTGTGCGAATGCTGGGCGGCAAGCTGTTTGCCTGCACCGGTGGCCATGCGGATCACAACCGGCACCCCGAATTGGTTGTTCGACATGTGCCGCAGCGTGGCGGCTGTGTTGAGGATTTGGTCAAGCGCAAGAAGCGAAAAATTGACCGTCATCAATTCGACAATCGGGCGCATCCCCGCAATGGCCGCGCCGATCCCCGCGCCGGTGAACCCGGATTCCGACAACGGCGTGTCGCGGATACGATCGGCACCGAATTGGTCCAGCAGCCCCTTGCTGACCGCGTAGCAGCCGCCGTAATGGCCCACATCTTCGCCCATCAGGAATACACCGTCATCGCGGGTCATCGCATCGACAATCCCGCCCTTGATGGCCTCGCGATAGGTGGTCGTGATCATGTTGCCGGGTGCGACGGGTTGCGGTGGGGACGGACGTTGACCGGAAACGACGTGCTTGGTCAGGCTTTCAATGGGTTCATCCGTGCCTGCCTCGGCAAAGGCCACAGCGTCGGCGATTTCAGCGTCTACTTCCACCATGATTTCAGCGACCTGTTCCGGATGGATCAGCCCGGTATCTTCCAGCCATTTCTGGAACCTTACGATTGGACCCTTAGCACGCCATTGCTCCACCTCGTCCTTGGGCCGATAAAGCTGTGCATCGAACATGGAATGGGCGCGGAAGCGGTAGGTTTTGCATTCCAGGAAATAGGGTTTCCCGGTGTCACCGATGTATTTCAGGGCGCGCCGCGCCGCGGCCTCGACCGCGACGATATCCATGCCGTCGACGGTTTCAGCCTCGATCTCGTAACTGCGGGCCTTGACGCTGATCTCGGTCTCGGATTCCGTGAGCGCAAGGGCCGACCCCATCGCGTAGCCGTTGTTTTCGCAGACAAAGAGCACCGGCAGGTTCCACAGGGCCGCAAGGTTCAGGCTTTCGTGAAATTCGCCCTCGGCGACGGCCCCTTCACCAAAGAAACAAGCTGTAACACCACCGGTCTTTTCCATGTGGTCAGCCAAACCCAGACCAACGGCCATCGGTAAACCGCCTCCGACAATAGCGTTCCCGCCATAGAAATTGTGGTCGCGACTGAACAGATGCATGGAGCCGCCGCGCCCGCCCGCGCAGCCCTCAGCTTTGCCGTACATTTCGGCCAGTATCGACCCCATCGGGACACCCCGCGCCAAGGCATGCCCGTGTTCGCGGTAGGTCGCGACAACGCGGTCCTTATCTTCCAGCAGCGGGATGATGCCCGACGCAATCGCCTCTTCCCCGTCATAGAGGTGCAGGAAACCCCGGATTTTCTGTTGGGTATATAGTTCGGCGCATTTATCCTCGAACCGGCGGATGCGGATCATCGATTTCAGCAGATCGCGGACATGGGATTGGTCGAGATGGGGTTTGAGTTCCGTTACGGTCATTTTTCATCACTCTCCAATGTCGAGATATCGCCTTCCGGCAGGCCGAGTTCGCGCGCTTTCAAAAGGCGCCGCATGATCTTTCCGCTGCGGGTCTTGGGCAGGTTTTCGCGGAACACTATTTCCTTGGGTGCAACCGCGGGGCCAAGGCGCTTGCGAGCGTGGCCCATCAGTTCCAGCATCAGGTCATCGGATGGCGCGTTGCCGGGCTTCAGGGCGACATAGGCCTTGACGATTTCGCCAGCCGTTTCATCCGGCACACCGATCACCCCAACTTCGGCGACTGCGGCATGTTCCATCAGCGCGCTTTCCACCTCGAACGGGCCGATCAGGTGGCCCGCGCTTTTGATCAGGTCATTCCCGCGCCCGACGAACCAGAAATACCCGTCGCTATCACGCATCGCCAGATCGCCACTCAGATACCAGCCGTCCACAAAGCATTTGTCATAGCGCGCCTGTTCATGCAGATAGCCGCGCATCATGGAGGGCCAGCCGGGCCGCAGGACCAATTCGCCCATGGCAAGCGGTTCGGTCAGTTCCTTCGCCCCGTCTTCGGTAACTTCGACAATCCCGGCGTCGATCCCTGGCATCGGTTTACCCATGGAGCCGGGCTTGACATCCATGCAGGCATAGTTGGCGATCATGATGCCGCCGGTTTCGGTTTGCCACCAATTGTCATGGAAGGGCATACCGAAAGTTTCGTTGCCCCAGACGACCGCTTCGGGGTTTAGCGGTTCGCCGACGCTGGCCATGAAACGAAGTGCCTTGAATTCCCGCGATTGGGCGGCTTCCTTGCCCGCTTTCATCAGCATCCTGATCGCGGTCGGGGCCGTGTACCATACGTTAACTGACTCGCGTTCCAGCATGTCGTACCAGCGATTCACATCGAATTCGGCCTCATCCACGATCATCGTCACCCGGTTTGTCAGCGGTGCGATGATCCCGTAGGAGGTGCCAGTGACCCAGCCTGGATCAGCCGTGCACCAGTAGACATCTCCGGGTCGCAGATCGAGCGCGAAGCGGCCTGTGGTGTGATGGGCGACAACGGCCTCGTGCACATGCACAACGCCTTTGGGTTTGCCGGTGGTTCCGGACGTGAAATGCAGCAGCGCGGTGTCTTCGGGGTCCATTGGTTCGGTATCGAAGCTGGCGGATGCGGCATCCATCAGGGGGGCAAGGTGGGTCGTTCCTTCTTGATCGGCGTCGATCAGGAAGACCTCGCGCAACTCTGGCAAGCTGTCACGTATCCCTCTGAGCTTGCGTTTATAGAGCCGTGACGAGGTGATGACAGCGTTCGCACCACCGATCTCCATCCGCGAATGAATCGGTTCAGGCCCGAAAGCGGAAAAGAGCGGGCAGAAAACGGCCCCGGCTTTGAGTGTACCCAAGGCGGCGATGTAAAGCTCTGGCACACGACCCAGAAGGGAATAGACTTTGTCGCCCCGATTGATCCCGCGCGCGCGCAGCACATTGGCAAAGCGATTGGTGCGGTCCTGGAGGTCCTGATAGGTGAAATCAGTGCGCACGCCGGATTTGGCGACCCAACGCAGCGCGATCTGGCTGCCATGACCCGCGGCCACATGCCGGTCAATCGCCTCATGCGCGATATTCAACTTGCCATCATCTAGACCATCAATCGATTTATGTGCCTCAGCCCAACTGAACGTCGCCCGGGTTAGATCATAATCCGCCATGTTGGATGCTGGTCCGGTCCCCGGACTTTTCCTGATCTGGTCGTAGGCCATCGACCGCCCTCCCCAACAAGCTGCGTCGGGCGCCATACTAAGGTGCAAAGCAATGGTAGAACTGACCGATATCAATCCGCGTTGCGGTCGGCGTCTTAGGCGATGCACTGGCGAATACTGAGGTGTAATATTGGCGACGCAATCCTGGAAACAGACGCGACCGCCAAGGCGCGTCGAAGTCAGGATTGATTTCCCTCAACCGCCCCGTTTTCCAATTCACTAGGCTGGGCGGAGATCTAAGGCTCTTTGGGGGGAAGTCATGTTTAGCCAGTTGTTTTCACAAAGATATCTTTGCGCGACCGCCGCTGTCGTGATGGCGTTGACCGGTAGCGCAACAGCGTTCACAGCCTGTCAAGTTACGGACACAGGCGGTATCGACGACAACAGTTTCAACCAGACCGCGTGGAAAGGCGTGCAAGATGCAGTGACGGATTTCGGTATCGAAGCCCGGTTTCTGGAATCGCAGGCCGAGACGGATTACGAAGCCAATATCAACTCTCTGATCGAAGGCGATTGCGACGTCATCATCACGGTCGGGTTCCTGCTGGGGGATGCGACCAAGACGGCCGCCGAAGCGAACCCCGACCAGAAGTTCTCGATTGTGGACTTCGCTTACGATCCGCCTATCGCCAATGTTCTTGGTCAGGTTTATTCGACAGATGAAGCCGCTTTCCTGGCCGGATACCTCGCGGCAGGGATGACGCAGACCGATGTATTGGGGGTCTTTGGTGGGATCAACATTCCGCCGGTGACCATCTTCATGGACGGGTTTTCGTGGGGCGTCGATTACCACAATGCGCAAAAGGGCACATCCGTGATTGTGCTGGGCTGGGACCCGGATACACGCGAAGGGCTGTTCACCAACAACTTTGAATCACTGGATGATGGGCGTGCCTATGCGCAAAATCTGTATGATGAAGGTGCGGATATCGTGCTGCCTGTTGCCGGGCCCGTCGGCCTCGGGTCAGCCGCATTGGCAGATGAGCTGGGCACCGACCGGTTAAAGATCATCGGCGTTGACGCTGACCTCTACCTCACCGACCCGGAGAAAGGTCATGTGTACCTGACCTCGATTACCAAACGTATGGATGCAACCGTGCGGCAGGTCATTGAAATGGCCATGAATGATCAATTCGAAGGTGGTTTGCTCGTTGGTTCGCTCGATAATGGCGGTGTCGGCCTTGCCCCGTTTCATGACCTTGCAGACGCGGTGCCCGATGACCTTAAGGCCGAACTGGATGCCATTCGCATGGGCATCATTGATGGCTCGATCCCGGTCGGCCGGTAGGCGCGCGGCGGAGACAGACCCATGAATATCGAACTGCGTGGCATCACAAAACGCTTTGGCCCCGTTACGGCGAATGAAAACGTCAACCTGACCATCAAAGCGGGGGAGGTGCTAGGTCTGCTTGGCGAAAACGGGGCAGGCAAATCGACGCTGATGAACGTGCTTTGCGGCCTTTACAGTCCCACCGCTGGCGAAATCCTGATAGACGGGACGCCCGTGACATTTGATGGCCCCGGCGACGCGATCCGCGCAGGGATAGGCATGGTGCATCAGCATTTCATGCTGGTGCCGGTGTTCACTGTGACCGAAAACGTCGTCTTGGGCGTGGAACCCACGGGTCGGCTTGATCATCTTGATCTTGATACGGCCCGTGCGCAGGTCCGCGAAATCAATGATCAATATGGCCTTCATGTTGACCCTGACGCACTGATCGAAACGCTGCCGGTGGGCGCACAGCAACGGGTCGAAATCATCAAAGTGCTGTTCCGGTCCGCCGATGTGCTGATCCTGGATGAGCCAACCGCCGTTTTGACCCCGCAAGAGGTGGATGAGTTTTTCGAGATCGTGAAATCGCTGCGCGATGCGGGCAAGGCGCTGGTCTTCATTACCCACAAGCTCAACGAGATCCTCGAAATCGCTGACCGGATCAGCGTGATCCGCAGTGGGCGCATTGTTGGGGGTGGTTTGCCCAAGGACCTGACGCGACCGGAATTAGCGGAGATGATGGTTGGCAGGCCCGTCAGTTTTGAAGTGATAAAGCAGCCCTTCGAACCTGGTCCCACATTGCTGGAAACCCGCGATCTGACAATCTTGCGCGACAATGACGACATTGCTGTCGACCGGCTGGACCTGACGGTGCGGAGCGGCGAAGTGGTTGGCATCGCAGGTGTGCAGGGCAACGGGCAATCCGCCCTGATCGAGGCACTGACTGGCGTGCGCCGGGTGGCAAGCGGGACGGTGATGTTCGACGGTCAGGATATCACCCACACATCGGCGCGGGCACGCCACCGGCTGGGCATCGCGCATATCCCCGAGGATCGGCAGACCAACGGGATGATCAAGAATTTCACCGTGGCCGAAAATATGGTGCTGGACACCTATTACGATGACCGCTTTTCGCGCGGACCCCAGATCGATTGGCCAAAGGTGAACGAAACAGCTGCGGGATATGTGAAGGATTTCGACATTCGCACCCCGTCCGTTTTCGAAGCAGCGGGGCATCTGTCCGGCGGCAACCAGCAAAAACTGGTCGTCGCGCGGGAATTGTCCCGCGACACCAAGCTGGTCATTGCAGGTCAGCCCACGCGCGGGCTCGATGTCGGCTCCATCGAATACATCCACGAGCGCCTGATCGCAGCCCGTGAAGAAGGTGACGGCGTGCTGATCGTCTCATCCGAACTGGATGAGATCATGGCCCTGTCCGACCGTATCCTCGTGATGTTCAAAGGCCGGGTTGTGGCTGAATACGAGGCCGCGACCGTTGACAAGGGGGCCATCGGGTTGGCCATGGCGGGGGCAGCGGCATGACCGACCTGTCGATGAACGATCTGATGAAGGCAAAGGTCATCGGCCGGACCGAGATCGAAGATCTGGTGGTCGTCCCACTGTTTGCCATCATCGTCGCCCTTTTGCTTGGCGCTGCGGCCATGCTCGCGACGAATGTGGATCTGGGCACGATTGGTCTATCCTACCTGGCGCTTCTGAAAGGGTCGGTCGGCTCTCTGAACGCCATATCGGAAACGCTTACCGCAGCTGCGCCGCTGGTGCTGGCCGGGCTGGGCCTTGCGCTGGGGTTTCGGGCCGGGTTGTTCAACATCGGGGCCGAGGGGCAGATCGTGATGGGTGGTATCGCGGCGGTCATCACGGGCTTCAGCTTTGCGGGACTACCGACCCTCATCCTACTTCCCATGTCATTATTGGCCGGGGCACTGGCCGGAGCGCTGTATGCGTCAATTGCTGGCTTTCTGAAGGCCACGACCGGCGCGCATGAGGTGATCTCGACCATCATGCTCAACCTGATCTCCTACCGGTTGCTTGACTACATGCTCCGCATGCCCGCGATCCAGAAGGAAGGGCGCGCCGACCCGATCTCGAAATCGGTGCCCGAGGCCGCCGAACTGCCCCGATTGCTCAGCTTTCTCGATCCGAATTTGCGGGTTCACGCGGGCATCTTTCTGGTGCTAATCGCAGTGGCCATTGTCTATTGGCTGCTCTTTAGGTCCAAGCTGGGTTTCGAATTCCGCGCCAGTGGCGAAAACGCCGAAGCGGCCCGGTTTGCAGGCATCCATTCCAGTGTGATCATCGTGGCCGCCATGGCGACCGCAGGGGCCTTGGCCGGACTGGCCGGAGCCAATCAGGTGCTCGGTGTTCTAGGACGTGCAACGCCGGGATTTTCCGCGGGTCTCGGGTTTGATGCTATCGCGGTCGCCCTGCTAGGCCGGTCGCACCCGGTCGGCGTTTTGTTCGCCGGGCTGCTTTTCGGCGCGTTGGAGGCAGGCGGACGCCAGATGCAGGTCGATGCGGGCGTTTCCATCGACCTTATCGGGATCATTCAGGCGTTGATCATCGTCTTCATCGCAGCGCCATTGCTGGTGCGGGCGATCTTCCCTTGGGGCTTTCGCCGCGACAAGGAGGGCGGATCATGACCGTGATTACCGGCGCAACCGCAGGCACAAAGATTGACACGGGCAAACAACGCCAGGCGAGGATTACCGGCTTTATTCTGCTGGGCATCGCGATCCTGATTACACTCTTTTTTGCCCCTGACGCAGCTGGCAATGCAACGTTCCGGCTGTCCCGGCCAACAGATGCAATCCCGGTGCCAAACCTTGTCGTGCCGGGCGGTCCCTTTATCTGTGTTGCCGCAACGATCCTTGCGTTTCTCGGTGTCCGGCAATTCCTGCATGGCGGCACAAAATGGACTTCCCTGTCACTTGGTATCGGTCTGGCCATCGCTGTTGCAGCGTTTCTCGTCTGGGCCACCGCGGGCAAGGCGTTTTCGCTGACCGGCATGTTGCAGGCGACGATGGTGCGCGCCGTCCCAATCGCCCTTGGTGGGCTGGCGGGCGTCCTGTCTGAACGAGTGGCAGTGGTCAATATCGCCATCGAAGGCATGCTGCTTGCCGGCGCGTTCACCGGGGCGCTCGTCGGGTCACTGATCGGCGGTTTCGGCGGGCTGGCGGCAGCCATCGCTGTTGGCGGTGTCTTCGGTTTCATCCTTGCGGCACTGGTTGTCACCTATCGGATGGACCAGATCATCGCGGGTGTCGTGATCAACCTCTTCGTCCTTGGCTTCACATCCTATGTCAGCTCACAGGTGTTTGCAGAATACCGGTCGCTCAACAACGCCCCGGTCTTCCGATCCGTCAAAATTCCCATTTTGGGCGACATCCCCGTAATCGGGCCAATGTTTTTCAATCAGAACATCTTTGTCTATGGGGCGTTGATCATGGTGGCGGTGGCCACCTACTATCTCTTCCATACCAGGCTTGGCCTGCGCGCTCGCGCCGTCGGGGAGCATCCGCGCGCGGCGGATACGTTAGGGATCAATGTCTATCGGACCCGCTATATCAACGTGACA
>NZ_JBKQXO010000014.1:0-106225 GCF_046762885.1 Yoonia sp. SDW83-1
GCGATGCAGCAATGAATTCGCGACAACGCAGGAAGTTTTCATGCTGCGAGCGCACGCAGCGCGACTAAGCCACCTCCGCAATGGGCTCTCTGCCGACATCTGACGGTTTTGGTCGGATGACTGGTGCCAGCCCGAACCGGACATCGGATTTTGCGGCGGATTGGCAGGTCAGCGGACAATCCCGGCCTTATGTATCAAACGCACCAACAACACACCTTATAAAAACAAGGCTGTGAATCCATAATGTGGACATGCAAAACACAATACACGGGCTGATTAAGAAGCGCGGCGAGATAGCGGGCCAGCACAAGGTCGCTCTCAAGGCAGCAGACGCCCTGAAAGCCGATCTTGACGCTATAGACCGCGCGCTGGTGCTGTGTGGCTACCAAGATGACCCCAAAAGGGCATGATCGAAAGCCTAGGCATGCCTCGGGCCATACGCCCTCGTTTCAGAAGAATTCCATTTCTTGCGATCACGAATTGATATTCGTCAATTGGAATATGTTGATCTGCCCTAATCAGAGATTTGTATCACCAAGAATTGAGTATCGGTCCGAAGTAGTTGGCCAGATGTGGAGGCGGTGATCCATCTGATCCACGCCAAACAACAAATCAGGAGAGAACCAATGAATATTCTTACAAATTCAGGTGTCTTTACAAAAACGATCACTCTGTGCGGTGTTGCGGCACTGATGCTGACTACCGCACCGATCATGCTGGATGATTTTGTGCCCTCCTCGGCACAGGCCCAAGGCCAAGGCGGTGGCGGGAATAGCGGCGGCGGTGGAAACGACAGTGGCGGCGGGAGTGACCGCGGGAGTGACCGCGGCGGCGGAAATAGCAACCAAAACCAAGGCGAGAATTCCGGAGGGACCGATAATAATGCGGACTCGACGTCATCAACGACACCAAGCACGCAGTCGTCGGGGGGGGCTGCCCAAGGCGGAACAAATGCGGCATCCGGATCACAAAGCGGCAATTCTGGCTCTGGCAACGCTGCGGTATCGGCTGATCCACAAGTGCCATCTGACGGTGGTCAATCTGGCGGCAGCGGCAGTGGTCCGACGTTCTCTGACATCATTCTTGATATGGCCGGGGCAAGCGTAGATGAAGACTCTGACCGGCCAGACTGGGCGGGCGAACCTGGCGGCAAAGATGGTGCTGGCGGTGGTCAGCCAGATACGTCAGGCACCACGAAGGGCGATTTGTATGGCGACCTCTTTATTATTGCACGTGATGCCAACGGTGTTCCGATCCTGACTGCAGAAGGCTGGGTGCAACCCTTGGATGCTGACGGCAATCCCATCGCGCTGGACGAAGACGGCCATCCGCTGGATGAAAGCCTGACACAGGAGGTCGAACTTGGTCGACTGAACGTCAGCCGCGCGCCGGTGTCGGTTCTTGATAACCGGGCTCACGAAGTCATTGACCTGATGTTGAATGCCACAGATCTTACCACGGACGCTGCGGGCCGTCTGGTCTTTACCCTTGATGGTGTGACCAAAACAATCGACTCGCCACTCGAGAATTTGGCGATTTATACGGCGATTATCACAACCGGCACGATCCCCGGCGTGGACGATCTGCCCGGAACAGAGTTTGATTTTCTCGTTGATGGACAAATGACCGATGAGGATTTGGCAGCGTCAGCCGTGTTCCTTGCTGCTGCAACCGACAAGACCGGTGTTTTCACGTCGGATGAGATCGCCTACCTCAATGCGTTCCTTGGCGTGAACACGCAGACAGTCGGATCGGTGATCTATTCGGATATCGATTACTCCGACTTTACCTATAGCCGCGAGGACACCTATCAGGACGTCACAGCCGAAGTTCTGGTCTTGCAAGAAGATGGCAGCTGGGTGCCAACGGTTGTGAATGTCTACGATGCCGTGTTTGAAAGCGAAGAGGCAAATGCGGCGGGATCATTGGACGCCTATACCGTAGCTGCTGATGACGCGCGAAGCATCGTGAATTACATCCACGAATACGAAGTACCTGCAGTGGATTTGGATTCAGTCACGCACTAGCAGTTTCGTGTTCTTGCCTGAGGGCGACACCCTATACCCCCGCGTTTCAAAGACGCGGGGATTTATGATTGATACCTCAGTTTGAGTCTTTCAAGCTGTACTATGAAATAGTTTTCCAGGCTCTTCATTATTGAGTGACGGCTTTGCCCGCTGCCTAGTCGCAATTATACCTACGCTGCTGCAGCGTAAATCGCGCTGCGAGCGCTCGCAGCACGATCTGGACGCTTCCGCAAACCGCCATAGAAGATGCTGTTTCGCCGGTATTGAGAACTTTTTCCTCGAAGGTGGACACCAAAGGCTTTGCAAAGCTCTCAGCGATAACGGAAGCAGATGCGACAACGATGCGCCAACATTACGGAGTTTGCTCTGAGCTGCTGCACAAAGCATCAGATGCCTTGAACCCAGTAGCACCGACACCGGATGACATAGATCGGGAGTTTGATGCCTTGCAGAACTGGCTCAACGCGCTTGCCCAACGTCAAAAGAGCATCAAGGTCGGATGAGCTGGTGAAAACTGCCGAAACAGTAAGCCGTTGATTTCAAGGGGAGACGAGTCTCAAAGATTCAGTCTCATTTATTACGTACTCCGACAGTGACTGTCGGAGTTCTCTAGTGCTGAGACTGTGCGTGCAATGAAAACAATCACTTAGCATTTTCTATTGATGAGACTGGGGCAGGGGCCATAGCAGACCTTCGCCGCATCGTGCATGAACCGGTAAGTTTGCGGGACAAAGCCGCCTTGCGCACTCGCAGCTATTGCTGACGCAGCATTCGCTCGCAGGTGCAGCACCCTCACCGCTGCTTCGCGGTGGAAGTCGCCATACCGGCCATTCATAGGTCTTGCATAGACCAACCCCTCTCTTAGTTTAGGCCGCCATTGGTGCCAAAAACCCTGACGACGGACAGTTTACTCTGATCTGTCTGAGTGCCGCGTAAACCATCAGACATAGTTGAACACAAAGTCGTCTTCGCCGATCAGACCTGCTGCGTCTCGCAGCTGGATCGTATCCCCACCGCCGTAATCAACCGTCACGTGCCCGTATGTAAGACTACCCTTGAATGCGACTTGATCGATGCCGTCTTCGAAGCCAACGACGGTGTCGTTCCCGTCGCCGGCTGAGAAGAGGAACGTATCTACGGCACCATCGGATGGAGTAGAGCTGTCACTGCCATAAAGCGTGTCATTGCCCAAACCGCCCTGTAAGAGATCAACACCATTTCCACCAGAAAGCGTATTGGCAGCATCATTACCGCCCAGAGTGTCCGCATAGTCCGAACCGATGACGGCCTCAACATTAGCCAGCGTGTCACCTTCGGCGTCTCCACCAGTCGCTTGTCCAATCCGTAGGTCAACATCGACGCCCGCTACGGATTCTGCATAGCTCGCGGTATCGAAGCCGGTGCCCCCATCAAGGCTATCAGCGCCGGCACCACCGGTCAGAATGTCGTTCCCGGCACCACCCTCCAGCGTGTCGTCACCCGCACCGCCATCGATGTTATCGTGACCGCCCAGACCCCATATGATATTCGAGCCAGCGTCGCCGATGAGAGTATCACCATTCAAACCACCGGCGAGGTTTTAGATGTCTGTGAAGGTGTCACCAACTGCATCGCCGACAAGACCGACACCGAGATCAAGATTAACGCTTACCGCGCCGGTCGACTCTTGATAACTGGCCGTGTCGTTGCCGTCGCCACCTATAAGGTCATCTGCCCCGGCACCACCCTCGAGAACATCATCGCCACGACGGCCCTCTAACGTATCATCATATGGATCGGCATTCTTTCTCCGCTGCGTAGAACTGCTTTGGATGGCGATAGGACAATGGAAGCAGCAGACCTCGGACATCGCTTTGGCAAGATGGCATCGGTCTTTGTTCCGCTGCTGATCGTCGCAGGTGGATATATGAGTTATGAATTGGTGGGATCACTGTCTGCGCTATTTGGCGGCAACTACGGACAAGCCCTTATCCTCAAAGCTCTCTTTGTCGCGGCATTACTTGCCCTCGCAGCCGCCAATAAATCGCGGTTCATTCCCAAATTGACAATGGGTGATCAGGCCGCTGCTCAGCATCTTGCCAAATCGATATCATTCGAATGGATGGTCGTTGTTGCGGTCCTTTTCATCACCGCCGTGCTAACATCAGTCCTGACATTGCCAGCATGAGGTATGCTATGAACAGAAGACAATTTTTGGCTTCAGCGTCCGCATTCGCACTGTAGCCGCAACAAACCCTGGCAGGGCGAGAGCGCATAGTTCTTCGGGCCGAAGCCGTGACCGCAAAGGTGCTGCCTGAAGGGGATGGAACGACCAAGATGCCCGGGTTTAACGGATCGATGCCAGGTCCAGCAATCCGAGTGCCCCGTGGACAGCGTGTTTCTATCGACGTGGAGAACGGATTGAATGAAGGCACAGCGGTTCACTGGCATGGTATTCGGTTGGAAAACCGTATGGACGGTGTGCCAGTGTTGACTCAAGACTTGATCAACCCGAACGACGCCAAGACTTACAGCTTTGTGCCGCCTGACGCTGGCACTTACTGGTACCACTCGCACTACATTTCTCATGAGCAGGTGGCACGGGGCATGGTCGGC
This sequence comes from Yoonia sp. SDW83-1, assembly GCF_046762885.1. NCBI lineage: Bacteria > Pseudomonadati > Pseudomonadota > Alphaproteobacteria > Rhodobacterales > Paracoccaceae > Yoonia > Yoonia sp. SDW83-1. The sequence continues at coordinate 4,623 of NZ_JBKQXO010000014.1, forward strand.
TCTCTCATCGTCGAGGAAGAAACGCCGCCTGACGTTGACCACGACATCGCCGCGATCCTAGCTGATTGGCGGATGGAGGAAAATAGTCGGCTCACCGACGAGTTCACGGATATGCATTCGGTGGCACACGCAGGATACATGGGCAACTTTGCGCGGGCGTTCCTGTCGCAATCCTCAGTCCGTATTGGTGATCGCATTAGACTACGGCTGATCAACACAGCGACCAATCGGATTTTCCCACTGACACTCAACGGTGCCGAAGGAATGGTTGTTGCTTTGGATGGGATGCCATTGTCGCAACCAAAGACGTTAGAAGAGGTTATTTTGGCACCCGCACAACGTGCCGACCTAATCGTAGATGTGACTGGCCCTGTCAGTTTGGACATGCCCACACGGCAAAGTCCATACAGACTGGCCGATATCGAAATCGACGGAACCAATATTGAACGGCAAGAAAGCCCCATCTTGCCCCTTATGGCAAATGACCTGCCGACACCTAATGAGCCAACGCAGCACCTGGCGTTGACGATGATGGGTGGTGCGATGGGTGGGCGTCGTGGCGGGCGACAACATCTGGGCATTCAACAATGTGTCCGATCTCCAGTCAGAACCATTCGGATCATTTGAACGGGGAGAAACTGTGCGAATGACCATGGTCAACGACACATCATTTCCACACGGTATTCACCTGCACGGGCACCACTTCTGCGAAGTGGCCGATGATGGATCATTGGGCGACCTTCGGGACACTACATTGGTGGACGCAGGCGAAAGCCGAGACATCATCTGCGTCTTCGACAATCCTGGCCGATGGATGCTGCATTGGCATATGCTCAGCCATGCAGTTGGCGGAATGCGGACCTGGGTGAACGTGGCATGAGGTCGCTTGCTGGTATTGCTTTGGTGATTGCGGCTCCTGCATTTGCAGATCATGAGCTACTGGATCGTGATATCGTCGCAGGGGAACGGCTCTACCGGCAGCAATGTGCATCGTGCCATGGAACGAACTTAGAGGGTCAACCGAACTGGCGATCACCAAACGATGATGGTGTTCTGCCAGCCCCGCCTCATGATGCAACGGGCCACACTTGGCATCACGATAATGCTCTGCTGTTCGAATACACAATGCTAGGGGGTCGAGGCGCACTTGCTGCTCGTGGCATGACGGATTTCAACAGTGGGATGCCCGCTTTCGAGGGCATCATTACCGACGACGAGACTTGGGATATTCTTGCTTTCATTCGGTCCACATGGCCAGAGCGTGAACAAGAAGCACAAGCCAGCCGCAATCCACCTCATGAGTGATACCGACACCCACATACTGGCGACGCATGCGATCCCCGCATGGAGCGTGATCGGACTGGGGTCACTGGCTGTTCACTTGGTGCTCCCTATTGATGTGTCTCACGCACTTGCCGCCCTGGTGCTGACGTTGATTGCAGGCGTGTATATTGGATTTGCGGTCAACGATGGCAAGATATCTCGTATTGCTACTGAAAGCTTAGTTGCCATCACCTTCGTGATGTTTGCTGTATGGGCGTTATTCGACGCCCCAATGTTGCTGCCACTGGGATACATCGGTCATGCTGTTTGGGATTTCTTGCATCACACCCCGCTATTCAACGTTAGAATGCCAAAGTGGTATGTGCCCGCTTGTGTCGTCTATGACGTGATCGTTGGGCTGGGGCTATGGGCGATCTGGTTGATCCATTAGCTGGTATTGACCACGGCCCACCTGCGTAAGACGCCCTTGATTGCAAAGGGTGCGCAGTGCCCGATAGCAGGCTTCATGCGTCAAATGAATGCGGGTTGCAAACTCCGTCACTGCACTATCAAGATATCCCGCTGACACAGCCGCCAGAACACGTTCCTCGGCAGACTTGATTGCGGTGATTTCCAGTAGGAACCGATAGCTTTGTACCTGCCTTGCAAGCAATGCCATGAAAGCCAGTGCAAAGTCCTGGTCCTTTGATAGTCGGTCCAACGTTGCCGCTTTGGAGATGTGCTGAACATTACCACCGACGGTGCATATGGCGTCGCAATGATATTAATCCGAGAACACCGACGCTTCAGCGAAGAGATCACCAGGGGTTGCACGGTGCAGAGTCAGCGTATCACCTGCCACGGTAGTTCTGCGCAGCGTCGCACAACCTCGTTGAACGCGGTAAAGACCCGTCGTCGGCTCGGCCTGTCGGAACAACACGTCATCCGTCGAAGTCGAGATCAGTCGAATGGCGGTGTCTGGTAGATTGGAAAATAGATCATTAGTCATATGACCCAGATCATATCTGAAGCGGTGTTGATCGACTACTTCTTTCCCAATTGAAGGAGACCTGGATGATGATCATCAAAACGATCGCAGTATTGATGCTGAGTGCAGCACCTGCACTGGCATAGCATTCTCACGGCAACCATGGTGGTTCAGTTGTCGCTGAAACAGGCCAAGCTCAGTTTGCTTCAATTGCAGAGATTGTAGCGGTTTTTCGGGATGATCCTGCCACGAACTGGGAACGTGTCGATATCCAAGCGTTGCGAGATCATCTGGTTGACATGGACAATGTAACAACACGTTCAGCGGTGGCTGTCGAAGAAGAGGGTACCAGCGTAATCTTCACAATAACTGGCGATCCTGATGTTGCTGCTTCGATTCAAATAATGGTGGCCGCTCACAGTCCTATGTTGGCAGCAAATACTGGATGGTCAGTAGTTTCTGGGCTGATCTCCAATGGTGCCACGATGACGATAACTGCGACCGACGACGCAGAACGAAGCCAATTGTTGGGTCTCGGATTTTTTGGTGCTATGACAATTGGAGCCCACCATCAGGAACATCACTTGATGATTGCAACGGGTCTGTCACCTCACTGAAAACTGATCCAAGCAGACCTTCGAGTAGAGCAACTGTAAGGCAAGTTTGTCCGCTTTGTAAGAGTTCGGCTGAACCTGCATTGGGCATTTGCAGCGAGTTTTCAGCTCCCCGGTCGCGCGGCAGCGTGGCATGCCCTCAGGGCTTATGAATTGAAGGGGTCGTACTCCAATGGGATCGAACGCGTCAAAATGCGACTGTTATCGTCCAATTCAGATGACAGATATTGCTCCAGCCTGAGCCAAAAGCTCTCGTTGTACTCATGGCTACGAAAGGGGCTGCAGGTGTCAGCCGATCTCTAGGCAGCGCTACCCCTTCCACGACATCGATTTCGAGAGGACGGGATTGATCACATACGCCGGCATGTTCTCTTTTAAATAGATGTCGATACGAATGCGTTCTTGTGCCGGGTTATGCGGCACATTATCGACGGTCGAACGCAGCAGTCGGGCACAAGAACGCACAAGGTGACCGCCATCCTGACTGATAACCGCATCGAAGTAGCCGTCGTTCAGCGCATCCCTACTAAGACTGGTCAATTCGTGACCAATCACGACAATATCGCTGGCACCACCCTGCTCTCTCAGAAAGCGCATCAGGCCTTCATTTCCGGCGGCGCTGGAATAGATGCCGCGGACATCTTCATGGTTCTCAAATAACTCCGGAAGCAATGAATACATGATTTCAGGGTCGTCTTTGCCCTCGACCGACGCGATGACCTCGAGATTCTCGAATTCCTCCGCCATGACCAGATCGAAACCCTGCCGACGCTCCAGGTGATCACGGGCAAAACGCGAGCCGGTTATGAAGAGTATCTTCCCCGGCTTCTTGATGAAACGCCCCATTAACTGCGCTGCGGTGCGTCCTGCTGATACGTTGTCGATGCCCACGAAATGGTCGCGTTCAGAAGAAGGCAAGTCAGAGACCAAAGTGACGACTGCGATACCCTTGTCGCGCAGGCGGTTGATCGCGTCACGGACGGACGGTGTCTCTGGGCCGAAGATCGCGACGCCGTCCGTCTCACGCGGGTCGATTTCGTCAAGGACATTTACGAAATCCTGCGGGTCGAAAGCGGCAGCGAGTGCCAGGGTCAGCTTTGTGCGGTCATTGGCGATTTTTTCCGTCAGTTCGTGGATTTGGGTGCGCAGGTCCAGAACAAATTCATTCTGCGTATCTGGTAGGACAAACAAGAAGTTATACACCCGCCGTCGGGCCAGGTTGGCCGCTGCCGTATCACGGATGTAACCCAAGTCTTCGATAGCCTTGCGGACTTTCTTGATCGTGACCGAGCGCACGCCCGGACGTTCATTCAGCACACGGTCGACCGTCGCAAGGCTGACCCCAGCGACGCGGGCAATGTCATTGACAGTTGGTTTCGCGATGGCGCTGGGACGATGTTTGTTCAGTTTAGTCCACCATTTCCTTTGCAAGGGCATCAAACAAGAGCGCCACAGCTTCGGCGCCCGGATCGTTGTGCCCTTTCAGATTTTCCTCCGGGACATACGCGGCCCGTCCTGCCCGTGCACGATGAATCAGCGCGGTACTGTCTGCACCTTTGCGGGCTGCAGCCGCCGCCATCTGGATGCCATTCGGCAGGGCTTCCAGTGCTGGGGCAAGCGCATCGATCATGGTCCGGTCACCAACCTTTGCGCCACCGACCTGACTAACGCGGTTCAGACCATCGACGAGTGCCTTTTGCACCGATGTACCATTGGCACATGCGTCACCGGCCGCATTAAAGAATATTGCAAGGATCACGCCGGACGACCCACCCATTGTCTGACTCAACTCGTTACCAAGCGCCGGGAAAAACTGCGTCAGGTCGGCCAGAGGCATCTTGTCGAGGCGGGCTTTCAAGGCCGTTGCCGCTGTCGCTAAGGTGCTGCCGGTATCCCCGTCACCAGACTTGGCATCTAGCTGGTTCAACTGCGCCTCAGCCGAAATCAGCAGGTCCGTTACCTTGTCGATAACCTCTCGGACCTTGGCGTTCTTTGACGGGATCGGCTCAATAGGTGTCAGGCCGTCTGGCAACCCGACGACAACGGGCGCGGCGACGTTGGCCATTCCCGGCCAAGCCGACATTTCGACCGGTGCTGCGAGAGCGTCATGTTCGGCTTTCGTTGCGTTCATAATTGAGACGGAGAAACCGTGCATGTTGAGCGAGGTCATCAGCGGCGCAGGTCCAATCACGCGGTTGACGATGCCCGATTGTGTCAATGCATGGGTCAGGACCGACATCTCCAACGGTGTGGTCGAGCCCAGATTGTTGATCAAGGCGATATTGTCCGTGCCCGGCGCGTGGTCCTTCAGCTTTTCAACAACGGTATTCATCGCGGCGGATGCATCACTGAACACGACCTGTTCGGCACCCGGTTCGCCATGGATACCAAGGCCGAGTTCAGCCTTGCCCGGCCCGATACGGTCTTCCTTGGTGGAGCCGGGGATGGTGCAGGTATCCAGACTCATCCCGATCGAGACCACCTTGCCAATCACCGACTTGGCGGCCTTGGTCACGTCTTCGAGGCTTGCGCCGCCCTCGGCCAGAGCGCCTGCGATCTTATGGACAAACAAGGTCCCGGCCACACCGCGAGGCTGGGGAAGGTCAGGCAGGGCGATGTCATCGTCAACCACGACCATCTCCACCTTGCGCCCCAGCGCGCGCGCGCGTTCGGCGGCTAGGCCGAAATTGAGCCGGTCGCCGGTGTAGTTCTTTACGATCAAAAGGCACCCCGCCTCGCCTGTGACGGCGAGGATGCCGGCCAGCACCGCTTCAACGGAGGGCGATGCGAAGACTTCGCCACAAACGGCTGCGGTCAACATACCTTTTCCAACGAACCCGGCATGGGATGGTTCATGCCCCGAGCCGCCGCCCGAAACCAACGCAACTTTCGATTTGTCCCAATCAGACCGGAACACAACCTTGATATGCGGATAACCGTCGAGGCGGGACAAGGTGCCGCCGGACGCGGCAAGCAGCCCGTCGATGGCCTCTGCAACCAGGTTTTCCTTGGCGTTTATGAATTGTGCCATTGTCTTCCTCCCTTAAACGACCCGTGCGCCCGACGCGTCGAAATACAGCGGGTTCTGCGGGCTGATATTGATGATTGAGTTGGCGGCATAATCGTCATGCGGGTCGATCAGCGTGGTGATGGCATGGCCGCTGACCTCCAGATGAAGCCGGGTCTGGTCGCCCAGATGTTCTGAACGCAGCACCTTTGCTTCAACCCCGCTGCCATGTCGTATGCTTTCCGGCCGCAAACCGATCTGCGGGCCCTTGTGATCGCCAGGAAAGATCGAAGACGGAAGGATGTTGATGCGCGGCGAACCAAGGCGGCTGGCGACATAAACACTTGTCGGATCCTCATAGATTTCCTTGGGCGTGCCATATTGCACCAATCGCCCCTCTTCTAGTACGCCAACATGGGTCGCCATGGTCATTGCTTCGATCTGGTCATGCGTCACGTAAAGCAGGGTTGAGCCGAGTTCGGCATGGATGCGTTTGAGTTCCACCCGAAGGTCCGCGCGCAATTTGGCGTCAAGCGAACTGAGCGGTTCGTCCATCAGGTAAATTGACGGATCCCTTACAAGCGCCCGCCCAATGGAAACACGCTGCATTTCGCCGCCTGAAAGCTCGGTTGCCTTGTTGTTGAGCTTGTGCGGGATCTGAAGAGTTTCCGCAATTTGTTCGACCCGTCTGGCGATCTCATCCTCGGGCGTCTTCAAGACCGGAGAGCGCAGCGGAAAAGCCAGATTGTCGCGCACGGTCAAGTGCGGATAAAGTGAGTATTGCTGGAACACCATCGCCACATCACGCTGCGCGGGCGTTTCCGAACCGACGTCGCGGCCACCAATATGGACGCTGCCTGCATCCAGCTTTTCCAGCCCCGAAATCAGGCGCAAGGTGGTTGTTTTCCCGGCACCCGTTGGCCCCAATAGAACGACAAATGCGCCGTTCTCAATAGTCATTGATACATCATCAACGGCAACGGTCTTACCGAAGGATTTAGAGACATTCTTGAGCACAACTTCAGCCATGGAGCACGCCCTCATTCAGTTCGGATCGCAAGGCGCGGCCAGATTGGCGGTCGAACAGGGTAACGGTTGCGGGGTTGAACTCGAGCCCCACCTTATCGCCTGCCCTGGCCGGTTTTTGCGCTGATATGCGAGCCTTGACGCTGCCCGCAGCAGTTTGCAGCGTTACGATCTGGGTTGTGCCTAGGTATTCGGTGGCCAAAATCTCTGCCCGGAACGGCGCCGCGTCAGAGATTTTGATATGTTCGGGCCGCACGCCAAAGGCAAGGTCCCCTTCGAACGGCTCACGCGTCCGGGGGATGGTAAAGTCTGCGTTTTGCATCGCGACATTGGTTGCACCATCGCCCACCTTGCCATGGAAAGGGAGGAAATTCATCGACGGAGAACCGATGAAATCCGCCACGAACATCGTCGCTGGTTTGTCGTAGATCTCCTGTGGCGTGCCGAACTGTTCCACCACGGCATTGTTCATCACCACGATTTTGTCGCCCATCTGCATGGCTTCCAACTGATCATGGGTTACGTAAACCGTGGTTGCGCCCATCCGGTCATGCAAGGCGCGCAATTCCTCGGCCATATGTTCACGAAACTCAGCATCCAGCGCGCCCAGCGGCTCATCCATCATGAATGCCTTGGGTTCACGCACAATCGCACGACCAAGCGCCACACGCTGTCGGTCGCCACCGGACAGCCCACCAACAGGGCGTTTCAGGATATCTTCGATACCAAGGATCTTGGCAACTTCATTCACTTTGTCCCGTACGGCAGCGCGTGACATACCCTGAGAAACCAGCGGGTAGCTGATATTCTTGTAGACGTTCATATGCGGATAAAGCGCAAACATCTGGAAGACGAAGGCGATGTCCCGTTCGGATGGTGGTCGCTGTGAAATCTCTTCACCATCGAGGTAGATCTCGCCCGAGGTCGGAAGCTCCAACCCCGCGATCATCCGCAAGGTCGTTGTCTTGCCACAACCCGACGGACCAAGCAGCATGAAGAACTCCCCGTCTTCGATCGTAAAGCTGCTTTCGCGAACAGCGGTGAAATCGCCGAACTGCTTCTTCAGGTTCTTGATGACGATCTGGGCCATGCTTACTCCGGGAAGTGGCTGACGATGATGAACATCACCGTACCGACAAGTGTGACGATGAACGAATAGGTGAACGCCCAGATCACGAAGGGCTGCATCAGCATGAAGACCCCGACCGCGATGATGATGGTCGCCAGCATCTCCCACGGTCCGCGGCGCAGGCGAAGAAGGCCGTTGAAAAAGTTGCTCATTTGCGAACCGCTCCGAATGTGATCCCGCGCAGCAGGTGTTTGCGCAGAAGGATGGTGAAGATCATGACCGGCAAGACGAAGATCGTGACACCAGCGGCAATAGCAGGCCAGTCGAGACCGCCGATGCCGATGATTGTTGGAATGAACGGCGGCGCCGTCTGGGCATTGGCCGTGGTCAGGAGTACGGCGAAAGCATATTCGTTCCAGGCAAAGATCAGACAAAAGATGGCGGTTGATGCGATGCCGGTGGCCGCCTGGGGCAGGACAACTTTGTAAAAGGCCTGAAAGCGTGTGTAGCCGTCAATCAGCGCAGCCTCTTCGTATTCGCGGGGGATTTCGTCAATGAACCCTTTAAGAAGCCAAACCGCCAACGAGATATTGACCGCCGTATAAAGCAGGATCATCCCAAGATGGGTGTCTGACAGACCCAGGTTTCGGTACATCAGGAAGATCGGGATCGCGACAGCGATAGGCGGCATCATGCGCGTCGACAGGATGAAGAACAGCAAATCATCGGCGAGCGGGATTTTGAATCGGCTAAAGGCATAAGCGGCAAGCGTTCCCAGAAAGACGGATAGAAACGTCGAACCGAAACCGATAATCACTGAGTTCAGGAACCGTTCCCCAAACTTTGAAGGCCCAACAATGACCATGTCGTACTGACGCACAATCTCGTCGGCCCAGTTTTCGGGTGGGTTATTGGCAAGAAATTCCTCGGTCTGCCGCGTGCGCGTTGTGAACAGGTTCACATAACCTTCGAGCGTTGGCTGAAACCCGGCTTCACTGTCACTGCCGATGATGTATTTCGGCGGATAGCTGATGGCGTCAGCTGGGCTCTTGAAACCAGTCAGGCCGATCCAGACGAGCGGGATCATCGTGATCAGCGCATAGGCGATTACCAGCGTACCTGCGAACCATTTGGTTCGATTTGACGGCTCGGTGATGGAAAAGCTGCTCATCTCTCTTTCACCTTGTTCAGGGCTTTCACGTAAATACTGGCGAGGCCGAAGACGGTAACAAACAGGATGATCGCGTAGGCTGACGCGTAACCGGTGCGCCATTTTTCAAAGGCTTCGCGTTTGAGGTTGATTGACGTCAGTTCGGTCGTCGATCCGGGCCCGCCCCCCGTAAGCTGCACCACAAGATCAAACATTTTGAAGTTCTCGATCCCGCGAAACAGAACCGCCAGCATCAAGAAGGGCAACACCATAGGGATCGTAATCGTAAAGAACTGCCGGAATTTGGAGGCGCGGTCGATCTCTGCCGCCTCATAGATGTAATCGGGAATGCTGCGCAGCCCGGCCAGACAGATCAGCATCACGAAAGGTGTCCACATCCACGTATCCACGATGACGATGGACCAAGGCGCGAGGTCAACCGACCCCAGCATCTCAAAGCTTGATGGATCCTTCCCGGTGAAAAAGGCGATGATGTAGTTGAATAGCCCGATTTGCGGCTGATAGAGGAACTTCCAGAAATTGCCGACAACGGCGGGCGACAGCATCATCGGCAGCACGATAATCGTGGTCCACAGGTCATTGCCCTTGAATTTCTTGTTGATGAGCCAGGCCAGCGTGAAGCCGATTAGCACCTGAAAGAAGATTGTCCAGAACAGGAAATGCGCCGTGGCCTGCATGTTCAGCCAAATATCGCTATCCGTCAGAATCCGCTCATAATTGCGAAGGCCGATCCATTCCGGCTCGCGGTTGATCCGGTTGGCCTTGTAGTCTGTAAAACTCAGCCGAACGGTCCAGATCAGTGGAAAAATGTTGACGGCGAGCAGCAGGAAAATCGTCGGAGCAACAAAGATCCAGGCGATGGCCCGATCGGATAAACCCCTAATTTTGCGCGCAACATGAGTTGGCGTTGCAGCGGCAACGCGATCTGCTGTCTTGTCGGACATTTGTCTGGCCTGTCGGTTGGGTGATGCGTCGGGACCGAAGTCCCGACGCCCATTGGTGGATTGGCTTACAGCTTGCCTTCGTCTTCAAAGACTTCGGTCCAGTCCTCGATCAGCTTATCAAGGGCCTCTTGTGCAGTGCCCTGATCGGCCACGACATAATCGTGAACGCGCTTTTGCATGGCCAGAAGAAGTTCCGCATAAGCTGGCTCCTGCCAGAAGTCCTGAACACCCTCCATGGCGACCAGAAAATCCCCGGCGAAAGGCTGGCTTTCGACGAAGCCCGGGTCGTTCAACACGGCGTTATGGGCAGAGTAACCGCCAAGCTCCCACCATTTGGCCTGAACGGCAGGGTCAGCGAACCACTTGATATACTCAAGCGCAGCGTCCTGCTTTTCCGAATAGCTGACGACCGAGATCCCCTGCCCTCCCAATGTGGACGCCGCAATATTCTGGGGCGGGTTCACGAAAAAGTCGATCTTGTCACCACCCGTCGTCGGGTCGGCGTACAGGCCCGGGAAGAAGGCAAACCAGTTCATCGCCAGGGCGACCTGACCGGATTTGAACGCATCCAGCGATTCACCCATATACGCGTTGGTATAGCCCGGAGGTGTCGCTGTCTCGTAGAACTCCTTGTAAAACTCCAAGGCTTCAACGGCTTCAGCAGAGTTTACAGCGCCTTCCATGTCGTATGACCCAGGCTCGTTCTCATACTTGAAGCCCCAGGTATACAGCGCACCGGTCGCACCCATCGTGATCCCTTCAGAGCCGCGCTCGGTAAAGATCGCGGCGCCATAGACGGTCTTGCCGTCAATCTCGCGCCCCTGGAAAAACTGGGCAATCTGCAGCAACTCGCGCTGCGACTGCGGCTCGCGAAGTTCCTCACCGGTCGCTTCCATATAGGCCGCTTGGATATCTTCACGTTCGAACCAGTCCTTGCGGTAAAACCAGCCATTTGCGTCGCCCATCGCTGGCAATGCATAGTAATTCGGCGTGCCCTTTGGCCAAGTTGAGTAGGCATAAACAGTCGCCGGGGCGAAATCGTCCATCGAGATGCCTTCAGTATCAAAGAAGTCGTTCAGCTTGACGTAATGTCCGTTTTCGGCCCCGCCGCCAATCCACTGGCTGTCGCCGATAAGAAGGTCACAGAGCTTCCCGCCGGAGTTCAGTTCGTTCAGCATCCGGTCCGCGAAATTGGGCCAAGGCACAAATTCGAAGTTCATGGTGTGCCCGGACTGCGCCTCAAAATCCTTCGAAAGCTCGACAAGTGCGTTTGCCGGATCCCATGCGGCCCAGCACAGTGTCAGATCTTCGGCCTGCACCGCTGAAGCGGCTCCCGAAACGGCAATCGCGAATGCGCTGGCTCCCGCCAGTTTTGAATAGGTCATTAAATCCTCCCATGTTTCTGCCGCGGACCCGCGCACGAATCGCGACATGCACTCACGATATTTGAGGTACGCACCTCAGGTCCAGAACTTTCTGAGGTACGCACCTCATCTTCGCTAACATATTGACTAATTTCGGTTTCGCGTCGACGTCACCTGCATGATACGCAATCGACGCAACCAACTTGGTCCTAAACAACGCAAAATCACCCGGCCGATCCTTCATCTTCGGCGAACTAGTTTCTAAAGCGATCCTCTGCCACCTACCCGCGATTCCGGAGCAGTTTTCACCGCGCATTTTGATTCGAGACGTAGTTGGGTTCGTGGTGATGATCTGATCCAAATTGGACGACGGCCAAGCAACTATACGCGGTTGACTGGCCTGCTCTCAGCCCTGGCCTGCGATGCGCAGCGCCAAATAAATCGCACATGACCATCACACACCGCTGCACATGAATGGCAGCAACATCGTGATCATTGAGCAAGAAATTGGCGGACAGACAGGGATTCGAACCCTGGAGACGGTCTCCCGCCTACACACTTTCCAGGCGTGCGCCTTCGACCACTCGGCCACCTGTCCGTGGCGTGCGGTTTAGCCTCAACCGCCACCCTTTTGCAAGACCCCCGCACATATGTTTGTGACCGGCGTTTACTCTGTGGCAAACCACGCCCTATAACCGAGGGATGACAGGAAACGAGTAAGCCCAGATGTTGCACGACCCACCCAAGACCGGCCCCACGGACAAGCGGTATGACGCAACCCGCCTGCAGACCGGTGCGCTGGTGATCATTGCATTTGCCGTCGTGCTGTTCTTGCTGGTGCAGGCCCGGTTCATCCTGATTTCGCTGGCCACCGCGATCATCCTGTTCAGCCTGACCAGCGATGTGATCAATTCCATCGCAAGGCTGCGGATCGGGCCATTCCGGATCCCCAACGTGCTGGCCAGTATCGCCGCCATGGTGCTGATCGCCACAGCCCTGATTTCGCTGACCTCCATCCTCCTGGCGCAGGTCAACACCGTGCTGGTCACCACCTTGTCCTATACCGAACGCGCCCCGTCTGCGGTGGCGTCGTTGTTCAGCTGGCTGGGCGAAGATAGCCAGTTGGCGATCCAGAATGCCCTGCGATCCATCGATGTTTCAAGCTCTCTGCGCACTGCCGCCAGTCAGGCCAGCGGGATGACGCAGGCGACCGTTCTGGTCATCCTCTTTGTGGGCTTCCTCTTCGCAGAACGCATCTGGTTCCAAACCAAGCTGCACAATTTCGTTGGTGATCAGGCGCAGGCCGAACGGGTCGGCAAGATCATCCAGTCGATTATCCATCGGGTGAACTACTACCTGCTGGTCAAGACCGTCATCAGCGCCATTACCGGGGCGATGATTTACGTGCTGGCCAGCGCTTTCGGGCTGGAACTGGCCGTGTCCATCGGGATTATCACCTTTGTTCTGAATTTCATCCCCAATATCGGGTCGATTGTGGCGACCGCGCTGATCGCGCTGATTGCCCATGTCCAACTGGGCGACCCGACCATCACGCTTGCCATTTTTGCCAGCGCCGGGGTGATCCAATTTGTCAATGGCAGTATCATCGACCCCATGCTGATGGGGCGTGCCCTGCGCCTGTCATCCTTCGGGATTATCCTGTCGTTGGCGTTCTGGGGGGCGGTCTGGGGCATCCCGGGTATGTTCCTGTCGGTGCCCATCATGGTGATGCTTCTGGTTGTGTGCAGCCATGTGCCGGACCTGCGCCCCTTTGCTATTCTGCTATCCCGCGAAGGCTTGCCCGAATCGGAAAAGATGCTCGATCAGCCAATTGAACGGGATTTGTTTGGTCAGGATGTCCGGCCAGACTAGCGGCTGCGCGCGATCAGAAACCCGATGGCCAGTACAAGTTCCAGCGCCGCTGCGGCGACGATCATCGGTTGTGCCGTGCCGACCGAAAACTCATAAATCCCCGTGGCGGCAATGCCCGCCCACATCGCAGCCATACCATAGCAGATCGCATCCCGCGCAGCACCGGCACCGGTCCCCCGCCCCATCCAGAGCAACACAGCCAGCCCCAGAAACATGGGCGAGGCACGACGACCCAGAAAATCAGCCCCGGCATCTGCCGTAACGCCATAAGACTGCACATAAAACCCGCTATTCAGCAGCAATAGCGGGAAAAGCGCGAGACACAGGATTGCCGAAACAATGCTGACAATGCGAAACACGCTCAGTTCTCCCGATCAGCCGCAGGCGGTTTGCCGGCAACCGGCTGGCGGGCGTAATAGGTCACGTCTTCGGTGAAATACTGATAGCTGTCCGCGTTATCGACAGCGCGGCGCGGGTTGCGGTCCGCCATTTCGGCGCATTCGCTGCGGGAATAGCAATAATCCTCGGTCCCTGCGATCCGGTTGAAATGCGTCAGCTCATGAACCAGCGTGCCTTCGCGGGTCCCGTTATCGCTGCGCCGAGTTCCCGGCTCAAGGGCGGTCAGCGGGGGCAGGTTGAAAAACGGCGGGCACAGATACATCCGGTAAGGCTGGCCTGCATATACCCACGCATAGGTGCCCGCATCACAGCCCTCAACACCAACGGCATCGCATTGGGTGGTCACACCACCGCCCCGTATGGCCGAAACCACCGATTTCAGCGTCGCGCGCACGGCTTCCGCATTGCCTTGGGAATAGGGTCCGAACCAGCGCTCATATTCAGGGGTGTCACCCACCGTACTGGCCGCCTTCAGCGTCAAATCCTTGGCGTTGCGCATGGCATCGTTGATGATGCGCACCTCGTCCTTGTCGCAGCCCAGGTAGTTTTCAGCCCAAGCACCCGCGGCACCGAAAGTCAGCATAAAGCCAAGGATGATCGCGAACCTCACACCACTACTCCAGATGCAGATAGACGCGCCTGTTCTGGCGGCCCTTCTTTTCGATCTTGCCCAATCGCACCTTACCGATCTCCTCGGTATTGGCGACATGGGTGCCGCCGCAAGGTTGCAGATCGGCGGTCTCAGGTCCGACCCCGATACGGATCAGGCGGATTTTGCCGGTGCCGCGCGGCGGTTGGACGGACATCGTCTTGACCAGATCCGGCTGGGCATCCAGTTCCGCATCAGTGATCCATTCCGCGGTCACATGCATGTTGCAGGCGATCAGGCGGTTCAGATCGTCTTCCAGTGCGGCCTTATCCTCCGGCGCGTCCGGCATATCGAAATCGAGACGGCCCTTTTCGGCAGTGATCGCGCCGCCTGACACCGGCAGCGGAATAACGACCGACAACAGATGCAGCGCGGTATGCACGCGCATATGCCGGTATCTGCGATCCCAATTCAGCTTTTGTGTGACCAATTGTCCAACATCAGGCATCGGCGCAGGTTCGGCAGGCAGCAGCAGCACGTCATCCCCCTGCCCCTTCACGGTCGTCGCAATCTCCATTCTGCGGCCCTGCCAGGACAACGTGCCGCTATCGCCCGGTTGGCCGCCCGAGGTGGGATAGAAAACAGTCTGGTCCAGCACGATTCCCCCTTCCGATGTGATCGCAGTGACCGTCGCCGGTGCCTCGCGCAGATAGGCATCATCACGAAACAAAATCGTACTCATTCCTTCTCTCCCCTCAGCACCTCGGGATTGCGCAGCCAGATGTCGCGCTGCGCAAACGGTATCTCGATCCCCGCTTCGGCGAACTTCTTGGCGATTTCATGGTTCATTTCAGACCTTGTGACGATGACATAGTTCACATCACGCAGGATCGCCCGGATTTCAAAATCCAGCGAGTCCGCACCAAAGCCCATAAACAACACAGACGGCGGCGGCGTCATGACGACCATGGGATGCGCCTCGGCAATCCCCCTCAGGATTTCGGTTACCTTATCCACGTCCGACCCATACGCGACGCCAACCGGCACAATCACCCGACCAACCAGATTGCCGCGGGTCCAGTTGGTCACCTGCCCGCTCACCAGATCGGCGTTCGGTACAATGACATCCGTGCGGTCAAAGGTCTCGATCCGGGTCGAACGCACCGAAATCGACCGGACATAGCCCATCTGCCCGCCAACCTCGATCCAGTCGCCTTCGCTGACCGGGCGTTCGATCAGCAGGATGATCCCCGACACGAAATTCGACACGATGTTCTGCAGGCCAAAGCCGATGCCAACCGACAGCGCACCGGCAACAATCGCCAGATTGGACAGATCAATGCCCGCACTTGTGATCGCGATGATGGCGGCAAGGATGATCCCCACATAACCAAAGCCTGCCACGATGGCATTCTGCCCGCCCAGATCAAGCCGGGTGCGCGGCAGGACGGATCGGCGCAATGTGCCCTGAATGAAACGGGTCAACAGGTAACCGACCGCAAAAACCAGTGCGAAGGTCAGGAAATCGGTGGGTGAAATCCGGCTTTCGCCGATGGCAAACCCTTCCCGGAAACGGGTCCAGATTTCCAGCAGATCATCGGTGCGCGCGCCCCAGATCAGCGCAAAAATCGGCAGACTCGCAAGATAAAGCGCAAAACTGATCACGACGGGTATCAGCGACCCACCTGTCGTCTCGGCCCCATCCTTGGCGCGGGTGTTGCTCAGATCATTGACGATCCTCTGCAGGATCAGGATGACACCAATCAGCGCGAGTGAGACCAGCCAAGGCACCATCAGCGCCCGACCAGCATTGTCATAACCCACTGCCGCAATCACCGGCGCAACAATTGCCACCACGGTACAAACCTTGCCCACGATGCCGCGCATGCGGCCTTGCGATACGGTCTCGCCCTCGATCGGTTCCGGCAGGCGCTTGATCTTGCGACCAAGACGCCACAGCAAAACGCCCAGCAGGATCAGAATGGGCCAGACCATCGCAGCGCGTGTTGCCTCGGCCGTATCAATGGTCTGCAATGCCGCCTCAAACAGCAAGGCGACCGCCAGAACCCAGGCAATCGCGATACCATAACGGCGACCGCCAGCACGGGTCGCGGCATCCTGACCCAGAAAACCGGGTTTTTGGCCCACCGGAAAGATGTGGCGGCTCAGCCACCAGGCAAAAACCACCAGAAAACCCGCAACCGGCAGTGCATCAACCACATGCCCGCTACGCAGGCCAAACACGTTCAACGTCTCCAGCCCGGCGGTCATGGCGATCAGGCCCAGGACAGGCACAATGATCTGCCCAAGGGATAAGACGAACAGCCACAGCGGCAACAGGCGCCCCTCGCCTTGGGCCGCGCGCATACGCCAATTCGTCACCCAGCGGCGGGCAAATACCAGCAGTATGATCGCCAGCGCCAGAAAGAATCCCGCGCGGGGAAAGTTGGCCGCCAGACGTCCATCACCCGTTTGCTGATGAAAACCTGCAACGACCTCGGAACTGGTCACCCGAACCACATCCCACAAGGCCAGACCAGCCGCCGCCAAGTGGGTCGGGTTCAGCGGTGACGGGCCGCGCTTGGTCAGTTCAGATGTTTCGCGCAGCAGGATCTGGGCATCGAATTCCCCAATCAGGCCATTCGCCCTTGCATGAGCTTCTTCGGCCAGAATACGCGGCGCGGTCAGATCATCCAACTGGGATTGCAGCGCAGCGCGCCGGTCCGCAATGGCAGCCGGCTCTTCGCCACTTTCGGGCGCGGGGCCAAGTGCGGCAATCTGCGCTTCCACCGTGGCAATCCGGCCCGCATTAATCGTTGTGCGCGACAGGAATTCATCGCGCCATGACACCAGTTCAGCCCGCAAGCGATTGATTGCAAACCGTGATGCATCGCCACGACGCGCCAGATCCTCGGCGCGCGAGGCCAGTCTTTCCCAAGCAGGTTCATCCGATGGCAGATCGCTGGTCCCGATTTCAGGGGCCTGCTCCTCTGCTTGCGCAGCTTCGGTGGTTGGTGCCGCTTCCTCGGCCTCGGGCCCAGTCTGCTCAGCAGGCGCGGGCTCAGCCGTATCTGCCTGCTGCGCATGGACGGCCAACGGCCAAAGCAGCAATGCAATCGCAAGGAAAAGTGGGCGGATCATGCCTCTTCGAACACCGACGGCACATCAATCCGGGCTTCGAGCCACTCAGGAACCGGCAATCCTTTTTCGCGCATGAAGTCAGGGTTATAAAGTTTGGACTGATACCGCGTACCGTAGTCGCAAAGGATCGTGACAATCGTATGTCCGGGCCCCATCTCGCGCGCCATGCGTATCGCTCCGGCAATATTCACGCCGGTTGAACCACCCATGCATAGCCCTTCGTTCTGCAACAAATCAAAAATAATAGGAATGGCCTCTTGATCGCTGATATTAAAGCAAAAATCAGGCTTAAGCCCTTCCAGATTCTTGGTGATACGGGCCTGCCCAATCCCTTCCGAAATCGAACTTCCCTCCATCTTCAACTCACCCGTGGTGTAGTAGGAATAAAGTGCCGCGCCATCGGGGTCGGCAAGGCCCATCTTGACGCCCTTGTCCTGGAGCGCCATTGCCACACCAGTCAGCGTGCCACCTGATCCGCAGGCACAGATGAAACCATCCACCTTGCCGCCTGTCTGCTCCCAGATCTCGGGACCGGTGGTTTCGATATGGGCCTGCCGGTTGGCCACATTGTCAAACTGATTGGCCCATATGGCACCGTTCGGCTCTGTCTTGTTCAATTCATTAGCCAAACGCTCGGAATAGCGGACGAAGTTGTTGGGATTGCGGTAGGGTGCTGCAGGCACCTCGACCAGTTTTGCGCCCGCCAGTCGCAACATATCCTTCTTTTCCTGGCTCTGCGTTTCCGGGATCACGATCACCGTCTTGAACCCCATCGACGCACCGACCAGCGCAAGGCCGATGCCCGTGTTCCCGGCTGTGCCCTCAACAATCGTGCCGCCCGGGCGCAGCGTGCCCTTGGCGATGGCATCGCGGATCATGAAAAGTGCGGCCCGGTCCTTGACCGACTGTCCTGGGTTCAGGAACTCGGCTTTTCCCAGAATGGTGCAGCCCGTCGCCTCGGACGCGGCACGCAGTTTGATCAGGGGGGTATTGCCGACAGCGTCGGCAAGATCGGTTCGGATTGTCATCGGCTGGGCCTTTCATTGCGCCTGATATGTGTAGGACCCTGTCCGACCGACATCAAGAGATCGCGCAACCCGGCGCGGCGATCATGCCATGCCGCGCAACCGGTCCCGATGATAAGCCAGCCAATAGAGCAGATGATGCAGCGGGCCGGTTGCGATCTCGCCGCTCTCGGCCAATGTCATAGCCTGATCGAACGACAGCGGGTGCAGCCGCAAATCCTCGTTCTCCTGCTCCAGCCCACCCAGCCAGCTTTGGGTGCGGGGCAGATCGCACAAACCCACAAAGCAATAGAAATAGTCGGTCGATGACCCGGGCGACGGATAATACTGACCTGCGGGCAAAAATTCCTGCGGTTCAACACCTGCCTCTTCGATCATCTCGCGGCGCGCGGCCTCTTGCGGTGTTTCGCGTGCGTCGATGATCCCGGCAATAGGTTCCAGCATCCAGGGGTTCGGATCCTGACGTGCCGCGGGCCCCAGACGGGCCTGCTCGACCAGCAACACCCTGTCCCGCGCCGGGTCATAAGGCAGTATCATGGCCGCATCGACACCCAGAAATGCCTCTCTGACAAGAACATGAGACTGCTTGCGATCAAACCGCTGATGCGTGATATCAAGGCTTTGCAGGCGGTAAAACGATCCCAACGGCGGGCGTTGCGCGACAAACTGAAAATCACCCGGCTTGATCGCACGCCGCACGGTTGCAGGTGCCGCCGCTGCCCGATGTTTGGCCCAGGCCCGGTTTTCGATCATCGGCCACATGCCGCGCAATTCACCATGATCCGGCAGAGGCCGATGCGAAAAAAGCTCTGCGGCCGCCAAAACCGCCGGGGCCAGATGCCCCTCTTCCCAGGTCTCCAGCGACCAGTCGCCGGGGCCCGGCGCATTCCGGGTTGTCGGCAGATAGGTCTGCGCGGCCACCGGCATTCCATCCACCTCGACCGTGACGGGCGAAAGTTCATAGCCAAACGCGCGTTCATAAACATCAAGACGCGCGATCTGCTGATCAGTCAGATCGGTCCAAAGAGTGCCGTCCGTCGTCGCACCGGCATCAGCGACGATAAAGGGAACGACGTTGTCGCGAAGGGGGTGACGCCGATAGCCCCGCAGGGTGGCGCTACGCGCTTCCAGATTGCCCGGCCCCGCCACCGCCTCCATCAGCGTGGCCGACATCAGTGTGCCGTAGACGAACAGATCCATCGGTCAGGGATACCGTTTGGCGAAATACTCAGAGATCAGGGCGCAAATGATGCCGCCAACGACGACATTGATAATCAGATTGATGTCGTAAAAATCCTGGCCCAGATCAACCATCAGGGCAAAAACATCGACGATAGCATCCATCGGGCCGTCATAAAGGCGGCGCAGCGATTTTCGGATCATGTCATAGAAAGAGATTAGAAAAACCATCCACAAGGTGTAGGCGGCAGCGCCGGTCAGCCCGTTCCCGATGGCGGCGATGTAACCGCGCCCAGCCCGGCTGCCAACCACCATCCAGCCGACCAGAATACTGACACCGATAGAAAGCGGGACGGCATAACCTGGCAGGTTTCCTTCTGGAAAGAACGGTGTCGCCTGCAGGGCGATATACCAGCCGTAGATGAAAAAGGCCAAGGCGGCGGCAAGGCGTCCAGCGGTAGGCATGTCACTGCGTCCTCATTCGGGCCGCGAACGGCCTTCTTTATGGGGCGCGTGTCACGGTAATCTGCGTTACATCGCAGTTTCCGCTATGAAAAGTGCCCGCGCAAGAGGTCAGATAAAAGTTCCACATACGCTTGAACCGTTCATCAAAGCCAAGGGCGGCAACCTCGTCCCATTTGGCGTTGAAGGTTTCGTGCCATCGGCGTAGCGTCTGGCTGTAACTCTCGCCGAATTCAATCGACCGGGCCACTTTTAATCCAGCCTTTTCAATCTCTTGGCGCAGAACGACCGGGCTAGGCAGCATGCCACCGGGGAAGATGTACTTCTGGATGAAATCGACGCCGCGCTTGTAAACCTGCCAGCGGCGATGCTCGACCGTGATGATCTGAAGTGTTGCGTGTTTGCCCGGTTTCAATCTTTCACGCAGGGTATCAAAGTAGACAGGCCAATATTTTTCGCCCACCGCCTCGAACATTTCGATGCTGGCGATGCCGTCATAGATGCCGGTTTCATCGCGGTAATCCTGCATCTTGATCTCGACCATGTCGGACAATCCGGCCTTGGCGATGCGGTTGACGGCGTAATCATGCTGTTCCTGGCTGATGGTCAGCCCGGTCACCTTTAGACCGCGCTCTCTGGCGGCGTATTCGGCAAACCCACCCCAGCCACAGCCGATCTCAAGCACGTGATCGCCGGGTTGTGCGCCCATCTGATCGACCATGCTCTTGTATTTCTCGATCTGCGCGGCCTCCAGGCTTTGCTGACCGGTATCAAACTTTGCTGAGGAATAGGTCATCGTATCATCCAGCCACAGGCTGTAGAATTCATTGCCAAGATCATAGTGATAGCTGATGTTCTTCTTGGCCTGGGTCTTGGAATTACGCTGCATCCAGAACCGCATCTGTTCGTAAAACCGGACAAGGAACTGACCGGGAAACCCGTCATACATGTCCTCGGCATCATCATGAACCAGATCCATAAAGGCCATCAGATCGGGGGTGGACCACCATCCGTCCATATAGGCCTCGCAGAACCCAAGATCGCCCTCGCGGATGGTGCGGGCAAACAGATCGTCGTTATGGACATGGACCTCGGCAACAAAACCCGGGTCAGGGCCTTCGGCGCGAAAATGCCGCCCATCCGGCAGGATGATGTCCACACGCCCGCGTTTCATATGTTTGATTTTGTCGAACACGGCCGCGAAATAGCGTGGCAGTTGCGTCTGCCCATCGGTACTGGTGATGATCATGTCGTCCCTGTTTCTTCTTTGCCGCGCCACAGTGCCTGCCCGCACAGCTTTCACTCAAGTTAACCTTTGATACGTGGAAGTCACGGGAAACGTTCAAAAATTTCTGGCCACTTGACCCAGCGTCACTAAAAGTTGCGGTTTTCGTAGGCATCCAGCGCCCGTTTGCGCCCCTCATCGACAGCCACAATCGGATCGGGATAGCGATCATCCGGCGACATGCCCCACTGTTTGGGGATCATATCAAAATAGCTGCGGGCAGTGTCAGATGCATTTTTGTAAGGTTCCGCCAGCCACCGTTTCGTGTAGGTACGGTCCTTGTCGAACTTATCAAGCTGCGTGACCGGATTGAACACCCGGAAATAGGGGGTCGCATCCGGCCCCGATCCTGCCGACCATTGCCAGCCCATCGCATTGCTGCACGGGTCCCAATCGATCAGGCAATCGGCAAACCAATCCATCCCGATCTTCCAATGACACAAAAGATGCTTGGTCAGGTAGGACGCCACAATCATCCGCCCCCGATTATGCATGGTGCCGGTCACATACATCTCGCGCATGGCCGCATCGACGAACTGAATGCCTGTGCGCCCCTGTTTCCAGGCCTTGACCTCGGCCAGCCGTTCATCGGTGTTCCATGGGAAGGCGTCCCAATCCTCTTTCCAGTTGTCACTGACAATCCGGGGCGTGTGATGCGCCAGATGATAAGCAAACTCGCGCCAGACCAGCTCTTTCAGGAAAACCTCGGCATCCGACTTGCCATCATTCAATGCCCGCCAACCCGAATGCCAGCAACTGCGTGGACTGATCTCGCCATAGGTCAGGTTCTCGGACAGGCCCGATGTGCCGTCCACCGCTGGAAGGTCACGGTTCTTCTGATAACCCGCTACGCGGTGTGCCATGAATGCGCCCAGACGATGTGAAGCAGCCGTCTCACCCACGGTGCAATGCGTGCGCAAGATGTCCGCGCCACGCTGCATTCCCGCGCCCATCTGCCAGTCATCCAGATCGTCAGAGGCAGGCCAGCCACCTGGTGCGGGTATATTGCCCGGTGTGGGCAAGGCAGACGGCACATCATTGCCGCGCACAGATTTCCACATCGGCGTGAATACCTTGTAAAAACCACCTGTCTTAGTCTCGACGGTCCAGGGCTCAAACAGGACATGCCCGGCAAAGCTTCTAGCATCAATCCCGTCGTCCTTCAGCGCCGCTTTTACATCCGTATCGCGCGCCTTGCTGTCAGGATCATAAAGCCGGGACCAGTACACCGCCCCTGCCCCGGTCTCCTCGATCAGGTCGCGCAGCACATCCAGCGCCTTGCCGCGGCGCAGGATCAGGCGGCTGCCTTTGTCCTTCAGCGAATTCGCCAGATCCGCAACAGACAGGCCCAGGCGAAACCGGGGGGCTGCGCCATGCGTCTCAACAACTTCGTCATGAATGAACAGCGGGATCACCGGACGCCCACTGTCGCACGCGGCCGTCAGCGCCGCATGATCACCTAACCGCAGATCGCGGCGAAACCACAACAGGATCGGGGACTTGCTCATGACACCTCCGCGCAAGGCACGAAAGCGGCCTGCCTACAGAACCTGATCTAGCGCCGTCATCAGCGCGTCAACCTCGGCCTTGGTTGTGTAATGCACAAAGCTGACGCGCAGCACGCCTTTGTCCATGTCCACACCACAGGCCTGCAAGGGGCGTTGGGCATAGAAATCGCCACCGCTGGCCATGATTCCAAGATCCGCCAAAGCTGCAGCCGCATCAGGTCCGCTCGTCTCCAGCGCCAGTGCAACAGTCGGTGCGCGGCGGTCAGCGTCGGCCGGACCGATCAGCCGTACCGAGTTCTTGGCGCTGACATGATCCAGCAGCGGCTGCAGCAACGCCACCTCATGCGCACGCATCAGGTCATGCGCCTTTCGGGCCGCATCGGCACCCGCGCCACCACCATGGCGGGCGGCCATATCCTCGAAGTAATCCGCCATACCGGCGCTTGCGGCCACCTGCGCATGATCCGGTCCAGCAGGCGTAAACCGTTTATACAAAGTATCACCATTGAAATGATGCCCCTGATTGGGCAAGGCCATGCCCCAATCTTCGCGGATCACCATCAACCCCTGATGCGGACCATAGGTCTTGTAGGCACTGAAGAGATAAACGTCACATCCCATCGCCCCTACATCGGGCAAGCCATGCGGGGCATAGCTGACACCATCCACGCAAACACGGGCACCTGCGTCATGGGCCAGTTTGGTGATCGCGGCCACATCATTGATCGCACCAACCACATTCGAACAATGGGGAAACACCACCAGCGCCACATCATCGTCGAGCATCGCAGTCAGATCATCCAGCGCCAGCTCGCCCGTCTCGGGATCGACCTGCCATTCGCGGATGGTCACGCCCTCTTCGGCCAAGCGGCGCCACGGGCCACTATTGGCCTCATGATCCTGATTGGTCACGATGATGCTTTGGCCCGGCTTCAACCAGTGTCGAACGGCCTGGGCCAGCACATAGGTATTCTGCGTGGTCGAGGGGCCGAATGACAACTCGTGCGGGGCCACACCCAGCATCGCTGCCAGACGCGACCGGGCCTCGTCCATCTCCTCACCGCCCAGATGGGAGGCACCATAAGGGGCATAGGGCTGAACCTTGCGTTCGGTATAGAACCTGTGCAGCCGGTCAATCACCTGCTGGCAGGCATACGAGCCGCCTGCGTTTTCGAAAAATGCCTGTCCTTGCAATGATGGCGTGCGAAATGCGGGAAACTGGGATCGAACCCATTCAATATCTAATGTCATGAACCCACATCAAACCGGTTGCACCGCAGAGTCAAGAAAGGCCGCCCGTGACAGGCGGCCTTTCCCAACTTCCGAACGACGATCCCTCTACAGGTCAGGGACGTCGTTCGCTCTGATCCGTATGGGTCATTCCGCAGGCACAGCGTCATCCACAAATGTGGTCGGAATGCCTGCAGCCTCTCGGCGGCCATCATTATAGATGGCTTTGACCAAGGCGATACACATCAGCGCCATGACGATCGAGAACGGCAAGGCACCGATGACCATCGCCGTCTGGATCGCCCCCGTACCGCCCGAGATCAGCAAACCACCCACCACAAGGGCCAGGGCAGCACCCCAGAACATGATATGGGGGCGCGCCTTGGGTCCTTCATCGCCTGCCGCGTTGATCGTGTTGACGATCAGAACAGCAGAGTCAGCCGAGGTGACAAGGAACGTCATCAGCAAGACAACGATCATGACAGCCATGCCCCAAGACAGCCACTGGCTGATCGGCGACAACATGAACTCCGTCATCGCAAAGATCTTGTCGCCATTACCTGCATTCAGGATCACACCATTCGCATCGCCATTCAGCTCCAGATCGACAGCAGTGCCACCGGCCCATGCAAACCAGACAAAGCACATCAGTGACGGGACGATCATCGCACCCAGCACGAATTCGCGGATCGTGCGCCCGCGCGAGATGCGGGCCAGGAACAGACCCACAAAGGGCGCAAAGGCGATCCACCAAGCCCAGTAGAACACCGGCCACCAGCCCTGCCATGTGGTCAGGCGGTCATTCAGTGTCGCATCCAACGCCACGGCCAGATCAGCGGTCGGAACCGTGATCGAATCTTCGGCCAGTTTGGCTGTCACACTATCGACACTGGCACCCGGACCAGACAAAGCACTCAGAACCGCCTGCGCTTCCTCCGGCGACAAGGCCTGAATCGAGGCTGGCGCAGCCGCGACGAATGCCTCAAGAGCGGTGCCCGCATGGACCTGAACCGACAGGCCCGGCAGCGCAATCAGATAGTCCCAGATCCCGACAAAGAAGGCGGACGCCCCAAACCATGTCGCACCAAAGATGATGAAAAAGCCCAGCAGAATGATCGACAGAACCATGTTGATGTTGGACAACCACTTGATGCCTTTGCCAACGCCCGACAGCGCGGAAAGTGTCGACGCGCCCATAATAAAGAGCAGCGCCACGACAATACCAAATGTGTTCACCGTCCCTGCGATACTTTCGCCATCAGCATTCAGCGCACCTTCGGCATGCACCAGACCATCAATCCCGATCCGGGTCAGACCTGCGACAAACTGGTCCACACCAAAACCAAGCGTCTGCGCCACACCCAGAATGGTTGCCACAACCGCCACGATATCAATGATGTGGCCCAGCACGCCGGACAGGGATTTACCGAAAAGCGGGGTCAGCGCCGACCGGATTGTCAGCGGCAAGCCGCGCCGATAGCTGAAGAACGCAAGCGAAAGACCCGCAATCGCGTAGCATGCCCAGGCACCCAGCCCCCAATGCATGTAGGACCACACATAGGCCGTGCGCACATTATCTTCACCAAGGCTTGTCGTGATACCCGCGATAGTTGACGGGTTCTGGCCAAAATGCGCAACGGGTTCCGCCACGGCCCATGTCAGCATGCCAACCCCGATCCCGGCACCAAACATCATCGAGAACCATGAAAAATTGGAAAATTCCGGCTTCTCTCCTTCGACACCCAGGTTCAGCCTGCCACCTGCCGGCCAAATAGCAAGGCCCAGGCAAACAATGACAAATGCCGCCACAACCCAGATATACCATGCCGCGAACTGTGCTAGAATGGCAGAGTTCCAATCGCCAAGGATTCGGCCAGCCTGAAGCGGCCAAAAAATGCACCAGACGACAAGCATGCTGATGATGATCTTGCTGATCACCGTGACATTCACACTGAACCCGCGATAAAAACCGCTGTCAGCGGTCTTGATCGGAAGGTCCGATAAAGGTGGTTTGAGCGCCATTTTGTTTCCCCGTTGGCTATTATTATGCACCAACTATACCTACAAAACCCAGCAGTATAAGCTGTTTTTGCGGCGTGCCGATCACAATACCGACGCTGCAAGTGCAAGATATTCAATGCAATTGCAGCATTCGCACATCAAAAAAACCGCCCGGCGACGATTGTCCCGGACGGCTATTCTGATGTCGATTTAGGTCAGATCCGGAAACAAAGCAGCCTGTCAGCCGTTCAGATCAACAACCACCCGGCCCTTCACCTGGCCTTTCAGGATGTCGGCGCCCAGTTGCGGCAGATCAGCCAGCGTCGCAGGCTGGATCATCGCTTCCAACTTGTCCATTGGCAGATCCTTTGCGATCCGCGCCCAGGCCCGAACCCGGTTGTCATAGGGCTGCATCACGCTGTCGATCCCCAGCAGGTTCACTCCGCGCAGCAGGAACGGAATGACCGTCGCGGGCAGCGCGGCACCACCCGCAAGACCCACGGCAGCAACCGACGCTCCGTATTTCATCTGGCCCAACACGCGCGCCAGCATTGCACCCCCAACGGCATCGACACAGCCCGCCCATGTCTCGCCCTCCAATGGGCGTTTGGTGGTCTCGTTGATCTCTTCGCGCGGAACGATCTGGCTTGCACCCAGCGACCGCAGATAATCCGCTGTTTCAGGCCGCCCGGTGACACCGGCAACCTCATACCCAAGATTGGCCAAAATCGCGGTGGCCACGGACCCCACACCGCCCGCAGCGCCAGTCACCAACACCGGCCCATCCTTGATCCCGTGATCCTCCAGCGCCATGACGGCCAGCATAGCAGTAAACCCGGCGGTCCCCACGGCCATCGCCTGCCGGGCATCCAGACCATCTGGCAAAGGCACCAGCCAATCAGCCTTGACCCGAGCCTTCTGACCATAACCGCCCCAATGCGCCTCGCCCACGCGCCAGCCGGTCAGCACAACCTTATCGCCTGGCTTGTAACGATCATCATCGGATGCCTCGACCGTCCCTGCAAAATCAATACCCGGCACATGCGGATAGTTGCGCACCAGACCGCCGCCGGGGCCGATGCACAAACCGTCCTTGTAGTTCACGGTGGAATACTCCACCGCCACGGTCACCTCACCTGCAGGCAGGCGGTCCTCCGACAGCTCCTGCACGCTTGCGCTGGTCTTGCCGTCATCGTCTTTTTCTACCACCAATGCCTTGAACATCGCCGTCTCCCTCAAATCCAGAATTTTTCATGAACGGTCGCATCGCGCGGCCCGTCCGGTGTGTCGACCTGCAAAACCGTACCGTCATCCCAATGGGTCATCCTGACCATGCCAATGCCAACATTGGTGCCAAAATCCGGGGATTTCGCCGCCGATGTCACCTGCCCCACCCGTTTGCCCTTGGCCATCAAGGGCCAGGCACGATCACAGGACGGGATGTCACCATCAATCGAAACGGGCCTGACCTGTTGCGTCGGTCCTTCCTTGGCCACCCGCAACAAGGCGTCACGCCCGACGCAGCCAATCGCCGTCTGGGTCGAACAGAACCGGCCCAGCCCGCATTCATGCGGCGTGTTTTCGCGGGTCATGTCATTGCCATAAGACAACAGGCCACCCTCAATCCGCTCAATCAGATTGGGGCAGCCTGCCCGCACATCCAGATCGCGGCCCGCCTCGAACAGTGCATTCCACAGCGGCATGCCGTTGGCGGTGCCATCCACGTAAATCTCGAACCCGCCCTGCTTGGAATAGCCGGACCGGGCGACCGCCATGCTGACACCCTGAAAATCGAACCAGCCAAAACGGAAAAACTTGATGGCACGTACGGCATCACCGAACACCCGCGCCACCAGTTCTTCGGCCTTGGGCCCCTGCACTGCCAACGGCGAGATATCAGGTTCGTCCACCAGAACATCCAGCCGATAGCCATAGGCCAACCCTTTGACCCAGAAGAGCAAATCGCTGTCGGCAATGGATATCCACCACCGATCCTCCGACAGTTTCAGCGCCACCGGATCGTTCAACATGCCCCCCGTCTCATCAACGATGGGCACGTAATAGCACTGCCCCGGCAGCATCCCGCGCAAATCGCGGGGGGTCAGCATCTGCATCAGCCGGGCAGCGTCAGGGCCGCGCAACTCGATCTGGCGTTCAACCGCCACATCCCAGACCTGCACCGCCGATTTCAAATGCCGATAATCCGCCTCGACACTCTCAAAGACCGTCGGCAGCAGCATGTGGTTGTAAACCGTATACCCTTTGACACCTGCCGCCTCTACGCCGGCGGTGAAGGGGGTGCGCCGAATACGGCGGGACGGTGCAATTGTCGCCATCACAGTGATCCACCCATTCCACGTTTGCACTCCTGCGGCGGCTTCCCGCCCTTTGCATAAGCCGCGACCTTGCAAGTCTTGCAGCGGTATTCGCCCAGCGACACCGTGTCATTTCCGGTCGCCACCCAGCGACAACTCCCAGAGGGTCGGCGCGCACCCACCGGTGCCGACCGACGACCCAGGTTCCAGAACAGGACCGCAATCAGCAGCGCAGCAATGACCAGTATCGGCATGTCAGCGATCCTCCGGCATAA
Organism: Yoonia sp. SDW83-1; assembly: GCF_046762885.1. Taxonomy (NCBI): domain Bacteria; kingdom Pseudomonadati; phylum Pseudomonadota; class Alphaproteobacteria; order Rhodobacterales; family Paracoccaceae; genus Yoonia; species Yoonia sp. SDW83-1. The sequence goes on from NZ_JBKQXO010000014.1 coordinate 33,350, forward strand.
ACGGCAAATCGGTATCGTTGGGCTTTTGCCCGGCCGCCGTCAGCATGGCGTGGACCTGCCCGCGATGATGGGTCTGGTGGTTAAACAACTGCATCACACACAGCGCGACAGGCTTCTCAAAATCCCGCTTCATCGCGCCCGAATACCATTTCAGATCGCCCACCAGATCAATCGCACTGACACTTTCGGCCCAAAGCGTGATCCGGGCATCTACGCGAAATCGGTCTGCGGCCCAGACCGCCGGTGTCGGGGTAAAATCAGTACTTTCGGCAATTGACAAATCAGGGCCCGCCCCGCCATCAAATCGGCTGATCCACAGATGATCGGCCCAAAGCAGATGATTCAATGTCCCCATGATTGACCCGAAAAAGGCACCGCGATCCTGATAAAGCTCCTCTTTGGACATCGCCGGGATCATCTCGCGCAGCCCGGTATTCTGCCAGGCATTATAGCGGGCCATGGTCTGACAGTATTTGGGCGTGATCACGGTTTTGGGCCTTTCCAGTCAATCGGGCAGATCTCGGCCGATTTGCCGCCAAAATCCCAGACGCGACCATAATCGCGGACCTTCGATTTCGTCCCGGCGGCAGCAATGATATCCGGGCCCATCCAGTATTTCGAATTGCTGATCATGACCGGATGGTCGGGGCTGGCGCCCTTCATCATCTCGATCTCACCCTGAATTTTGCGGCCAATATAGATGCCGCGCTTCGTGCCTTCGCGCACGATCTCGACCTTTTCGCGCTCGGCGCCAATGATCTCGGACACCAGCATCGTGAACAGGCCTGTCGTGCCCCCAGCCGCCCCGCTAAATATCTTCAGAATACCGTTATAGGCCTTCTGCGTGGACCGTTCGTCGACATAAGCCGCCACACGCCAGTTCCCTTCAGCCATGCGGCCCGGAATATCAACCAGCAGACCCACATTCAGGCTCGACAGGTCCTCACCCTCAAAATGCCCCTCATCAATGGCAATCGCCATCCAGGCATGGCAGTGGCCCTCGGTCGGCGGGTGGGCACCAAGGCTGACGACACAGGGACAAAACACCGTGCAGGAACAGTTCAGAAACAACTCTCCCTTGATGGCCCATTCGGTGGGCTTCATCTTGCGGCGCAGCGGGTTGCTTTCCATCCGCTGATCAATCCGTTGTGAAATGGGCAGCCTGTCTGCCGGTGCGCGTTCTTTCTTGTCTGCCATCCGGCGTTCCTTTCCTAAATGAATGCCAAACCGATGCCACCCGCAATCAGGGCAACTCCGGTCGGTTTGATCACGCGATGCCCGATATCAGGCAGCTTCTCGAAAACCATCAATAACGTGGCAAGGCCCATCCACAGCAGGCTCATCACGCCGCCGACAAAACCAAGCACCATAAAGCCCCAGCAACATCCCACACAAAATGCGCCCATACCCAGCCCCATGCGCAAACCACCGCCAAAACCGGTTTTCCAATGGCCCAGGAAATAGGTCATCGGCGCATGGCAGACGCCGTGGCAGACCTCCTTGGCGCGGGTGAACTGGAACGCGCCGACCGCAATCAGTAGGATGGATGACAACCAGATCGGCGCGATGCCCAGCATGTTCACCACCCCGCCAAACAGCAAGGCCAGTTGCAGGCTGGCAATGACCGCCGCAAAGCAGACCCAGACCAGAAAATATCCCAGCAACACACCCAGCCATCCGGCCCGGGTGCCATCGGCACTGATCATCAGCCGCTCATAAGTGGTCAATGTGGGCACCATCGTCGGCAGCATCATCGCCGCCATCATGATGGCCCACATCGTAAACAGCGGACCGAACCGGGCCATGGGCATATCCATCGGCATGCGCGGGTCCATATCGGCCATCGCCTGCCCCATCGGCCCCGGGCGGCCCAGCAGATCCAGATCCATATCCATGGCCATCACATACATGATCCACCACGCCAACAGGATCGCCCCGAAAAAGGACAACCAAAGCGATGACCGGATCAGGTGAGGCATCGGCGTCCTCCCAAAACGACGACTCAGGACTTGCCACATCATATGTCAGACGTTTAATTGTCTGACAAATGAAAATTGATCCCACCAACCCCGCTGACCTGTCAGCCCAGATCGCCAAGGCCATCCGCGATGCGATTATTTCGGGCGCCTTGCCAGTCGATAAACGGCTCCCGTCAGAGGCGGAACTGGCCGAACAATTTGCCGTGTCACGGCCCACCGTGCGCGAGGCGCTTAAACGGCTGGCCGCGCAATCGCTGATCCGCACCCAACGCGGGGCGACCGGCGGGGCCTTTGTGAACCGGCTGAAATTCGAAGACGCCTATGGCCAGCAGATCACCACCTCGACCCTGCTTTTGTCGATGAACGATGTCAGCTTCGCCACAGCGTGCGAGGCGCGCTATGCGCTCGAACGGGCCTGTGCGCCGCTCTCCACCCAACGGCGCAGTGCGGACCATCTGGCCACCATGCGGGCCGAAATCCACCGGCAGGGGCAACCGGGCCTGACGGATGAGGCGTTCTGCGCCTCAGATGTCGCCTTTCACCGGGCACTGGTCGATGCGGCTGGCAACCCGGTCCTGTCCTATCAACTGGCCGGTGCGGTCGAAGGGATGCAGCCCCTGATGAACATGATCACCTTCACCGCACGCTCCCGCGAAACCATCATCGCCCTGCACACCGCCCTTGCCGATGCGGTCGAGGCGCGCGACAGCACCAAAGCTGATGAAAATCTGGTCAGTCTGGCGCAATATTCACAACAGTTGGCGCAAGAGGTGATCGCCAAACGCAATGCGGCCCGCGCTGCGAAATGACACTTGTCGTGGCCCTCGTGCGGCCCTAATTTGCGGCAGGTTCTAACGGGAGAAACCACCATGAAACTTGCCACCATTTTGGGTGCCGTGTCGCTAACGGCGCTCACCACTGCCGCCAGCGCGCAGGATGCAGACCTGCTGGTGTTTGACTATCCGGGGTTCGAAAACCCCGATTTCCATGTCGGCTATACCGAGGCGCATGGTGACAGCCCCACATTCGCCTTCTTCGGGGACGAGGATGAAGCGTTCCAGAAAATCCGCGCCGGGTTTGAGGCTGACGTGGCCCATATCTGCGCCGGTTCCGTCAGCAAATGGACGGAAAGCGGGATTATCGAGCCATGGGATGTATCCCGCATTCCCGCCTATGGTGACCTCGACAGCAACCTGACCGGCACCGATGTCGGCGCAGGCGACGCAGTCTATTTCGTCCCCGTTGATTTCGGCTCCACCGCCATCGCCTACAACCCTGACGAGGTCCCGGCCGAGGATGTGGCCAGCCTGGAGGTGTTCAAGAACCCGGCTTATGCGGGCCGCCTCACCCTGCCGGACAATGTCGACGATGCATATGCGCTGGCCTATCTGGCCACCGGGGTCAGCAACTGGGCCGAGGCCACAGACGAAGAATTCGAAGCCGCCTCCAACTGGCTGCGCGAGGTCCACCCCAATCTGCGCACCTACTGGACCGATCCTGCAGAGCTGGCGCAGCTTTTGTCCTCGGGCGAGGTGCTGGTCAGCTGGGCCTGGAACGAAACCTACCCGACCATGGCCGCCGAAGGCCGCCCCATCGGGTTCCAGCGTGAAGCCACAGAAGGCTCCTCACTCTGGCTTTGCGGCTATGTGAACCTCGTCGATGGGCAAGGGTCCGAAGACAAGGCCTATGATTTCCTCAACGCCATGCTGGCGGAATCCTCTGTCGTGCCCCTGCTTGATGCGGGCTACGGATCATCGAACGTGGTCGCCCTGGCCAGCCAGGTCACCGAAGAAGACCTCGAAGCCTCCGGTCTGGGCCAGATCGACGTGCCAGTCCTGGCACAACTGCCCATGTCCAACGAAAAACGCGAACGGCAGGCCGAAACCTTCGAACTGATCAAGGCCGGTTTCTGAAACAACAGATGGGCGGCGCCAGCGGGGCCGCCCACCCCAAACTGCGATCAAATGACATAGGTCAAGATCCGGTCAACTTGCCTACATTATTGCGTGTAACTTATCGGCAAAGCGTATAACTGACCTACCAACGCACCAGATCGGGCGACCCGGAACGACATGCAACCAATGCAGCCAAAAATCTGCGATAAAGTTTTCGCCAGCAGCAATCGGGCACGCGCCACATGATCTGGCGTGGCATCATCTCTGCACTGGGTATCCTTGCGCTGCTCACCGTCAGCCTTGGTCACCAACCGCCTGATCCAGGCAAACAGGCCCAAGCCGCCGCCTATATCCTCGCCGGTGGCTCTTTCAGCGATCTTTGCAGTGAAAACGGCGACCCCACAGCCGGGCATACACCAGGCTGCGAGGCCTGCACGATCAGCGCCACCTGCGCCCTGCCCGACGCGTCGGGTCAGCCCATGCATGTCAGCCTTCCGCGGACCATCGCGTGGATCAATCGCCATGTTGTCGAAACAACGACACGCATGAACCCGGACGCCCCCGCGCGCGCGCCACCTTTTGTCTGATCTTTCGAACACCCTTCACTGATCAACACGACCGGTATCAAACCCGGATCAACGAAAGACAAAGACATGAAACCGCTCAAACTGGCCGCTCTGGCCGCCTTTACCCTTATGGCCTCCACCGCCCAGGCCGAAAACGTCAGCATCGAAAACGCCAGGGCCTTCGCCACGGCGCCCACAGCGATGGCTGGCGGTGGCTTTCTGACGATCACCAATACAGGGGATCAGGACGATACGCTGATCGGGATACGGGCCGATTTCCCAAGGGTCGAACTGCACACCACTGAATTCACCGATGGGGTTGCCAGGATGATGCATCTGGATGCAATCCCCGTGCCCGCTGGCGAAGCAGTCTCGCTCGAACCGGGCGGGCTGCATGTGATGTTCATGGGGCTGCGCGGCAACCCGCTTGAAGAAGGTGAAACGATCCCCGCCACGCTGATTTTTGAAAACGCGGGCGAGGTCGAGATCACATTCGACATCGTCAAACGTGACATGGCCCACAGCAACTAGACCTATGAGCGGGTGTTGCCGCATCCGGCAGCAACACCCGCAAACCAAATAAAGGAGACGCTTATGAAAGCCGTCATCTTCGGCACCACCACCCTCGCTGCCGCTGCCGCCATCGGGCTTTACGTGTGGCAATCCACCAGCGGCACCCCCAACCCCTGCGGCACCACCGCCATCGCAGGCAGCACGATTGGCGGCCCGTTCGAACTGGTCTCGGAAACCGGTGAAACGGTCACCGACGCGGATGTCATCACAAAACCAACACTGGTCTATTTCGGCTACACCTTCTGCCCGGATGTCTGCCCGCTTGACAGCATGCGCAATGCGCAGGCCGCCTATATGCTGGAAGATCAAGGACTTGATGTCGGCACCCTTTTCATTTCCGTCGATCCACAGCGCGACACCCCCGAGGTCGTGCGCGATTTCACCGACAATTTCCACGAAGACATGATCGGCCTGACCGGCAGCCCCGAACAGGTGCGGGCCGCCTCGCGCGCCTATAAAACCTACTATCAGGCGCATGAAGACGATCCGGAATTCTATCTGGTCGATCACTCCACCCAGACCTATCTGATGTTCCCGGAAATCGGGCTGGCGACCTTCTTCCGGCGCGATACAAGCCCAGAAGAAATCGCAGCCACCACGGCCTGCTTCATGGGCCAGTTGACCTGACAGGTTTCTGCCCGCCATTTGATCTGGCGCAATAAAACCGGCGGGGGACCGTGCCAGTAAAAGGCATGGACAATCTCTCAGACCTCCGCCGGCTCGGCCTTTTTGATGCCCGAGTACCCCGCTACACCAGCTATCCGCCCGCGACCGCGTTCAACCCGCAAACTGGGGCACAAATTCAGTCCGACTGCCTGAAGGCACTTGATCCGGCCACGCCTGTCTCGGTCTATATCCACATCCCCTTTTGCGAACGGCTCTGCTGGTTCTGCGCCTGCCGGACCCAAGGCACATCCACCCTGAAGCCGGTCGTGAACTATCTGGCCTCGGTCAAGGCAGAGCTTGCACTGCTGCGCGACACGCTGCCCGCCGGTGTCCAGATGGGACAGCTGCATTGGGGCGGCGGCACACCCACCATCCTGCCGCCGGACCTGATCAAGGAACTGGCGGACGCCATCAAGGCGGTGATCCCCCCTGCCCCCGATTTCAACTTTTCAGTTGAAATCGACCCCACGCTGGTGGACGCGTCCAAGATCGACATGCTGGCACAGGTCGGCATGACACGCGCCAGCATCGGCATTCAGGATTTCGCCCCGCAGGTGCAGGACGCCATCGGACGCCAGCAAAGCTTTGCCGCCACCAAGGCCTGCGTCACCATGCTGCGCGACGGCGGCATCACCTCGCTGAACGCCGATCTGGTCTATGGCCTGCCGCACCAAACCCCCGCCAAATTCGCCGACACCATCGGCAAGGTACGGGTGCTCAACCCCGACCGGATCGCACTTTTCGGCTATGCCCATGTGCCCACATTCTCCAAGCGGCAGAAACTGATCTCCGAAACCGCGCTTCCGGATGAAGAGGCGCGCTATGCGCTCGCCCGGCAGGCGGCACTGGCCTTTTCCAAGGCCGGATACCAACCTATCGGAATCGACCATTTCTCCAAACCGGGTGACAGCCTGACCCGCGCCCGCGATACCGGCCATCTGCGGCGCAATTTTCAGGGCTATACTGATGATACCTGCCCGACCCTGATCGGCATCGGGGCCTCCTCCATCTCGCAATTCGCCGAAGGCTACGTACAAAACGCCTCCGCCACTGCTGCCTATATGGACCGGATCGGTGCCGGCACGCTTGCCGGGCATCGCGGCTATGCCCTGATGGCCGAAGACCGATTACGCGGCGATGCCATCAACATGCTGATGTGCGATTTTGCCATTGATACCGGCGCGCTCGCCAGCCGGCATCCGGATGCCGACAGCCTCAACGCGATCCATGATGCCATCAGCGCCGAATTCGGTGATATGGTCCGCCGGACCGCCAATGGCCTGCAGATTACCAAGGCAGGGCGCCCCGTGACCCGGATCATCGCACAGCGCTATGACGCGTTCAGCGATATTGCCGCGCAATATTCGCAGGCGTCGTAATCTGGTATTGATATCAACCCATCTGTTGACCTTGGGCAAAGCCGCCGCATGTTCATGACAGAACACAGGATTGGTCATGGATATCATCAACATCATCTTCGCCTTGCTCAGCATCGGATTGGGCTGTTTCGGCTGGCTCGCGCCCAGATACACACTCTCGACGCTCAATCTCGATCCGGGCACCTCAAACATGGGTCCGTCAGAAATCAGGGCCTCAGCAGGTGCACTTTTCATCGGTATGGGCGTCGGCGCGATGCTCATCGGAACACCGCAGGCTTACATGATGCTCGGGTTCTGCTGGTCCGGTGCCGCTTTGGGGCGGCTGACATCGCTGCTGCTGGACGGGCAATCGCGCAAGAAATGGGTGTTCTTTCTGGTGGAGGCGGGCGTCGGGATCCCTGCCATACTGCTGAACCTCTGACGGGCAATGCTTAACGCCGCGTTCATACTTTCACAGTGCGCAGCATTAACCGGACGAAATCCGGCTTTGGGGTCCGACGTTTTGCCGACGCGAATCCGACCGGCGATTTCGACCCAAAACCCAGTATTAACAAATGATTCGCCAAAATCGGGCGATGTGAGGTGTTGCGCGCCCTTGCCGACCCACCGAACGTTGCCTATGTATGAGATGTCCTTCGGGACTATGGACATAAACGCGCTCGTAATAAGCGGATCGGACCCGGGGGCGGTACCCGGCGTCTCCACCAAAAACTGCTCATTTGGCAGCCATGGGGACGAAACAGGATCGACGAACGTCTAAAGGGGTTTGCTTTGTCTCGGTGAGTTACCACCGTTATCGGTACAAAAAAGCTAGTTGCAAATGACAACAAAGCACCGATGGCACTCGCAGCGTAAGCTGTGCGTAATATCGAAAATTAACTCCTAAGGTTTTGCGACCTTGGGCGGGGTTCGCAGGTACCTGGCAACAGAAACCTGCACTTCAACCTCCTGAAAAATCACAAAAAAAAGCCACCGCAAAACGCGATGGCCCTTGTCGTTTCAATTAGGCGTGCGGTTAGCTTATTCCGTGCCCTCACCCAATGCCGCAACCTGTGGAACCGGACCGGTTTCAGCCGGTGCCAGGTAGATATCGACCAATGACGCCATGCGGGCATCCACCGCGCCAGCCCGCAACCGCAGACCATTTAGATCTTCGGCAGTCGCACCCCGGTTTGCGACAATCGTCTCCAGCACAGGTTTCATGTCCTGCCAGTCAAAGGCGGCCGCCGCCAGAACCTGATTGACGGCGTAATCCTCTGGTGCGGCCAGACCGATGGCAGGCACGCCGTTGGTCAGCGCGTCCATGCTCGCCTCATACAGGGTCATGGTGTCTTCCAGCTTGGCCAATACCTCGGTTCCCGCTGCCTCATCCGCCATTTCGCAGGCCATCAGCTTCATCATCTGGACAAAGACCTCCTGCCGTTCGGCCAGATCCACCGTCAGCACATCCGACATGGTCACGCCCTCAGCGTGCTCATAATTGGCCGATGTCTGGTCCAGCAGGGACAATGTCGTGAACTGCAGCGGACCTTTGCCCGCCTGCACCGCTTCGGCATATTTTGCTGGGGTATCCCCGGCCAGGATCATGCTGATCGCGGCATCAACCGGCAGCCAGTTTTCCTTGACCTCGTGGGCCTGGTCGGCCAATTCACCCTCCGACAGCGCGGCGAGGGTCTTGATAAAGGATTGGTGCGCAGCCAGCAATGTCTGCATCTCCGCTTCAACTGCGACGCCCGCGTTGATCATGCAGACAGAGGCCGCTGTTTCATGAACAAGCGTGTGCAGCTGTCCCGCCAGATAAAGTTGCGAATGCGCCTGGTCGGCAGACGCGCCATTGGCGGCAAAAACGATGGCGGCAAACGATGCGCAACGCGCAAATCCGGATTTAAGCATAGTGAGACCTTTCAACTGTGGCAGCATCATCGGCCAGATTGCGTGAGTGGTGGCCGAAAACGCGAGTGAGTGGGCAGTGAATGTGTTCGATCCTGTGTAGGTGCCATGTTCTTCCTCGCGAATTGGGCCAAGAAAAAGGCAGAATGAGGCAGAACAGCCGGCAAACCCGTAAAAACCATAGCTTCCCTCGCGTTAACCAATGTGACTTGAAATGCCCCAAGTCCATGCGCAGGATGCAATCATGAAAAGATTAACAATTGCTTGCGCCCTTCTTTGGGGTCTGATTCCAATTGCTGCCTCGGCCTGCGACACGGCCCTTGTTCTGACCATTGATGTCTCTAATTCCGTCGATACCGCCGAATACCGTTTGCAGGTTGACGGGCTGGCAGACGCCCTGCGCGACCCTGAAATCGTCGAAACCATGATCCAGGGTCAGACGGCAATTGCAGTGGTGCAATGGTCCGGGCAGGACAGGCAGGAACTGACGATCCCGTGGTTGCGCATACGTACCGCACTTGATGCGGAATATCTGGCCAATCAATCCCGGCTGATGCAGCGCGCCTTTGTTCTTTCGGACACCGCCCCGGCAGAAGCCATCTATTTTTCACTGCAACTTTTTGACGAGGTGCCGGATTGTGAACGCCGCGTCATCGATATCTCTGGCGATGGAACACCCAATGGCGGCACCGATGTGCGTGCGGCGCGTAACGCCGCCGAACGCGCCGGGGTGACGATCAATGGCATCGCCATTGAATCCATGGGCCTCGCCATCACGAATTTCTATCGCAGCGCTGTCATCACCCGAAACGGCTTTGTCATCACCGCCCGCACACACCGGGAATATCCCAGCTCCATCCGGGCGAAAATCCTGCGCGAGTTGAGCAAGATCGTGGGTTAGTATTGACCCCGCGCCGCTGATCTCGCATCAATGGCGCATGGGGTCCGCGAACGCCCCGTCAGGCCAAGGCCCAAGCGTCGCATCCACTGACCACTTTCAGAAAGGATGCACCATGACCGGCTTGAACGAAATTTCCCCTGCAAAACTGATGCGGCTGATCGGCACGCCCCAGTGTCCTGTGTTGATTGACGTCTGCATAGATAACGACTTCGACGACGATCCACACCTCGTTCCCACCGCACGGCGCCACCCCCATACAGATATCGACGGGCTTGCGGCCCAAGTGGACGGGCAAGAGGTCATCGTGATCTGCCAGAAGGGTCTGAAACTGTCTCACGGGATCGCTGCCCGGCTGCGCGCCCGCGGAATCAGCGCGCAGGTCCTTGAAGGCGGCAATTATGGCTGGCGCGACGCCAAGCTGCCCCGCATCCCCGCGGCCAAGATCCCCGGCCCGCTCTGGGTCACCCGCCACCGCCCCAAGATTGACCGGATCGCCTGCCCCTGGCTGATCCGGCGCTTTGTGGACCAGATGGCAGAGTTCATGTTTGTACCGCCTGCTCATGTCGCCGGTGTGGCCGAACGCTTTTATGCCACCCCTTTTGATGTCCCCGACGCATTCTGGGGCCACCGCGATGGAAACTGCACGTTCGACACCATGATTGCGGAATTCGGGCTTGCCCATCCTGCCCTTGAAACAATGGCGACGGTGATCCGCGCGGCCGATACCAACCAGCATGATCTTTCCCCTCAGGCGGCTGGTCTGCTGGCGATGTCCGTGGGTCTGTCGCGGATGTATCGCGATGATACGGCCCAGCTTGATGCGGGCATGACGCTCTACGATGCCCTGTATCGTTGGGCGCGCGACGGCCAGGACGAAACCCATGACAGCTGAGCTGGTCCGCGTCTTCGGGCGCATCGGGCTTTTGTCCTTCGGCGGCCCCGCCGCACAGATCGCCCTGATGCATAAGGAACTGGTCGAAACCCGCGACTGGCTCAGCGAGGAGCAATTCCTGCGGGCCCTGTCATTCTGCATGCTGCTGCCCGGGCCAGAGGCGATGCAACTGGCCACCTATGCTGGCTGGAAACGGCAAGGGATCATCGGGGGGCTGATCGGCGGCGGGCTGTTTGTGCTGCCCGGTGCGATCATCATTTTGGCACTCGCGCTGGCCTATGGCACCTATGGCAACCTGCCTGTCGTGCAGGCGCTGTTTCTTGGGGTCAAGGCGACAGTCGTCGTGATCGTCATCGAAGCGCTCATCAAGATCGCCAAACGGGCGCTGATCAGGCCCGAACACAGCCTGATCGCCATTGGCGGCTTTTTGGCTTTGTTCTGCTTTGCCCTGCCCTTTCCACTGGTCATTGGGGTCGCCGCCATCATTGGTGCGATGCTGACCACATCTGAATATGAGGCCCCGCCGACCAAACCCGCCAACCTCTCTGGCAGCCTGCGGATCATCCTGATCGGCGGGCTGATCTGGGCGGCGCCCTTGGCACTGGCTGGCGCGCTCAATCAATCGTTCTTGATCGAGGTCGGCTTGTTTTTCTCCACCCTTGCCGTCGTCACCTTCGGCGGAGCCTACGCGGTTCTGGCCTATATGACACAAGAGGTCGTGGTCTCTTACGGCTGGCTGACTACCCCACAGATGATGGATGCGCTGGGGCTCGCGGAAACCACACCGGGGCCGCTGATCCTTGTCACGCAATTCGTCGGCATGATCGCCGGGATGGCAAAGGGCGGGACCGGCATGGCGCTGTTGGCGGGCGCAATGACGCTTTGGGTGACATTCGTGCCTTGCTTCATCTGGATTTTCGCCGGTGCCCCGCTGATAGACTGGCTCGACGGACGACCGCGTTTGCGCGGGGCGCTGGCCGGGATTACCGCGGCAGTTGTAGGGGTGATCGCCAACCTGACACTCTGGTTCGCGCTGCATGTCTTTTTCAGCAGCGTCGCACCCGTTGACTGGGGACCGGTCCAGACCATCCGGCCCATCCTTGACACCGCTCAACCCCTTGCGGTTGTGCTTGCAGGCATCGCCGCCGCACTGCTGTTGTGGCGGCACTGGTCGCTCGCCATCGTCCTGCCGCTTTGCGCGACGCTCAGCCTTGCCGCCTCTTACGCGACCGGCACTGCCTGAGATCGGCCCTTTCCTCCGGGATGGAATCGCTTATGCTGACAACAGACCTAGCAAAGGATGATTTGTCGTGAGCCGCTCCATTGACTACGGGAACCTGATGCACCGGGCGATGCGCGGCCTCATTCAGGAAGTGCTCGACAAGGTCGCAGCCGAGGGTTTGCCCGGCGCGCATCATTTCTTTATCACCTTTGATACAATGCATCCCGACGTTGAAATCGCCGATTGGCTGTCAGACCGGTATCCGGGCGAAATGACCGTGGTCATCCAGCACTGGTTCGCCGATCTGATGGTCACCAGCGAAGGGTTCACCATCACGCTCAACTTCGGCGACAATCCCGAAACGCTCTATATCCCTTACGACGCGATCAAAACTTTCGTCGACCCGTCTGTGGAATTCGGCCTGCGGTTCGAAACCCAGGATGATGAAGAGGACGAGGGGGAGGAGATCGCCGAAGCACCGATGGAAGAAATGGTCGAACCCGAGGCTGAGCCTGAAACAGACCGCAAAGAGGCCGACGTGGTCAGCCTCGATCAGTTCCGCAAGTAAAACTCCCCACGATACTTTACGAGTAAGCCGATGACCGACACTGTTTTCCTGACTATTCGCCTGCCGCTGAAGATCGGCCCATTGGATCGGGGCGAATTATGGGAAGACCCGCTAGACGAAATTCTCGAAGCAGAGGAACTGGGCGAGGTCAGCGGCGGTGGCACCATGATGGACCCGGATGGTGGCATCCTGTTCTGCGATCTGGAGCTGGAATTGGCTGATCTGTCTGATGACCGGTTGGACAAACTGCAGGACGCCATGATCCGGCTTGGCGCACCACGAAAAACGCAGTTCCTGAACGACGATGGCGAAAGCCTGCGCGAATTCGGCACCGTTGAAGTGGTTGGCATCGGCTTGGACGGCACCGGTCTGCCGGACAGCGCTTACGAAGATTTCGACCCCGACAATTTCAACGATGAAATCCTCGCGGCCCTTGGCGATGGGCACAGCTACGGCGGCAGCGAGGCTGGCGAACGCTACACGTTCTTCTACTACCATGGTGCGGACGGAAAACAGATCGAAGAGAAGCTTCGCACCTTTGCCGCGACCAAACCCATTGGCGAAGGCGCACAGTTCGTTCACCTGACCTGAACTTTGCGATATTGCGGTCTGCCATCCCCGCCAATATAGGTCATGTGACACTGTATCAGGGGGATCACGATGACCGAGACACGCACCGAAACCGACAGCTTTGGCCCGCTTGAGGTTCCAGCCGATCGTTACTGGGGCGCGCAGACACAGCGGTCCATCATGAATTTCCCCATCGGCTGGGAAAAGCAGCCGGTCGCCATCGTGCGTGCGCTCGGCGTGATCAAACAGGCCTGCGCCATGGCCAACAAGGACCGGGGCAAGCTGGACGCGGAAAAAGCCGATGCGATCATCGCCGCCGCCGCCGAAGTGGTTGCAGGCAAGCTTGACGATCATTTCCCGCTGGTCGTCTGGCAAACCGGGTCCGGCACCCAGTCGAACATGAACGCCAATGAGGTGATCAGCAACCGCGCCATCGAAATGCTGGGCGGCGTGATCGGGTCCAAGGATCCGATCCACCCCAATGATCACTGCAACATGGGCCAGTCGTCCAACGACACGTTCCCAACTGCAATGCATATTGCGGTAGCCACAACCGCCCATGACGTGCTGCTGCCGGGTCTGGCAAAACTGCACGCCGCACTGGAACAGAAACAGCGAGAATTCGACGACATCATCAAGATCGGGCGGACCCACACGATGGACGCCACACCGCTGACGCTGGGGCAGGAATTTTCCGGCTACACCCATCAGGTCGCCATGGGCATCCGCCGGATCAAGGCCGCTCTGCCCGCGATCTACGAACTGGCGCAAGGCGGCACCGCAGTCGGCACCGGCCTCAACTCTCCCATGGGTTGGGGCGAAACGGTCGCGTCCCATATGGCCGATATCACCGGTCTGCCGCTGGTCACCGCCCCCAACAAATTCGAGGCGCTGGCCGCCCATGACGCGCTTGTCGAAATGTCGGGTGCACTGAAAACCGTCGCCGCCAGCCTTTACAAGATCGCCGCTGACATTCGCATGCTCGGTTCCGGCCCACGCTGCGGTCTGGGCGAACTGATGTTGCCCGAAAATGAACCCGGCTCATCCATCATGCCGGGCAAGGTGAACCCGACCCAGGTCGAGGCGATCACGCAGGTCTGCGCCCATGTCATGGGCAATGATGCGGCTGTCGGCTTTGCCGGAAGCCAAGGTCATTTCGAACTGAACGTGATGAAGCCAATGATGGCCTATAACGTGTTGCAATCCATGCAGCTTTTGGGTGATGCATCCGTGGCCTTTACCGACAACTGTGTCGCAGGCATCCGTGCCGACCGGACCCGGATCGAAAAACTGATGCGCGAAAGCCTGATGCTGGTCACAGCCCTTGCACCCACCATCGGCTATGACAACGCCACCACCGTCGCCAAGACTGCGCATAAGAACGGCACAACGCTGAAGGAAGAGGCGATCAAGCTGGGCTTTGTGGACGAAGCGACCTTTGACAAGGTCGTGCGCCCCGAAGACATGATCGGGCCAAAGTGAAGCCGATCAACCTCAATCAGGCGCGCAAGGCCAAAGCGCGAGCCGCAGCCAAAACCAAGGCTGACGAAAACGCCGTCCGCTTTGGGCGGACCAAGGCGGAACGACAGCTTGACGCAGCCCGCCGGAAACAGGCCGACGACCGGCTGTCACAACTGAAACGCAGTGATGACTGATCACAGGCGCCCGGTCAAAAGATCGCTGACCCTGCGCGGGCATCGCACATCGGTTTCGCTGGAAGATATCTTCTGGGATGCGTTTCGTCAGATTGCCGAAGAGGATGGCAAGACGATCAACGGACTGGCCGCTGAAATAGACGAAGGCCGAGGGGACATCGGTCTCGCCTCGGCCTTGCGGGTCTATGTGTTCGAGCGCGCCTTGCGGCGCGATCAATCAGAGTAAAGCGCACCGCGCAGGCTGTTCAGCCGATCACGATCCTTCTTTTCTGTGTCGTTCAGCTTGGCAGGCGTGGCTGCAACAGCGGCCTTGCGATCCTGCGTAAACAGCTTGGCAACCTCATGGCGGCCCAACTGCTTTTCAGCTGTTGTCTTCGTCCCGGCTACACCGGTTTCACGACGTTTGCGGCCCAATAGTCCCGAAAGGCCCCGCTTGGTCGTGCTAGGTAGAGCAATAGTCATGTCATCCCCCGATAAACCCACTCACACTAAGCCATTGAGTATCGCCAGCAATGCGGCGGAAAAAAGGCAGTGCGAATTTCACTTAACTTGTCTGATTAGGTCACCCAACCGTGTAAGTGTCTATAATACTTACATTAACACAGGTTAAATGAGCGCTTATCCGCTAGTCATAGGCACAATTACGGCGCGTCAGTTTCTACAATGGCCCTAAATTTAGCCCGTTTTTCGGCTTTGTGCCCCGTTTCGAAACGACCTACGACTGGCGCCGTGTGATTCGCAGCCAGATGCCATTTTTCGCTCTGACCGTCAGGTGCGCAACCGGCACGGGAGTGGCGTTATCTTCAATCGCGAATTGGTAGTTTTTCAGCAGCGACGCCAGCAAAACCACCCCTTCAATCATCGCGAACCCGGCCCCGATGCAAACCCGTGGACCAGCCGAAAAAGGCAGGTAGGCGTCGCGCCCGCTTTCCTTGCCCGCATCCGTCTGCCAGCGCCCGGGATCAAACCCATCCGGATCATCCCATAACCGGGAATGGCGATGCAGATGCCACGGCGACAGAACAATCTGCGCACCCTTTTGCACGGACCTTTCGCGGAACACTTCCCCCCGCGTGGCCTCGCGCACCATCATCGGCACCGGTGGATAGAGGCGCAGCGTCTCGCGAAAGACATCCCGCGTGATCTTTAACTGCGACAGGCCCGCAAAATCCTCTGACCATGCGGCAGCCTCTGCCGCTGCCTGATCCTGCCAGTCAGGATAAAGCGCAAGCAGATAAAGCGACCAAGCAAGGGCCGATGCGCTCGTCTCATGCCCCGCCAGAAAAAAGATCGCCACCTGATCCACCATTTCCGGCAGCGTAAAGGTCTCGCCCGTCTCAGGATCGGTCGTCGTCAGGATTTTCGTAGCCAGATCATCCGGCGCGTCCCCTTCGGCGATCTGCGCCAGCCGCGCCTTCGTCAGGTCTGTAATCAGCGCCCGAATGGTACGCGCGGTCTGGCGCGTCCCGCGTCGAAAGAACCGGGGCATCCAGCGCGGCCCCGGCACAAAGGCCGCCAGGTTCAGGATCGGTTGCGAGCGTTGATAATCGCGAAATGCCTCAAACACCTGACGCGCCGTTTCATCCTCGATCGGGATCGAAAACAGCGTGCGAAAGATCACGTCGGCCGCGATGTGACTCGTCATCGCCTCGATCTCGACCACTTCATCAGTACCATCCAACCGGGCCGCCCCCGCCCGCCCTGCTGCCAGAATACCGGGAAAGGCATCGCGCAGCCGCCCGCCTTCAAACGCAGGATCAATGATCCGGCGCTGGCGTTTCCAGACATCGCCATTGGTCAGAAACACGCTCTCGCCCAGCAGCGGGCGCAGGCCCGCGCCAATCCGGTCGGATTTCGGGAAATCATCAGGTCGCGCATTCAGCACCTCGCGGATCAGCGCCGGGTCATTGATCAGATAGCTGCGAAAAAACGGCGTGCGAAACTCCGCCATCCACGCCCGATAAAGCCGCGCAGGCTGTGCCGACAGTATATCGCGGCGGAACAATCGCATATAGCGCCACAGCGACACCTTATCAGGCCGCGGCACTGGCTTGGGCGGTTGCACACTCAAGGCAGCAAGGATGTGTATTTCGACACCGCCACATCGATCCGCGACTTCGATGGCGGGCGGTCGCGATAGCGGTCGGCCAGCAGCCGGGGGCCAGCAGTGATCTGGAAATAATCATAATCCTTGGGCCGGTCAAAGGCGCAAAGATACTGAAAATGCAGCCGAAAGAACCGCCAGCGCAACTGCTTCCAACGCGCCTCTGACAGGCTTTGGGTAAAGGCCGCAGACATGATCAAGGGCCAGCGTTTGCCCGGTGGGGTCACGCCAGTCACCGCCACGGGGTCGCACAAGGCAAAAGAACAACCATCACCGGGGGCCGACACGTCAACCCATGTGATCCGATCCTGTGTTGCCAGAAAAGCCAGATCGCTGCGCAACCGGCGCGCCCTGGGTAAAAACGACATCATCGGCACAACCTGCCCCAATGTCAGAAGCGCCAGTTTCGGCCCATCGGCAGGCACGCGGCCATCCCGAAGCAAGTCAGCCAGCACCGATATTGCCACATGCGCACCAGATGAATGGCCGACCACCAGCACCTCATCCACATTAGTCATGAAGGCCTGCGCAATCGTATCGCCAAATTCCTTCATCCGCGCCTCCAACTCCGGCGGATGTTCCCCCCAAAGCCGCGCAGAAAAGGCATAATCATGCATCAGGTAATAGGCGTAAAGCTTGCTGTCCTTCGATTTGAACCAGCGCAGCAGCAGCACGACAACCACAGCCCAGATACCCAGCTTGAGCAGGAACGCAATCCACGCGATCAGCGTGAAAAAGAAACCCGCGCTCAACCCGGCTAGCGACAACAGCCACAGGATGCCACCCTGCACCAGATTGCCCAGAAATCGGCCCAGCAGGACCGCCACCAGTAGCTGCAACAGCAACATACCCACCGGGTAAAGGGCGGCAATGACCGGCCCTTTGCGCATCCACATCAACCGGCGCAGGGTGCCGGTGCTGATATAGATCCAGGCGGTCTGCAGCAGTTGCAAATAGGTTGCCGGGATCGACTGTGCCATGCTGTCGCGCACAATATCCGACCAGACCAGCACATCGACACGGGCGGCGACATCGTAGTTCTCGATGCTGGCATTGACCGACCAGCTGAACGTGTCCGCCGATGCCTTGGCCTGCACGTCAATCCTATAGCCGCTGATTTCCGCCTGCTTGGCCCCTTCTGTGCGATAAAGTTCGCGATAGCGTCGGGGATGGATCGGGTCATAGCCGGGAATATGAAACACCCTGCGGCGCGTGACCCGCGTGCTGTCTTCGTTCATCGATAGTCCCTGTCTGTCCCGACAAGGCTTAGGCTAACCCAACGCTTTTGAAAACATAAGTCCCCTAACCGACTGTGGCGAGCGCGGGGAACCGCTCAAGCAACCAAAAGCTGAATGCTGTGAACTGACCGGTGACCATCATCAACCCCACAGTCCACAAAAGCAGGCCCGATATCCGTTCAATCCGGGCCATATTGCGTTTCATCCAGGCCATCGGCCCTTTCATCATCGGGAAAAACGCCGCGACCAGCAAAAACGGAATGCCCAGACCCAGCGCATAGACCCCCAACAACAACGTGCCGCGGGCCATATCCGCCTCTGAGGCGGCCAGACCCAGGATAGCGCCCAATATGGGCCCAAGACACGGCGTCCAGCCAAAGGCAAAAGCTAACCCCAGCACATAGGCCCCAAAGGCCGACCCGCCGCGGTCACCGGCCTCCACCCGCGCCTCGCGATCCAGAAATCCAATGCGGAAAACGCCGATGAAATGCGCGCCAAAGATCATCACCACCATCCCGGCAATCGTCACGAACCAGTCCTGCGCCTGCAGCAGCATCCGGCCCATAGCCGATGCAGCGAGACCCAGCAGCAAAAATATGGTCGACAGGCCCAGCACGAAAAACACCGCCGCCAGCAGAACACGACGGCGCGCTGTCCGCGTCTCGTCCATATCGGTCACCGACACGCCACCCATATAGGCAAGATAAGGCGGCACGATCGGCAAGACACAGGGGCTCAGAAACGACAGCAAACCGGCCACCATCGCGATCAGCATCGCGGGCAACAGCGTGGCATCCAGAATAAGGGTCGAGTCGAGCATATCCGTTCCTTTCGCACCTGCCTAAGGGAACAAGGCCGATCCGTCACCCAGCAACTCGTCACAAGTTAGTGGACAATCTGAAACATCACGCCTAGGCGGTGTCTGCATTTATCTCTCGCTATCGGCGCGAGACACATTTTGCCGCTGACAAGCTGATTTGACCGCAATGATGTGGGTCATCGGCAGGACAAATCCGCGACGGCAGAGGCAGTTAGGGCGTTCAGCAAAACGTCCAGTGGACGTTTTGTAGCCCGTAACGCGCCGCGCACCCATTAGGGCTCCGCCCGTTTGCGCCGCAAACGATCCCCCGGATCGTTTGTTTTTTCGGCGCAAACCGTCAAAAGAGCTTGAATTAACCCGTTAGTCCTGCGCTCTTTTTCCTGGAACTGAGCAATTTTGACTGAAACCGATAGCGAGATATAAATGCAGACGCCGCCTGATCCGCTGGCCATGACACATGACGCCGAACTTGATGCAACCGGGCTGCTCTGCCCCCTGCCCGTTCTGAAGGCGCGCAAACGGCTGCAGGCGCTGCAGTCGGGGCAAGTGCTGCGCATGCTGGCCGATGATCCCGCAGCGATTGTGGATGTCCCTCATTTCTGCACGGAAGCCGGGCACGACCTGCTCGACATGGCCGACACCGATAAGGCGCAGATCTATCTGATCCGCAAGGGCTGAGACCAGATTGACAGCATCCGGGCCTCTGCCTAGGGTTTGCACCCTATACAAAGGTGCCGCATGCCCCCAACACCAGACACATTTGACTATATTGTCGTCGGCGGCGGATCAGCCGGCAGCGTCATCGCCAACAGGCTCTCTGCAGACGGACAGCGTAGCGTCTGCCTGATCGAGGCTGGCGGCAACGCCGACCATCTGCTGGTCCGGGCACCGATGGGGGCCGTGGCGATGATGCCCGCGCATCTTGGTATCAAGATCAACAACTGGGCCTTTCAAACCGTGCCACAACCCGGCTTGAACGGCCGACGCGGGTATCAGCCACGCGGCAAGGGTCTGGGCGGCTCATCCATCATGAACGCGATGATCTATATCCGGGGCAACCGGCGCGATTACGACGGTTGGGCCGACATGGGCTGCGATGGCTGGGGCTATGACGACCTGCTGCCGCTGTTCCGCCGGGCTGAGAATTTCACCGGCGGGGCAGATGACATTCATGGCGGCGATGGCCCCTTGCATGTCACCAACCTCGCCAGCCCACACGCCGTCACCGCCGATTTCGTCAAGGCAGGCGAAGCCACCCAACTGCCCCGCAACGATGATTTCAACGGGCCGGACCAATACGGGATCGGCCCATATCACGTCACCCAATTCCACGATCACCGGCGCGGCGAGCGTTGTTCGGCGGCGGCAGCCTATCTCAACCCGATCCGATCGCGGCCCAATCTGGATATCAGGACCAAAACAACCGCGCTCCGGATCATCATGGAAGACGGGCGCGCCACTGGCCTTGCCGTCCAGACCCGGTCTGGCAAATCGGTCATCAACTGCCGGCGGGAAATCATCCTCAGCGCCGGGGCGTTCCAGTCTCCGCAACTGCTCATGCTGTCAGGCATCGGCGAAGGCGACCACCTGCGCGCAATGGACATCCCCGTCGCAATCCACAGCCCCGATGTCGGACAAAACCTGCAGGATCATATCGACGTCACACTGTCCTATGGTGTGAACCGGACCGATGTGATCGGCATCGGGCTGGCCGGGACCGCCCGACTTTTGCGCGGCATCCGCCAATGGCGGCGCGACGGCACCGGCCCGGTCAGCACCAATTTCGCCGAAGCCGGGGCGTTCTTCTCGGTCGGCGACAGCGGTCGGGACTGGCCTGACACGCAACTGCATTTCGTCGTGGCCCGGGTCGAGGATCACGCCCGCCGCCTGCGCTGGGGCTATGGCGTGTCCTGCCATGCTTGCGTTCTGCGGCCCCATAGCCGAGGCGAAGTGCGCCTGACATCACCCCACGCCACCGACGCACCGCTGATCGACCCGAGGTTTCTGGAGGATGAGCGCGATCTCACCCAGCTCAAGCTGGCCGCGCGCAAAACCCATGACATCATGACAACAGCCCCGATGCGCGATCACATCACACGCTCCTACACCATGCCCGACAATGCGTCCGATACCGAACTGGAACAGATCATCCGCGATCACGCCGACACGGTCTATCACCCGGTCGGCACCTGCCGCATGGGGGCCGATGCACAATCGGTTGTCGATCCGCAATTACAGGTGCGCGGCGTTGATGGGTTGCGAGTGGCCGACGCCTCCATCATGCCGCGCATCATCAGCGGCAACACAAATGCACCGGCGATCATGATCGGTGAAAAGCTGTCCGATCTGGTGCTGCATGGCTAACACCATGACAGTACAGACCCTCAGCAAGACCAAACACCGCATCGTCCAGGGGGCCATCACCGCCTTCAACCAAAGCTCATTCGCCGAAGTCACCACCGCCGCTCTCGCAGCACGTCTGGGCATGTCAGAGGGCAATCTGTGGTATCACTATCCCACCAAGGCCGATCTGCTGGCGGCGGTACAGCAGGCGTTTCTGGCTGACTGGACACAGGTGTCAGAGGACATCACCGCCAGCCCCGATCCCATTGCGGATTACATCGCCTATATGCATCGCTGGCAGGCCCTGTTCGACAGCTATCTTTTCATGTTCCGCGACCGGTCCGAATACGGCGCGCACAGCCCCGAACTGGCCGCGAACCTGTCGCGAATATATACCGCCGTCAGCGTGCGGTTACGAACGCTCTATGATGCGCTGATCGCCGCCAATCTTTTGACAATCCCTGCTGAGGCCGTCGATGACCTGATCACAAATGTCATGATCATCTCGCGCTTCACACTCGAATTCAGACAAGAAGCACAACCCGGGCTTGCCACCCCACCTGCCGCAGGTCTGGCGCAACATCTGTCGCTGTTGAAACCCTATCTTGATCCGGGCAGTTTCCGGCGCGTGCAGGACGGGCTGCAGAGCAACTAGCCCGCAGCGGCCTGCGCCATGATATCGGCAAATCCGGCATCGCCTTCAAACCCCAATGACGCGGCAAGGCGCGTATCAAACAGCGTCGGCCAGGACCCGACAATGGCCGCAATCTGCGGATCGGGTTGCATATCCACCAGCGCGCGGCGTTCGCCCAAAGCCTCCAGCATCTGGGCCACCGTCACCCGAAGACCCGGCACATTCACTGCACCAAATGCGGGCCAGTCTTCCCCCGCCACACTGGGCGCATGATGCAAGGCACGCACAGCCGCATCAGGGGAGGCGACCCACATTGCCAATGCCGGATCAACCGGACACACCGCCCGCTGCCCCGCCAACGGCTCGCGAATAATAGACGATGCAAAGGATGACGCCGCCGCATTCGGCTTGCCCGGCCGGACCGTGACGGTCGGCAAACGCAAGGTGCGGGCATCCACCCAGCCCCGCCTGCGATAATCGGCCATGACCAGTTCGGCCATGGCCTTGGTCACACCATAGGTATTGCGCGGCTGGATCGGTGTCGCCTCGGTCAGCGGTTCAACCGCACAGGTCCCATAGACGGCCAGCGAGGATGTGCCGATGACACAAACCTCGTCATCAACGGCACGGGCCGCCGCCAGAACCGCATTGGTCCCGCCCAGATTGACACGCATCGCCAGATCATAATCCGCCTCTGCCTGCCCACTGACCACGGCCGCCAGATGATAGATCAGAACCGTGTCGGCAGGCATCGCGGCACCCACGGCATCCGCATCCGCGATATCAATCGCGGTGAAAAGCACATCCGGCAGATCAGGCACCTGTGCGCCCGGAATGTCCCACAAATGCACCCCGGAAACGGAAAGACGCCGCCCATCGGGCAGCGTCACACCTTGTTTGGCAATCCGTCTGGCCAGCGCCGTCCCCAGAAAGCCGCAGCCTCCGGTGATGACGACAGCGCCGGTCATCCCCTGCCGAGCGACCACCAGCCCTTGCGTTTGGGCTTGGCCGGGGCGTCGTCCTGCGCGGGTTCCGGTGCAGCCTCCGCCGCGACAGGTTCCTTCACAGGCTCTGGCTCTGGTTCAGGCGCCGGTTCCGCCTTCGGCGCTTCAGCAGGTGCTTCTACCGCAATCTCTGCTTCCGGCTTCGGCTTAGCCCGACTACGCCGCTTGGGCTTGGGCTTTTCCTCGGCCTCTGGTGCAGCAGCAGCCTCCTCGACAGGCACCTCTTCCACCGCCGCTTCCTCAACCTTCGGCTCCGCCTTCTTGCGGGTCCGGGTCCGTTTCTTCGGCGCAGGCGTCTCCTCAGCGGCCTCAGCCGCAGCAGGCTCGGCAACAGCCTCTTCCGCCGCCCCTGCAGGTTCTTCTGTCTTCTTCCGGCGAGACCGCGTGCGCTTGGGCTTTTCTTCCGCCACCGGCGCATCCTCGGTCACAACAGCCTCAGCCGGTGCCGCTTCTGCCGCGGCGGGCTGCTCCTCGGCAGTCGCCTCTGTCACCTCGGCTTGCTGGTTCTCGGCATTGTTGCCACCACCCCGCCTGCGGCGACTGCGGCGACGGCGCTTGCGCTTGGGCTTGTCCTCACCACCATCAGACCGTTCTTCCGCATCTGCCTCGACCACCTCGGCGGCAACATCATCGTCATCATCGTCCATCAACGCGGCAGAGGCCACGACAGGGGCCGCCTCCGGCACGACACGGGTCGCTGTCTTGAACTTCTCAATGGCATAATCGGGCGACACCAGCGTCGGATCACATTCGATCCGCACCGACATGCCATAGCGGGCCTCGATATCGGCGATATGCTCGCGCTTGCCGTTCATCAGGAAATTGGCAATCGAAATCGGGGCCTTGATCAGCACTTCCTTGCTGCGGCCACGCACGCCTTCTTCTTCCAAGGCACGAATAATCGACAGCGCCACATTGTCGTCAGAGCGCAACAGGCCGGTGCCGTGGCAATGCGAACACATCTGCGTCGTGGCTTCCAGCATGCCGGGGCGCAACCGCTGACGGGACATCTCCATCAGGCCAAAACCGGAAATCCGACCGACCTGAATACGGGCGCGATCCGTTTTCAGCTTGTCCTTGAACCGTTTTTCAACGGCGGTGTTGTTCCGGCGCTCATCCATATCGATGAAGTCGATCACGATCAGACCGGCCAGGTCGCGCAGACGCAACTGGCGGGCCACCTCATCAGCAGCCTCAAGGTTAGTCTTCAGCGCCGTCTGCTCGATCGACCCTTCTTTGGTCGCCCGGCCAGAGTTCACGTCGATGGCAACGAGCGCCTCTGTAATCCCAATCACGATATAGCCGCCCGATGGCAGCTGCACCGTGGGATTGAACATACCACCCAGATAGCCCTCAACCTGATAGCGGGCAAAAAGCGGCAGCTGTTCGGCATAGTATTTCACGTTCTTGGCGTGGGACGGCATGATCATTTTCATGAAGTCCTTGGCCGTGCGATACCCCTGCTCGCCCGCAACGATCACCTCGTCGATCTCTTTGCTGTAAAGATCACGGATCGACCGTTTGATCAGGTCGCCTTCTTCGTAGATCTTCGCCGGCGCGATGGATTTCAGGGTCAACTCGCGGATCTGTTCCCACATGCGCTGCAGATATTCGTAATCGCGCTTGATCTCGGCCTTGGTCCGCTGGGCACCGGCGGTCCGAATGATCAGTCCGGCGCCATCAGGCACGGTCATGGACCCTGCGATTTCCTTCAGCTTCTTGCGGTCGGCCGCATTGGTAATCTTGCGAGAAATGCCACCGCCACGGGCGGTATTGGGCATCAACACGCAATAACGGCCAGCCAGCGACAGATAGGTCGTCAGGGCGGCACCCTTGTTGCCGCGCTCTTCCTTGACCACCTGGATCAGCAGGATCTGACGGACCTTGATGACCTCCTGGATCTTGTAACGCTTGGGGCGCGGCTTGCGGACCGGACGAACGTCTTCGCTGTCATCCTCTTCCGCGACACTCTCAATCGTCTCGTCCTTGTCAGACGCATCATCCATGGCGACATAGGGCTTTTCGTCATCGCCATCGTCATCATCACCAGCGGCAGGCGTCTCAACCGGGGTCTCGCCCACCAGTTCCATGGGCGAACTGCCCTCTTCCTCGTCCACCAGATCGATGGTTTCCATCCCGGCGATATCGCCGGATGTTTCCTCTTCCGGTGTCTCCACCTCAGCGGTGGTAACCGCATCCTCACCCTCAACCGCTGCGGCTTTGGGCTTGGCGCGGCTGCGGCGGCGCTTGGGCTTGGCCTTTTCTTCGTCCTCGGCCTCCGCTTCGGCCTTCAGGCTTTCAGCATAGGCTTTTTCCTCGGCGATCAGGGCCTCGCGGTCAGCAACCGGGATCTGGTAGTAATCAGGATGAATTTCCGAGAACGCCAGGAAACCATGGCGATTGCCGCCATAATCCACAAAAGCGGCCTGCAGCGATGGTTCAACCCGGGTTACCTTGGCAAGGTATATATTGCCGGCAAGCTGACGCTTGAACTGGCTTTCAAAATCAAATTCTTCGACTTTGTTTCCGTCTACCACAACAACGCGGGTTTCTTCCGCGTGTGTGGCATCTATGAGCATTTTCTTTGGCATATTGTCCGTTCACAAACAGCCCCGGTGGCGCCCCGGGGGGCGCTGTTGTCCGTACTGCTTGTTTGATTATGGCGACCTGCGCGCGGGCAAAACATGGGCCCCTTGGGGCCGCCCTGTCTTGCCTGTCATATCCTGCGCGTTGCATCGCGTTTCTTCTCCGACCCCACGAAATCGGGGGCCCGTTCAAGGCCCGGTCTGCGTTTGAGTGGACGCAGCCAAGGGCGTTCTTCTGGCCATTGAAGACCAAATCAGCTGCTCCAAGGTGTCGGACAATCCGCCCGCATCACTCAAAACAGAGAATTCTCCCGGATGGCACCGCGCGTACCCCGCCCAGACATCCGTAACTCATACATAAGGGAGGAAGGCCCGGTATTACAATGGCAATTTCGCGACGGCGATAATTGGGTCGGCCCGTTCCCACGACCCCGCGCACAACACTGACTGACGGAACCAACCACCCCTCAACACGTTGCCACAATGAACTTAGAAAGACGGGAGCTTGGGATGTCCTCATCGAAATCACATGATCAAATATGGGATGAATGGCGCGACCTCGTCAACATGGCCCCTCAGGAACTCGAGGATTGGCTGGAAACGTCAGAGTCAAAATCCGTGGGCGACAGCGAGGATAGCGAGAGCACCGGCCACAAGTCGGGCCGCCAAATCGTCAACATCAAGCGCACCAACAAGGATGACCTGAGTGATGATCAGTGGGACCACATGGCAACCGTCGTCGGCTACATCAAACGCCATCTGTCACAGGGCGGACCTGGTGATGATATCGAACATTCAGACTGGCGCTATTCGCTGATGAACTGGGGTCACGATCCGCTGAAAGAGGAATGAATGTCATCTGCAACGAAAACTGATCCCGATCTTTGGGAGAAGGTCAAAGAAGAGCTGATTGAAAGCGACAAGGGCGGTGAGCCGGGTCAGTGGTTCGCGCGCAAGGCCAAACTTGCCGTTCGAGAGTATAAAAGCGCGGTGGCGGCTACGCGGATGATGGTCCAGATCAGGAAGACACCGACGAGAACGGGCGCGGAAAGGGGTTCGTCGTTTCGCTGGAAAACAAGACGAAAAGCGAGCTTTACGACATGGCGCAGGACCGCGAGGTCGAAGGCCGATCAGATATGAGCAAGGACGATTTGGTCAAAGCGCTCGCAAACAGCTAACACGGTTAAGCACGACCACAAAGTTACCGCAGCACACACAATAGATACCGGCGGACGTTAGAAATTTACGAAAGGCACCGCGCGCTGCGTTAAAGGCGGCGATGCCCGCCAAAAGGTCCGACGTTTTGCCGACGCAAATCCGACGTGATGCCGACAGGGCAAAACGCCAGATTTTACAGCATTAACGTATGAATCGCGGCGGCGACGCGAAGATCACAGCCCGATGGGGGTCACGCAACGCCACGGTGCGTTTACAAATAGTCCGACCGCTGCAAACCGTATTTCGCCATCTTCTCGTTCAGCGTCCGGCGCGGCAGGCACAGCTCCTCCATCACCGACACGATCGATCCCTTGTGGCGGCGCATCGTGTTGTCGATCAGCATCCGCTCAAACGCTTCCACGAATTCTTTCAAGGGCTTACCCTCGGTTGTCATCGCCGGTTTGGTCTCTTCGGTATCCGCCATAAGCAGTGACGCAATCGACCCAGTGCCGCGCCGGTTCTGCAACACGGCGCGTTCAGCCACATTGATCAACTGACGCACATTGCCCGGCCATGGCGCCTGCAGCAACTGCGCCGCCTCTTGCGCGCTGACTTCGGGTGCATCGCAGCCATATTCATCGGCAAATTGCTCGCTCAAACGCGTAAACAACGCCAGAATATCCTCGCCCCGCTGACGCAGCGGCGGCACCGTGATCCGCAGCGCGGCCAACCGATAAAACAGGTCCGGGCGCAGCACGCTTTCACAGGTCTTGTCCTGCTCCTGCAGGTTACAAATGGCGACGATCCGGGTTTCAGCCGGGGTGCCCTGATCATTGATCGCGGTCAGCAAACGGGCCTGCAATGCGTGGCTAAGTGCCTCAATATCCTCAAGAACCAGCGTCCCGCCGCGGGCCTCTTCCATCGCCGGCACAGGCTCATCATCCTTGGCGGGGCCAAAGATGCGGCGACCCAGCGTTTCCTCGTCATAGGCCGAACAACTCAGCAGAACGAACTTCTTGCTGGCGCGCGCTCCAACCGCATGTAGGGCGTGGGCGACAAGGGTCTTACCCGTCCCGGTTTCACCCTCGACCAGCACATGACCATCGGCCTGCCCCAGATCCAGAATGTCCTCTTTCAGGCGCTCCATCGGGGCGGACTGGCCAATCAGTTTCTTGATCAGGGCCGATCCATCCGACAATTCCTTGCGCAGCGCGCGGTTGTCCAGCGTCAGGCGGCGGGCCTGTGTGGCTTTCTTGGCCAGCTCGGTCATCCGGTCCGGGTTGAACGGCTTTTCGAGAAAATCAAAGGCACCCACCCGCATCGCCTCAACCGCCATCGGCACATCGCCGTGGCCAGTGATCATGATGACCGGGAGCGAGCTATCAACACCCTTCAGCTTCTTGAGAAACTGCATCCCATCCATGCCGGGCATCTTGATGTCGCTGACCACAACGCCGGGGTAATCACTTCCTAACCCTTTCAGCGCATCCTCAGCCGAGGCAAAGGTTTCGGTGTCGAACCCGGACAGGGCTAACCACTGGCTGATCGACTGCCGCATATCTTTTTCGTCATCGACAATCGCGATTTTCATAGCCTTGGACATATTTTCTTTCCTTACTCTGCCGCAGCGACTTCGTGTTGTTTCAGTGCGGGCAACTGCACCTCAAAGATGGCGCCACCATCTACCGCGTTGCGGGCCGTCAGACGGCCGCT
The DNA here is from genome assembly GCF_046762885.1 of Yoonia sp. SDW83-1. Classification (NCBI taxonomy): domain Bacteria; kingdom Pseudomonadati; phylum Pseudomonadota; class Alphaproteobacteria; order Rhodobacterales; family Paracoccaceae; genus Yoonia; species Yoonia sp. SDW83-1. Next base: position 61,705 of record NZ_JBKQXO010000014.1, read on the forward strand.
CAAATCGTTCACGATGCCAGACGAGATAGCAAGCCCCAGACCAACCCCGTCACCAGGCTGTTTAGTGGTATAGAACGGCTCGAACAACTCATTAAGGTTTTCAATCCCGTCGCCATTATCCCGGATTTGCAGGCTGACGGTGTCACCAGCGGCCAACAGGATTTCGATGGTTGGATTGCTTGCGCTTTTGGTCGCATCAAACGCATTGCGCAGCAGGTTGATGATCACCTGTTCAAGGCGCAGGCGATCACCGTAAATCATCACTGGCTCGTTGGGCAATGTGCGGATGATATTGACGTCACGCGTCTTGAGCTGCGGCTCCATCATCGCCAGCGCTGTGGACACAGCAGCCCTGCAATCAACGGGTTCGAACGCATCCTTGCCCTTGCGGGCATAGGATTTCAGCTGCCGGGTGATCGCGCCCATGCGTTCCAGCAGATCGTCGATCCGCTGAAAGGATGACAGCGCCTCATCTGGCCGTTTGCGTTGCAGCAATAGCCGCGCGCCCGCCAGATAGGTTTTCATGGCCGCCAATGGCTGGTTCAATTCGTGACTGACTGCCGCTGACATCTCGCCCAGGGCGGCCAGTTTCGACGATTGCGCGATGGTCTGTTCGGCCACCTGAAGCGTCTTTTCGACCTTCTCACGTTCGGCGATTTCCCGCTGCAGCCTTCGGTTCAATGCGCGCAACTCTGCTGACTCGCGCTGAAAGAAGACCAATCGCGACGCGGTCTTGCGGGACATGAAATAAAACACGACCGCCAGAAGCAACGCGAATCCCATCACCTCGAGCGCCAGAATGCCGTTCACCTTTTCACGGACTGATGCATATGTGGTAAAGCTGACCATCCGCCAGCCTTGGTGCGATACGCGCGCCTCGCGGCGCAAAACGGCCTCCCCGCGCAGATATGCATCGGCAGGCAGTGCGGCCCAGCCCTGGGTCAACCTGATGGCCCGCTCAATCGCAGACGGGGCCGATTGACGTGACAGCGCCTCTTCCTCGTTCAGACCGCGCCAGCGTGGTTCGGTCGACATGATGATCGTGCCTTCGCTGTCCATCACGATGACAGCTTCGGAAAATCCGGTCCAACCTCGTTCAAGGGTCGGCACGTCCACCTCGACCGATATGACGCCCAGAAATTCGCCATCCACCTCAACCCTACGCGAATAGATGAAGCTGAACGCACCATCCTCATCCCGATAGGTGGTGTAGATAGTTTCGTTTGCCCGTTGTGCGTTGACAAAGTAGGGGGCGGCGCGATGAGACTCGCCAATGCGGTTCCGGTCTGTCGCCGCAACGGTCCGCCCATCGCGATCAAACAGCATCGCAGAGGCACCACCGAATTCATCGATATTCGCCACAAGGCGGGCGGTCGACAGCGAATAGTTCCTGTCTTTCAACGCCGTAATCAATTCAGTGTCCCGCGCCAGAAATGACGGGTCCCGCGAAGTGTTCCGTAATTCGTAGCTCAAATCGCTGACATGACCGGCCAACCGGATTTCGGCCCGGTTGCGGATTGTTTCGGTAAAGCGCTGGGTCAGAAACTGGTTGCTGACATAAATGACAATGACCGCAAACAGGCAGATCACAAGAATGGACAATCGCAGATACCATCTGCCCTGCCCCTTGCGCGGCTTCATTTTACCAAACCCCTTCATGGGTGCAGTCTAGGCCCATGGCGGACCTGCAGCAAGAACGCAGATCAGGCTGCGGTCAATTGCCCGACCAGCCCGCGGAAAAGTGCCTGCCCATCAGTGCCGCCATGGCCCACATCAACTGCCCGTTCAGGATGCGGCATCATCCCCAGCACGCGTCGGTTTTCCGACAATATACCAGCGATATCTGCAACAGACCCGTTGGGGTTTTCGACGTAACGGAACGGAATGCGCGCCTCGGCCTCAAGCTGCGCCAGCGCATCAGCATCAGCGGTGTAGTTTCCATCGTGATGGGCGATGGGAAAGCCGACAGTATCACCCGCATTGTATCCTTCGGTAAAGGCACTGTCCGAGGTTTCCACTTTCAAATCAATCGTTTTGCAGAGGAATTTAAGGTTCGCATTACGCATCAACGCGCCCGGCAAAAGCCCGGTTTCAGTCAGCACCTGAAACCCGTTGCAAACACCCAGGGCAAAGCCGCCACGCTCCACATGGGCCACAACCGCCTTGCAAATCGGCGACTTGGCCGCAATCGCCCCGCAGCGCAGATAGTCACCAAATGAAAAACCACCGGGGATCGCCACCAGATCAACGCCATCCGGCAAGGCGGCATCCTTGTGCCACACCATGCTGACATCGGCACCCGCAGCCTTAAGCGCGACCGCCATGTCGCGGTCGCAGTTCGATCCGGGGAAGACAATAACTGCGGCCCGCATCAAAGCATCTCCACCCGGTAGCTTTCGATCACTGTGTTGGCCAGCAGCTTTTCACACATCTCGTTGATGGTCGCCTCTGGTGTGCCATCGGCCAGATCAAGCTCGATCACCTTGCCCTGACGCACACCTTCGACGCCGTCAAAGCCCAGCGAACCAAGAGCATGGCGCACCGCCTCGCCCTGCGGGTCCAGAACACCATTCTTGAGCATTACATGCACACGCGCTTTCATTGTGCGGACCTTTCTAGTTGATCAATGTGGGTTTGGCAGGTCGGTGTGTGACGTTCGACGGCATGACACCCAAACGCTTTGCCACTTCGGTATAGGCATCGGTCAGATTACCCAGATCGCGGCGAAACACGTCCTTATCCAGCTTCTGACCGGTTTCGATATCCCACAGGCGGCAACTGTCCGGGCTGATCTCATCAGCCAGCAGCAGGCGGGGAAATTCATTGTCCCAGACGCGTCCAATCTCGATCTTGAAATCAACCAGCTTGATGCCCACGCCATACATCACACCCGACATCCAGTCATTCACCCGCAAGGCAAGGCTGACGATATCATCCATGTCCTGCTGTGTCGCCCAGCCGAATGCGATGATGTATTCTTCGGGCACCAGCGGGTCGCCAAGGCTGTCATCCTTATAGGAAAACTCGACAATCGGACGCGGCAAGGCCGTCCCTTCTTCCATCCCCATCCGCTTTGCCATGGTTCCGGCGGCAAAGTTGCGCACGATCACCTCGAGCGGAATGATCTCGACCTGGCGGATCAGTTGCTCGCGCATGTTCAGGCGCTTGATGAAATGGGTCGGAATGCCGATCTGGGTCAGGCCGGTCATGAAAAATTCGGACAGGCGGTTGTTCAACACACCCTTGCCTTCAATCACGGCTTTCTTTTCGGCATTGAAGGCGGTGGCATCATCCTTGAAATACTGCACCAGCGTGCCCGGTTCAGGGCCTTCATACAGGATCTTCGCCTTGCCTTCGTAGATCTTTTTGCGGCGCGCCATGCTCACCCCTTAACACTGCGCTGGCCCGGCATGGGCTGCGCGTTGTGCGCGTCATAGTGCAAGCCCCCCTTGCGGGCAAGCACCTGCGGAGGCATATCAAGGGCAACAGTTGTTTCAAATGATGAGGCCCACATGAGCACCTTTGACGACCGCGAACACGCCTTTGAGGCAAAATTCGCCCACGATGCCGAAATGCAATTCAAGGCAGAGGCACGGCGCAACAAGCTTCTGGGCCTTTGGGCCGCAGACCTGATGGGAAAATCCGGTGATGAGGCGCAGGCCTACGCGCAGGACGTCATCAAATCCGATTTTGAAGAACCGGGTCACGAAGACGTCTACCGCAAAGTTTCTGGCGATCTGGGCGAACTGGCCGATGAAACAACTATTCGCACCAAGATGGCTGAACTGATGGCCGAGGCGAAGGCCCAGCTGCTTAGCGAATACTGATTAAAATCAAATTTTCACTATCTTGATGACGCTTTGGCCTGGCCAAGGCGTCGTTTGTATGTGGGGCAAGGTCTGACTTAACCCGCCCTTCACCTCTGCCCCCTAGCCCGGTGTGACACCCGCCGGAGCCGCCATGATCAACCTTCCCGCCGCCCGCCCCCGCCAGTTGCTGCGCAATGGACTGCCGGTTGCGGTTCTGCTGATCTGTGTTCCGCTGCTATGGCAGCGCCTGTCGGTCATGGATATGGGCGCGATCCGCGCGGCGGTAGGTGCCGTCAGGTGGGATCAGTGGCTCTTGGCCGTCCTTGCGACCTGGCTGAGTTTTCAGGCGATTGGGCGCTACGATGCGGTCTGGCATCGCCTGATGGGTACAGGCGTGTCGCCGGCCCTTGCCAGACGTGCCGGTATGCGGGCCATCGCTGTGGCACAACTGTTGGGATTTGGTGCAGTCACGGGCAGTCTGGTGCGCTGGCGCTGTCTGCCCATGTTTTCGCTCTGGCAGGCGACCCACCTCTCCATCGCCGTCACGCTGGCCTTTACCCTGTGCTGGGCCCTGTTTGCATTATGCGCATTCTGGTGGTCGGGCCTATACCCAGCGTTTTCGGCACTGCATCTGGGCCTACTGCTATTGGCGGCGGCTGTTCTGATCACGATAGTGCGGCGCAGACTGACCCATAATCTGACCGCCGCCGACATCGGGCAGTTGATGGTCTGGACGGCAGTGGATCTGTGTTGCGCCGCTGCGGCCCTTTCCGTGATGTTGCCGGACGCCATTGACGTCAGTTTTTCACATATTCTGGCCGCCTATGTTCTGGCACTCGGGGCGGGCCTTGTCTCAAACACCCCGGGCGGCGCGGGCGCGTTTGACCTGACCCTTCTGACGCTGTTGCCGATGGACACCCCTGAACCGCTCGTCGCCGCCATCATTGCGTTTCGTCTTGTCTATTACTTGCTGCCTGCCAGCCTCGCGCTTGTGTCATTGGCCCGCCCGGCGCGGCACGCAGGCGCATCGCGCAACGCACCTGCCCATTGGGCGCTCGCCCGACAATCCGGTGAGGTCTGGACCATCGCAAACCAAGTTTGGTATCTGGCCGACCTGCCTTTCGTGATGGTTGCGGTAGGGCCTGCCAAACGGGCAACCGCCAAAGCGCCCAATCTGACGGCGCTGCGTCGGCACGCTGCAATCCGCATCAGGTTTCCAGCGCTCTACAATTGCGACCCAAGGCTGGCCATGGCTGCCAGAAATGCAGGCTGGTATGTGCGCCGTACGGCGATGGAGGCGTTGATCCGCCCCACGACGTGGTCCACCGCCGGAAACCGGCGACAGACCTTGCGGCGCAAACTCCGCCATGCCGCCGCCGCGGGTGTCGAGGTCACGCGCCCGGGCGCGATGCAACCAATCGAACAGATGCGCTACATCGCACGGCAATGGGCGCTAACGCATGGCGGAGAGCTTGGCCTGTCGATGGGCCGGTTCTGCCCTGATTTGCTGAACCAACAGGAGGTTTTTCTGATCACAATCGACGGGCAACTCACTGGTTTTGTAAGCTTTCATGCATCACCCACCGGATGGGTGCTTGACCTGATCCGCCATGTTGACGGGATACCTGACGGCGCGATCCAGACAGCCATCGTCGCCGCAATCGAAGCCGCGAGACAAAGCGAAATTCCGGTGCTGTCGCTGGCCTGCACCCCTGACCCGCGTTACACGCCGGATCGCTGGGCAAATCGCAAGGCCGGTCTGATCCAGTTCAAACGGTCGTTTGGACCTATCTGGGTGCCTCGCTATCACGCCGCCCCGTCCCGTTTCAGCTTTTGGATCACAGGCATCGTGATCGGAATCGGCATTCATCGGCCATGGGCCAATCTGCCCTGGAAACTTGCGCGGCGCATCAAGATCATCATGCAGAAATATCAAGTCGCACAGGTCCGATACTGATTGAAAAACGTATTGATGCGTGACAAGCGACCAGTATCGGCTACCAAGGAGGTCGCGGGCCCATGACGAATGCACTTTCCAAACTGCTCGAAACCCGCGATTGGCTGATGGCCGACGGGGCCACCGGCACCAATCTATTTAATATGGGGCTGATGTCCGGTGATGCGCCGGAACTCTGGAACATCGATGAAACCGCAAAGATCACAACGCTTTACAAGGGCGCTGTTGATGCGGGTAGTGACATTTTCCTGACCAACAGTTTTGGTGCCAATGCGTCACGGCTCAAACTTCATGGCGCCGAGGGGCGTGTTCACGAGTTGAACAAGGCCGCGGCCGAGATCGGTCGCGAGGTCGCTGACGGCTCTGGTCGCACCGTAGTGGTCGCGGGTTCCGTTGGGCCAACGGGCGAGATCATGGCGCCCATGGGCACGCTCACGCATGAAACCGCTGTTGAGATGTTTCATGAACAAGCCGAGGGTCTGAAGGCCGGTGGCGCAGATGTCTTATGGGTCGAGACCATCAGCGCGGCTGAGGAGTTTAAGGCTGCCGCAGAAGCGTTCAAACTGGCTGACATGCCATGGTGCGGCACAATGAGTTTCGACACGGCGGGCCGGACGATGATGGGGCTGACCTCTGCCGAGATGGTCAAGATGGTTGGCAAGATCGACAACCAACCCCTTAGTTTCGGGGCAAATTGCGGGGTTGGTGCATCGGATCTGCTGCGCACTGTGCTGGGCTTTGCGACCGCCGGACCAAGGGTTCCGGTGATCGCAAAGGGAAATGCGGGCATTCCAAAATATCACGACGGACACATCCATTATGATGGGACGCCCGCGCTGATGGGCGATTATGCAGTGTTGGCCCGGGACTGTGGTGCGACAATCATCGGCGGCTGCTGCGGGACAACACCAGATCATCTGCGCGCGATGCGAGAGGCGTTGGAGACGCGGCCCAAAGGCGAGGCACCGACCCTGGATGCAATCACCAAAGCGCTGGGCGGATTTTCATCCGCATCGGACGGGACCGATGGTGCCGGGCCCGTTGCGAGCCCCCGCCGGGGGCGCCGCCGCCGCGGTTGATGTCGGTCGCAGCAATGAAAAAGCCCTATCCACGACCATCCAACCGATGGACCACTGCCTGCTCCGGCCCGCCGGAGGCTCCGACAATCACCACAAGCGCAGGTTCAGAAAAAAGAAAGCTGATCACCCTGTTGCGGCGGTCTCGCAAACAGGTCCGTGCGCAGCGGTGGCAAAGATCGATCCAACCCCAGTTTCCGCGTTGCCAGTTTGAAGCGTTGTTGGATCATGGCCGCCCACTCCCCCTGCCCGGTCATCCGTTTGCCGAATTCCGGGTCGTAGTCCCGACCGCCATGTAACTCCCGCACACGGCCCATCACGCGGGCGGCACGGTCCGGGAAGTGTTCGGCCAGCCAATCACGGAAAAGCGTTGCAACTTCGCGCGGCAGGCGCAGCACGATGGATGAGGCCGCGACCGCACCTGCATCGGCGCAGGCATGCAGGATCGCCTCCAACTCATGATCGGTCAGGGCGGGCACCACCGGTGACACCATCGCGCGGACTGGGATACCAGCCTCGGTCAGCCGCCGGATCGTGCGCAGACGCGCCGCCGGGAGCGGTACGCGTGGCTCCATCGCACGAGAGGTTGCATTGTCCAGGGTAGTGACCGAAATGCCGACACGGACAAGACCCTTCGTCGCCATCTCGCCCAGGATATCAGCGTCGCGTTCGATCAATGTGCCTTTGGTCACGATCCCCACCGGATGGTTGAAATCACGCAGGACCTCCAGCACCTGGCGCATGATCTTACGCTCTTTCTCAATCGGTTGATAAGGGTCGGTATTGGTGCCGATGGCAATCGTTTTGGGCACGTAGCGCGGGTTCGCAAGTTCAGCCCGCAGCCGCTCAGCCGCATTGGGTCGCGCGATCAGTTTGGTTTCAAAATCAAGACCCGGCGACAGGCCAAGAAAGGCGTGGCTGGGGCGGGCAAAACAATAGATGCAGCCATGTTCACAACCGCGATAGGGATTGATGGACCGGTCAAAGCTGAGATCAGGCGAGGTGTTGCGCGTGATGATCTTACGCGCCATCTCTTCGCTGACTTCGGTGCGCAGAACGGGCAGTTCCTCGTCCCGTGCCCAGCCATCATCCACCATGTGCGAGGTGTAGCGATCAAATCGGACATCGGGGTTCGATGTGGCCGCGCGGCCGGGGGTGCGATGTGACTTTGGCGCGGCATGATCAGTCATGATCTTTATTAGAACATTTCATGAACGCGCACAATGGCAGGTCGGTCACGATCTGATGTATGTCGTTATTCAGCAGGTAGTCAAAGCTGATCACGCGCACTACTAACAAAGTAACGCTTTTCAAGAGGTTCCGCATGTCTGACGAAGAAGACGACATCATCCTGTCCGAGTTGAATGACGAGGACCTCGTCGCGCAAATGTTCGACGACCTTTATGACGGCATGAAGGAAGAGATCGAGGAAGGCGTGAACATCCTGCTGGAACGCGGGTGGGAACCTTATCGCATTCTGACCGAGGCGCTGGTTGGCGGCATGACCATCGTGGGCCATGACTTCCGTGATGGCATCCTGTTTGTGCCAGAGGTCTTGCTGGCCGCCAATGCGATGAAGGGTGGCATGGCCATCCTGAAACCGCTTCTGGCCGAAACAGGTGCCCCACGCGTCGGCAAGATGGTGATCGGCACCGTCAAGGGCGACATCCATGATATTGGCAAGAACTTGGTGTCGATGATGATGGAAGGCGCCGGTTTCGAGGTGGTTGATCTAGGGATCAACAACGCGGTCGAGGCTTATCTGGAGGCGTTGGAAACCGAGCAGCCTGACATTCTGGGCATGTCCGCCCTGCTGACAACCACGATGCCCTACATGAAGGTTGTCATAGATACGATGATCGAAAAAGGGTTGCGCGACGACTATGTCGTTCTGGTTGGTGGCGCGCCGCTGAACGAAGAGTTTGGCAAGGCGATTGGCGCAGATGCCTATTGTCGAGACGCGGCTGTCGCCGTGGAAACGGCCAAGACATTCATGGCGCGCAAACATAATCAGGGTGCCGCCGCGACCTAAGCCCTTTCAATTGGCGGCGACCATGCACATCTAGAGCGGCAAAGGAGAGTGCCGATGCCGTTTCGAACCTTTGCTCTTATCGTGATTGGCGTGATCGCCGCGTCGGCAGGGACCGTCTGGTTGATGTCAGCCATTGCCATTCACTTTCAGGTCCGACCAATGCCCATGTTCGTGATGCTGGGCTTGGTAGCGATAGCTGCATTTGTAGCCGTGCGAAGGCGCAATGGATGACGCGACGCTGACGCGTGATGGGCTTGCGCCTGACGGGGGCGGTCGCATCCTGCTGATCGCTTGCGGTGCGCTTGCGCGGGAAATACTGGCGATCAAATCGGCAAATGGGCTGGATCATCTTGATCTGCAATGCCTGCCGGCCATCCTGCATAATCATCCAGAGCAGATTGTGCCGGCGGTGCGGAAGGCCGTGCAAACCTACCGCGACGATTATGCTGACATCTTTGTTGTCTATGCTGATTGCGGCACGGGCGGGCAGTTGCAGGCCGCTTGTGATGATTTGGGTGTGAAGATGGTGGCTGGCCCGCATTGCTATTCATTCTTTGAAGGGAATGATCGCTTTGCCGCGCGCGAGGAGATGACGGCGTTCTACCTGACCGATTTTCTGGTGCGCCAGTTCGATGCGTTTGTGTGGGAGCCGCTGGGTCTGGGCCGTCATCCTGACCTGCGTGACATGTATTTCGGCAATTATGAAACGCTGGTCTATCAGGCCCAAACCGAAGATCCGATTTTGACAGAAAAAGCCCGGACATGCGCCGAACGGCTCGGGCTGCGGTTCGAGCGACGCTTTACAGGCTATGGCGATCTTGCACCGGCACTTGCCGCATTGCTGTAAAATCTGGCGCGGCTAAGCTGCCGCTGCGGATTGTCTGATCCGTTCAACCATCGCCCGCAATCCGTTGGACCGTTGCGCAGACAGATGGTCATTCAAACCCAGCCGCCCCAGTTCTGCAGCGGCATCAATTTTCAAGACATCAGCAGCTGGCTGGCCGCTGTAAAGCGTGTGAAGCACAGCAATCAATCCGCGCACGATCATCGCGTCGCTGTCACCGCGAAAGGTGAATGTGCCATCCTTGATCTGTGGCACAAGCCAGACCTGGCTGGCGCATCCATCGACCTTGGTAGCGGGCACGCGCAACGCATCCTCCAGCGGGTCCATCGCCTTGCCCATGTCGATGACATGGCGATACCGGTCTTCCCAATCATCAAGGAATTCAAAGGTTTCGACCAGTTCTTCAAAATCGGGGTTTGCCATGGATGCGCCTTTAGCTGTCTGCCTTTGATGTAGGGCGCGCAGGCTGCAGCGTCCAGATCAAAGCGCGACAGTCACAACCTTCTGGCCCTTCACAGCCAGCGCCACCTGCCCTTCGCAAAGCAGCAGGGCATCGTTGCCGAACACCTCGCGCCGCCAGCCCTTGAGCGCAGGCACATCCCGTTCGCCTGCGGCCAGGGCATCCAGATCGGCAGAATTGGCGATCAGCTTTTGCGCCACACCTTCGTTTTCGGTCTTGGACTTGAGCAGGACGCGCAACAGATCAGCCAGCGCCGGGTTCACCTGCAGTTTGGCCCGGTCGTTGTCGGGTTTGGGCATGTCTTCGGGTTTCACGGCCAGCCCTGTCTTGATGCTTGTCAGGATACCCTGGGCAATATCGCCCCTGCGCGCCTCGCGCAGCAAGAGCCGGGACCGCCCCAGATCCTGCTCGTTCTGCGGCTTGGTGGAGGCCAGTTCAACCAGCGCATCGTCCTTGTAAACCCGGTTGCGGGGGATGTTGCGTTCCTGCGCGTAGGTTTCGCGAAACCGGGCCAGCTCGCGCACGATGGCCAGAAACTTGCCGGACGTGGTGCGTGTTTTAACCCGCTTCCATGCGTCATCCGGGTTGGCTTGATAAGTGGCGGGGTCTTTCAGCACCGCCATTTCCTCGGCCACCCATTTCTTGCGCCCCGACTTGCCCAAACGGTCTGACAGGTATTCGTAGATATCGCGCAGATGGGTAACGTCGGCCAGCGCATATTTCTTCTGCGCGTCGGTCAAGGGACGGCGCGACCAGTCGGTGAACCGCGATGATTTATCCAGATCGGCTTTGGCGATCTTGCGCACCAGCGTTTCATAGCCGACCTGTTCGCCAAAGCCACAGACCATCGCGGCGACCTGCGTGTCAAACAATGGTTCGGGGATAACACCCACATCGACATAGAAAATCTCAAGATCCTGACGTGCGGCGTGGAATACTTTGACGACACCTGCATCGCGGAACAGATCATAAAGCGGCTCGAGCGACAGATCATCGGCGAGCGGATCGACCAGAACTGCATCCTCGCCGCCCTCATCCCGATAGGCCAACTGCACAAGACAAAGTTTGGAATAGTAGGTCCGCTCGCGCAGGAACTCGGTGTCTACGGTGACATAGCTGCATTTTGCAGCCTCTGCACAGAATGCGGCCAAGTCCTTGGTTGTGGTTATTGTTTTCATTCTTGTTCCGTCACTCGTTCAGGGCCCACACCCAAGCGCCGTTCATTGATAGGCGATCAGGTGGCCCATGGAAAGAAGTACGCTGCGGATCAGGCGGAAACTGTGACCTGGCTGCGATCCCCGATGGCATATTTGCGCAAGACGGCTGCGTAAAGCTGGTGTTCGAGCGGCAAAAGACGCGCGGCGAGCGTCTCGGGCGTGTCATCAGGCTGGATGGCGATGCGCGCCTGCCCCAGAACCGGGCCGCCATCCAGCTCTGCTGTCACTTCATGCACCGAACAGCCATGTTCACTGTCGCCAGCTGCCAGGGCACGGGCATGAGTGTGCAGCCCCTTGTATTTCGGCAAAAGCGACGGATGGATGTTCAACATCTTGCCGTCCCACTTCTTGATGAACTCGGGTGTCAGGATGCGCATGAAACCGGCCAGGCAGATGATATCCGGCCTGGCCGTTGACAGGGCCCTGTGCAATTCGGCCTCAAACCCCGCCCGATCCCTGCCGAATGGTTTATGATCAATGGCGAGTGTGGGCACATTCAGTGCCCGCGCCTTAGCCAACCCTGCCGCCTCTGGATCATTGGACAGCACCAGAACCGGACGCGCCGGATGATCGCCGGTCATCGATTTGATCAGCGACACCATGTTGGAGCCGCTGCCGGAAATAAGGATCGCAACCCTTTTGCTCACAAAAGTGCGCCCTTGTAGCTGACACCGGCACCCTTGATGACGCTGCCAAGCCGGTAGACCGTTTCGCCGGACCCCGTCAGATTTGCCATCAGATCATCGGCGTTGTCCCCGTCCACGACCAGCACCATGCCAATGCCCGCGTTAAAGGTTTTCAGCAGTTCCGCCTCTGCCATGCCGCCGGTTTGAGCCAGCCAGCCGAACACCGGGGGGAGCGTCCAGGTGCCCAAATCAATTTGCGCGCCAAGCCCCTCTGGCAGGACACGCGGAAGATTTTCCGTCAACCCGCCGCCAGTGATATGGGCCAGCGCATGCACGCCCCCGGCCCTGACCGCCGCCAGCGCCTGCTTGACATAGAGCCGGGTCGGGGCCAGCAGGGCGGCACCAAGGGTCGCATCGGCAAAGGGTGCAGGATCAGCCCATGTCAGCCCCGACAGATCAACAATCCGCCGCACCAGTGAATACCCGTTGGAATGCACACCGTCAGAGGCAAGTCCAAGCAACACGTCGCCTTCGGCCACGTCGGCAGGCAGATCCGCGCCGCGTTCCATCGCGCCCACAGCAAAGCCCGCCAGATCGAAATCCCCATCATGATACATGCCCGGCATCTCGGCCGTTTCACCGCCGATCAGGGCGCAGCCAGACGCGGCACACCCGGCGGCGATCCCTTCAATGATACGGGTCGCCTGATCAAGCTCCAACTTGCCGGTTGCAAAGTAATCCAGGAAAAACAAGGGCTCTGCCCCCTGGCAGACCAGATCGTTGACGCACATGGCGACCAGATCAATGCCGATCGTGTCGACATTGCCCGTATCGATGGCGATCCGCAGCTTGGTGCCGACACCATCAGTGGCCGCCACAAGGATCGGGTCGACATAGCCTGCACCCTTTAAATCGAACAGCGCGCCGAACCCGCCCAGTCCCGCCATAACGCCCGGACGGGCGGTGCGTTTCGCGGCCGGTTTGATCCGATCCACAAGGGTGTTGCCCGCGTCGATATCGACGCCTGCATCGGCATATGTCAGGCCATTTTTCGTCATCGTGACACCCCATTTTTCCGTTGGCGCTGCGATAGCGGATCAGGGGCATGGCCGCAAGAAGACATAAATAAAGTGTATTCTGTTGAGCGTTTGTTAATACTTTGACTGCAGAACGGTAGGCGAGACGAAGCGCCCTCCTCAAGTTCTTGTCGGTCTCGCTGGTATAGGGGCGGCCGGCGTTTGGTTAGTCAGTATCTACTCCAGCGTCGCCGCCTCGTCATCCTTCACACGAAAACCCATCCTGATCTTGACGGCCCGGCCCGGTCTGGTAGTGCAGGATACTGGATGGGCCTGTAGCTCAATTGGTTAGAGCAGAGCGCTCATAACGCTTTGGTTGCGGGTTCAAGTCCTGCCGGGCCTACCATCCTTGCCTCCACTCAGTATACGAATGCATACCACCTTTCCGTCCGCAAAGATTTGCGTTATGGGGGCGGCAGAATCCATGCAATGCGGAGGGACGAGATGTCCAAGATCAAGGTAGAGAACCCAATCGTCGAGATGGACGGGGATGAGATGACCCGGATCATCTGGGACTTCATCAAGAAAAAACTGATACTGCCTTATCTGGATGTGGACCTGCTCTACTACGATCTGGGGATCGAGGAACGCGACCGCACCGAGGACCAGATCACCATCGATGCTGCCGAAAAGACCAAAGAGGTCGGTGTCGCTGTCAAATGTGCGACCATCACACCGGACGAAGCCCGGGTCGAGGAATTTGGCCTGAAAAAGATGTGGCGCAGCCCGAACGGCACCATCCGCAATATCCTGGGCGGTGTGGTTTTTCGCGCGCCGATCATTTGTAAAAACGTGCCGCGCCTTGTGCCCGGATGGACCCAACCGATTGTGATCGGGCGTCACGCCTATGGTGACCAGTACCGTGCGACCGATATGAAATTCCCCGGCCCCGGCAAACTGTCGATGAAATTTGTCGGCAACGACGGCGAGGTGATCGAACATGAAGTCTTCGATGCCCCGTCCTCCGGCGTCTATATGGGCATGTATAACCTTGATAAATCGATCGAGGATTTCGCGCGCGCCTCCCTGAATTACGGTCTGAACCTCGGCTGGCCGGTCTATCTGTCCACCAAGAACACCATCCTGAAACAGTATGACGGTCAGTTCATGCTGATCTTCCAGCGCATTTTCGAGGAAGAGTTCAAGGACAAGTTCGAAGCCAAGGGCATCACTTACGAACACCGCCTGATCGACGATATGGTCGCCGCCGCAATGAAATGGTCCGGCGGCTTCGTCTGGGCCTGTAAAAACTATGACGGCGATGTGCAGTCCGACACTGTTGCGCAAGGCTTTGGCTCGCTTGGTCTGATGACCTCGCAACTGATGACCCCCGATGGGAAGATTGTCGAGGCCGAGGCCGCGCACGGCACCGTTACCCGTCACTACCGACAGCATCAGGCGGGCAAGGCGACATCGACCAACTCGATCGCGTCGATCTTTGCATGGACCGGCGGGCTCAAGCACCGTGCCAAGCTGGATGACAATGCAGAGCTGATGAAGTTTGCCGACACGCTGGAAAAGGTCATCGTGGACACGGTCGAAAGTGGCCACATGACCAAGGATCTGGCCCTGCTGGTTGGTCCCGATCAGCAATGGCTGACCACCGAAGGGTTCCTTGAAAAAATCGACGAAAACCTGAACGCGGCGATGTAATCCTGCAACGATTGTTCAGAAAAGGCGGCCCTGTCATGGGCCGCCTTTTTGTTGTCAGTTCGCTGGTTCACGTGATCCGAACATCGCAACCGAAATGATCCTATGACCCAATACGAATTTACTGATCTTTCCGGCCCGGGGCGGCGCGCCATCTGGGCCACATGTGCCTATGCCTGTGCCCAGCTGGGCCTTTCGGCCGCGCATGTGTACCAAAACGCCGTGATCCGCGGCTACATCTCCGGCACAACCGATGATGCGGCCTTGTTGCAAAGCGACAACGTCGTCGGAATGACGTCAATTGTCTTTCTTCTGCTGCTCATTCTCGTTTTCATCGTGAACGGGCGCTTTATCTATCTGGCAAGTCGGAATGCAGCAGTCATGACACCTGACAGCCAGGCGATCACCCCCGGATGGGCTGTCGGTTGGTTCGCAGTACCTATTGCCAATTTCTGGATGCCCTACAGAGCGATGAAAGAGACCTGGCTGCGGACGTTTAAGACGGCAGATACCGTTCCGGGATGGTTTGTCATATGGTGGCTCAGCTGGGTGGCCATGAATATAGTCGATCAGGTTCTTGGCCGTATGTCGCCACCAAACAACCTGCCCGACTACATCGGCTATAATCAGGCCTTTATCGTCTCGGGTGTTCTTTGGCTGATCCCTGCCTACCTTTTCCTTCGGATCATCCGCGCACTCAAAGAGGCCAAACACAACCCTGCCGAGGTTTTTGCCTAGGTCTAGGTCGTTTTACTTTGCGTCCTGCGTGTTCGTGTCAGTTTGGGACTAGCCATTCGCCCCGCCTCGCGTTATCCGCGCCGCAACTTATCCCTAAAGGCTGATCCCATGGATATCCGCAATATCGCGATTATCGCGCATGTTGACCACGGCAAGACGACACTGGTTGACGAACTTCTGAAGCAGTCTGGCGTGTTTCGCGAAAACGAAGCCGTGTCCGAACGAGCGATGGACTCGAATGATATCGAGCGCGAGCGCGGCATCACCATTCTGGCCAAATGTACATCGGTTGAATGGAAGGGTACCCGGATCAACATTGTCGACACACCGGGTCACGCCGATTTCGGCGGAGAGGTGGAACGGATCCTGTCCATGGTGGACGGTGTCGTGCTGCTGGTTGATGCCGCCGAAGGGCCAATGCCGCAGACAAAATTTGTGACGTCCAAGGCGCTTGCGCTTGGACTGCGCCCGATTGTGGTGGTCAACAAGGTGGACAAGCCCGATGGGGAGCCTGACCGCGCCATTGACGAGGTGTTTGACCTGTTTGCGGCACTGGAGGCCGAGGATGAGCAGCTGGATTTCCCTTCCATGTATGCGTCCGGCCGCGCGGGTTGGTGCGACGCGACGCTTGATGGACCGCGCAAGGATCTATCAGCTCTGTTTGATCTGATCGTCGATCACGTGCCCACGCCGGCGCAAATCACGCGCAAGGAAGAACCGTTTCAGATGCTGGCGACAACCCTGTCAGCCGATCCATTCATCGGGCGTATCCTGACCGGTCGGGTCGAAGCAGGGACTTTGAAAGCCGGCGAAACGGTCAAGGCCTTGTCCCGGACCGGTGAGAAGATCGAACAGTTCCGGGTATCCAAGATCCTCGCGTTCCGTGGCCTGTCGCAACAACCGATCGACGTAGCTGAAGCCGGCGACATCGTTACCCTCGCCGGGATGACCAAGGCCACCGTTGCCGACACGATCTGTGATCTGAGCGTTGATACCGCCATTCCCGCTCAACCAATCGATCCCCCTACGATCACAGTGACGTTCGGGATCAATGACAGCCCACTTGCAGGTCGTGATGGCAAAAAAGTGCAGTCACGCGTCATCCGCGAACGGCTGATGAGAGAATCCGAAGTCAATGTCGCAATCAAGGTCGCCGACACGCCCGGTGGTGATGCATTCGAGGTGTCCGGCCGTGGCGAATTGCAGATGGGCGTGCTGATCGAAAACATGCGCCGTGAAGGGTTCGAGCTGTCGATTTCCCGCCCGCAGGTGATTTTCACGGAACAAGACGGGCAGCGAATGGAGCCGGTCGAGGAAGTCACCGTCGACGTGGATGATGAATATACCGGCGTGGTGGTCGAAAAACTGACCGGCCCGCGCAAGGGTGAGTTGGTCGAAATGAAACCCGCCGGTGCCGGCAAGACACGCATCATTGCGCATGTCCCGTCGCGCGGGCTGATCGGATATCATGGCGAATTTCTGACCGACACACGCGGGTCGGGCGTGCTCAACCGCCTGTTCCACGGTCAAACCCCATATAAGGGCAAGATCGAAGGCCGCCGCCAAGGTGTGTTGATTTCGATGGAAAACGGAACGTCTGTCGCCTTTGCCCTGTGGAACCTGGAAGATCGGGGCAAGATGTTCATCGGCGCACAAGAAGCGGTTTATACCGGTATGATCATCGGCGAGCACAGCCGGGATAACGATCTGGAAGTGAACCCATTGAAGGGCAAGAAGCTAACCAACGTGCGGGCGTCGGGCACGGATGAGGCGGTGCGCCTAACAACACCGGTGACCATGTCATTGGAGCAGGCAATTGCCTATATCGACGATGACGAACTGGTCGAAGTCACGCCAAACGCGATCCGTCTGCGCAAGCGCTATCTTGACCCGCATGAACGCAAGCGGCAGGCGCGGGCAAGCTGAGCGGCACAAAGTTTCGCAGAAACTTTGGCAACAGACTTTCCTCGAAAGTCTGGCTACGCCGGTGTCATCGGATCGCCTAGCGACACGTTCCGGGGCGCAACGACCGACGCATACCAGCCACCGTGACCGCGCATTGCGTTGTAACCGCCCGGCCCCAAGTCCTGTTCCATGCGCGAACATGGCGGGCATGGTCCTTCGATCTGCAACACGGCTTGCCCGACCTTGATAAGTGTTTTTCTGAGCGCATAAAGATTGAGGCCCGACACCATCAAGTTGCGCCGCAATTGTCCGGGCTGCACGCGTTCGAGGCCAGCCAGACTTGCGATGACTTGCAGATGCTCTTGCTGGATCAGCGTCACAGCTCTTTTCCCGCCCGACGCGTGATCACCGACCAGTCCATTTTCGTCAATGAAAACTGAACTTTGACTGATCACTGCCTCTCTACGTGCTGGCCGCAGGCCGATCCAATCCAACCGACCGGGCTTCGCGTGCCGGGCCATCATTTCAGCCAGATTGCCCTTCAAGCGATCTCTTCTACGATGCTGAGTTCGCGCTGACTTGCGCCTTTGGCAAAGCTCAGCGCCTCCTGGTATGCATCCGAGCAATAGCAATCGTGCGCTGCCTGCAGGCTTGGAAAGCGGGCCACCACATTGCGCGGCCTGTCCGGCCCTTCCAACTGCTCATAGGCCCCGCCCCGCGCCAGAAAGACGCCGCCGTGATCGGCAATGGCGCCCGTCGCCCGTTTGGCGTATTCGCCATAGGCCGCTTCGTCCGTTACCTTGACATGTGCGATCCAAAGTGCGCTCATTTCAATTCCTCCAAGACTTTCCTTGCTGCTGCAATTGCGCCTTCGGCGTTGTCAGCCGATGCTCCGCCACCCTGCGCCATATCCGGGCGACCGCCGCCGCCCTTGCCGCCCAGTTCCGGGGTCGCCGCACGCAGGATATCCACAGCCGAGACCCGACCTGCCATATCATCCGTCACGCCTACAGCCACTGCGGCCTTGCCGCCAGTATCGGCGATCAGCAGCACAGCACCGCTGCCCATCTGAGCCTTGATGTCGTCGATAAGGGACGGCAGGTCCTTTCCAGTCACCCCGGTCAGAACCTGCGCCTGAAATGCGACGCCATTGATCACCTCCGATGGTGCGGTCTCTTTCGCGCCACCGCCCATAGCCAGTTCGCGGCGCAGTTGTGCGACTTCATTGGCAAGCGCCTTGCGTTCATCCAATAGCGCCTTCACCCGATCTGCAACTTCCGTTGCGGGGGCTTTCAGCGCCAATGCGGCCTGTGCCAGCCGGTGATCCTGTTCGCGCAGATAATCCAGGGCTGCCTGCCCGGTCAGCGCCTCAATCCGGCGCACCCCGGCGCTAGACGCACTGTCGCCCAGCGTCACAAAGGCCCCGATTTCACCCAATTGTTTGACATGGGTGCCACCGCAAAGCTCCAGCGAATAGGTGTTACCATCGGTGCCCTTGCCAGAGCCAGGCTTGCGGCCCATGGACACCACGCGCACCTCATCCCCGTATTTCTCACCAAAAAGCGCCTGTGCACCCATGGCGCGCGCGTCATCGGGCGTCATGACCCGAGTTTCGACCGTATCATTCTGGCGGATGACTGCATTCACATCGCGCTCAATCTGTTCCAACTCTTCAAGGCTCAGCGCCTTGTTATGACTGAAATCAAAGCGTAACCGGTCGGGGGCGTTCAGCGACCCGCGCTGTACCACGTGATCACCAAGCGCCTCGCGCAGCGCCTCGTTCAGCAGATGCGTGGCTGAGTGGTTCGCCATGATCCTGCCCCGCCGCCCTGCATCCACAGCCAGTTCAGCGCCCTGCCCTTTGGCCAGCGCACCATCTGTGACCTTCGCGATATGCACATGCAGACCAGCGACCTTTTTCGTGTCCGTAATCTCTGCGGTGCCAGTTTCGGTCCTGATCGTCCCGGCATCGCCGACCTGACCGCCGGCCTCTGCATAGAAGGGCGACTGGTTCAGCACGATCTGGACAGAGCCGTCCGCCTTGTCGGTTTGCTCACCCTCCGCCACCAAGGCCACGATCTGACCCTCTGCGGTCAGCGTGTCATAACCCAGAAAATCCGTTGTGCCATGCGTATCGGCGATGTCGAACCAGACGGCGCCATCGGCGGCCTCGCCGGTGCCGGACCACGCCGCGCGGGCCTTGGCCTTCTGTTCGGCCATGGCCGCCTCGAACCCGGCAGTATCAACATCGCGCCCCTGTTCGCGCAGTGCATCCTGCGTCAGGTCCAGCGGGAAACCATAAGTGTCATAAAGCTTGAAAGCCGCCGCACCCGGCAATGCGGCATCCTCTGGTAACCCGGACAGCTCATCATCCAGCAGCTTCAAACCCCGGTCGAGGGTCTGTTTGAATCGCACTTCCTCATTCAGAAGCGTCTCTTCAATCAGGCGCTGCCCCTGGCCCAGTTCGGCGTAAGCAGCACCCATCTGTTGCACCAGCGCGGGCACCAGTTGATGCATGACCGGATCCTTGGCACCCAGCAGATGCGCGTGGCGCATGGCCCGCCGCATGATCCGGCGCAGCACATAGCCGCGCCCTTCATTTGACGGCAAAACACCTTCGGCGATCAAAAAGGCGGTCGAGCGCAGGTGGTCAGCGATTACCCTGTGATGAACAATCAGATCATCATCGGTTCCGGTAGAGGTGGCATGGGCTGATGCCTCGACCAGCGCCTTCATCAGATCCGTTTCAAAGACATTGTTGGTGCCCTGCAGCAGCGACGAAATCCGCTCCAGCCCCATGCCCGTATCAATGGACTGGTTGGGCAGTTCAGTTCGACTGCCATCCTCGAACTGCTCGTACTGCATGAAAACGAGGTTCCAGATCTCGATGAACCGGTCGCCATCCTCCTCGGGAGAACCCGGCGGACCGCCCCAGATATGATCGCCATGGTCAAAGAATATCTCTGATGACGGGCCGCATGGCCCTGTCGGGCCCATCATCCAGAAATTGTCGTCCGTGGCGATCCGGATAATCCTGTCATCGGACAATCCGGCAACTTTCTTCCAGATATCAGCAGCCTCGTCATCTGTGTGATAAACCGTGACCAGCAGCTTTTCCTTGGGGATTTCAAGCTCTTTGGTCAGCACCTCCCATGCATAGGGAATGGCGGCTTCCTTGAAATAGTCGCCAAAGCTGAAATTCCCTAGCATTTCGAAAAACGTCAGGTGCCGGGCAGTGTAGCCCACGTTATCAAGGTCATTATGCTTGCCCCCGGCACGCACGCATTTCTGGCTGGTTGTAGCACGCGTATAATCGCGTGTTTCAACCCCGGTGAACAGGTTCTTGAACTGCACCATACCCGAATTCGCGAACATCAGCGTCGGGTCATTGCGCGGCACCAGCGGGCTGGAGGCTACGACCTCGTGCCCCTGCTGGCCAAAGTAGTTCAAAAAGGTCGCGCGGATGTCAGCAAGAGAGGTCATGACAAGGTTTCTCATTGGATTGCGTTAGGCCGGAGAAATAGCCCTGCGCCCACACACTGTCCACAGCCAACGCAAAAAGGGTGCCGCAATGCAGCACCCTTTTTCCGGAGTATTCTTCGCCACATTGCGGTGCGGGCGTTTCAGCAGTCGCCGTTTGCGTGCCTTAAACCTCGACTAGGTCGTCATCCCCATCGTCCATTCCGCCCTCTGGCAGATCAAAATCCAAACCATGGGCGGCCCTGATCTTGTCTTCGATCTCATGCGCGATATTGGGGTTTTCTTTCAGGAACAGCTTGGAGTTCTCACGCCCTTGCCCGATCCGTTCATCGCCATAGCTGAACCAGGCACCGGATTTTTCGACCACACCAGCCTTGACCCCAAGGTCGAGCAATTCGCCGGTCTTCGAAATCCCCTCGCCATACATGATGTCGAATTCCACCTGCTTGAAAGGCGGGGCCACCTTGTTCTTGACCACCTTCACGCGTGTGGCATTACCAACCACCTCATCACGATCCTTGACCGCACCGATCCGGCGGATATCGAGCCGGACAGAGGCGTAGAACTTCAAAGCATTCCCGCCTGTGGTTGTTTCCGGAGACCCGAACATGACACCGATCTTCATGCGAATCTGGTTGATGAAAATCACCATACAGCCAGAGCGGTTGATCGACCCGGTCAGCTTGCGCATCGCCTGGCTCATCAGACGGGCATGTACACCGACGCTGCTATCGCCCATATCGCCTTCAAGCTCCGACTTTGGCGTCAGGGCCGCAACAGAATCGACAATCACCATATTGACGGCACCAGAGCGCACCAGCGTGTCCACAATCTCCAGCGCCTGTTCGCCTGTGTCGGGCTGAGAAATCAGCAATTCATCCAGATTCACGCCCAGTTTCTTGGCATATTGCGGGTCCAGCGCGTGTTCGGCGTCAACAAACGCGCACACGCCGCCTTTTTTCTGTTCTTCAGCAATCGCATGCAGGGTCAGCGTGGTCTTGCCCGAAGATTCCGGCCCGTAAATCTCGATCACCCGGCCCTTGGGCAAACCACCGATTCCCAGCGCAATATCCAGCCCCAGTGAGCCGGTTGATGTCGCCTCGATATCGGCCATTTGGTTTTGACCGCCGAGCTTCATGATAGAGCCCTTGCCGAACTGCCGTTCGATCTGTGCCAGTGCGCTTTCCAGCGCCTTTTCCTTATCCGCAGTCTTCTTGTCAGTCATTTTGAGGAGTTCTGCCGTTGCCATATTTCCTGTCCTTATTTCATGCGCCTTAAAGGGCGGCAATCACTGCTTTGTTCTTCTTGTGTTCTCACTGTTAATGAGATCAAAAAGAGAACATTGCAACTAAAATTTTCCTGTCTCAGCCTCTGCCAAGAGTGGTTAAAGAGTGGTTTATGCCCTAGAAAAGGTTCCAAGGCGGACGAAGGACACCGATCAAATGCTTGTTTTCTGGAAGGAAAATCTTGTTCTGCTGGCGGTTCCGAAAACCGGATCAACCGCGCTCGAAGGCGCGTTGGCCCCCCGCGCGTCGATGGTATTACGTGACCCGCCGCACCTGAAACATGCCCCCTGTTACCGCTACAAACGATTCCTCAAGCCGTTTTTCGTGCAGGCCGGCGGGCAGAAACCGGAACTGATGGCAGTGGTCCGCAACCCGATCGACTGGCTGGGCAGCTGGTATCGTTACCGGACACGGGATGACCTGATCGGCCATGAAAACTCCACCCGCGATGTCAGTTTCGATGATTTCGTGCTGGAATACTGCAAAGGCACCCCCGCCCCCTTTGCCAATGTCGGATCACAGAACAAGTTCCTGCGGATCAACGATGGTGAGGTCGGCGTCCAGCATTTGTTCCAATATGAGCAGTGGGACAAGGTGATCGACTATCTAGAAGAGCGGCTGGAGGCAAAGATCACGCTGAAGCAGAAGAACGTATCGCCAGTGATGGATTTGACTTTGTCGCCCGATGTCGAGACGAAACTGCGGGAGAAGCGCGCGGCGGAGTTTGAGATTTGGGAGCTGGGGCGGGAATAAATCTCCCAATTGTCCCATTCCATTGAGTGGAAGGCCAAACGTGATTGGAAGAAAACAGGAGCATTGAAATGAAACTGTACGGATATCTTTCTGGCAAAGATGACCAGTTGGAGGAAGTCAAAAGCGTTTCACTTTGCTTTGAGAGTCACGCGGAAGCACAGAAGTTTGCCGATTTTGCAGAAGAATGTGCAAAGAAAATGAAGGCGTGGGGAGCAGACTACGATCATGAGCACTTCGCTGGTGGTGAGCTGGCAGACATTGTCATCGCGAGGCTAGTCGCAAAGGTCGGCGAATCTTCGCGATGACTTTGTTGCACAACCCGCCCTGGACTTGATCCCGGCCCAACATGGCACCTGCCAGAGGTTTCGAATCAAGTCCGGGACGGCGTTACGCCTTGGTCAAAGTCCGCCGCACCGCATCCTTCCACCCTGCATAACGCCGTTCCCGCACCGCCTCGTCCATCTGCGGCTCGAACCGCCGGTCGAGCGCCCATTCGGCGGCAAATCCGGCCTGATCGGGATAGACCCCTGCCTTCATCCCCGCCAGCCATGCCGCCCCCAGCGCCGTCGTCTCGAGCACCTTGGGCCGGTCCACCGGCGCGCCGATGATGTCGGACAGGAACTGCATCGACCAGTCAGACGCGCTCATCCCGCCGTCGACGCGCAAAACACCAGTCGTATCAGATGTTTGCCAATCGCTTTTCATGGCCTCCAGCAAATCGCGGGTCTGGAAACCCACGCTTTCCAGCGCGGCACGGGCAAACTCCGCCGGCCCCGAATTGCGGGTCAGGCCATAGATGGCGCCCCGCGCCTCCGCATCCCAGTATGGCGCCCCGAGGCCAGTGAAGGCGGGAACCATGTAGAGCTCCTGCCCCTGATCTGCTTTCTCGGCCAGCGGTTGGGTCTCGCTTGCCTCACGAATGATCTTCAACCCGTCACGCAGCCATTGCACCACAGCCCCTGCGATAAAGATCGACCCTTCCAGCGCATAGGTCGGCT
Source organism: Yoonia sp. SDW83-1 (assembly GCF_046762885.1). Lineage (NCBI taxonomy): Bacteria > Pseudomonadati > Pseudomonadota > Alphaproteobacteria > Rhodobacterales > Paracoccaceae > Yoonia > Yoonia sp. SDW83-1. Next base: position 85,612 of record NZ_JBKQXO010000014.1, read on the forward strand.
TGCCGTCAAACTGATAGGCAATGGTGCCAAGCAGGCGTTTTTGGCTTTCGACCAGCGTGTCGCCGGTATTGAGCAGCGCAAAACACCCCGTCCCATAGGTGGATTTCAGCATACCGGGCTGGAAACACGCCTGCCCGATGGTCGCCGCCTGCTGATCCCCGGCCACGCCCAAAATGGGGAGTTCCTTGCCAAAGAGATCAGCGCGCGTGGTCCCGAAATCGGCGGCGCAATCGCGCACCTCGGGCAGCATCGACATCGGGATGGCGAAGCGGTCGCAAATCGTGCTGCTCCACCGTCCCTTACGGATGTCATAGAGCATCGTGCGGGCCGCATTGGTCGCGTCGGTTGCGTGAACCTTGCCACCGGTAAGCTTCCAGATCAGATAACAATCGACAGTGCCGAACAGCAGATCGCCAACCTCTGCCCGTGGCCTGGCCCCCTCAACATGGTTGAGAATGTAATGCACCTTGGTGCCGGAAAAGTAGGGATCAGCCAGCAGGCCGGTGCGCTGCGTGATCGTGGCTTCGAACCCTTCATTGCGGAGCTCCTCGCAAAACGGGGCGGTGCGACGGTCCTGCCAGACGATGGCATTGTGGATCGGTTCACCCGTCTTTCTGTCCCAGACCAGTGTCGTTTCGCGCTGGTTGGTGATGCCGATGGCAGCCACATCTGCGGCGGTGATCCCCGCCTTTTCGATGGCCCCACGGCAGGTGGACGCGACAGAGGACCAGATATCGGACGGATCATGTTCGACCCAGCCAGAGCGTGGGAAATGCTGGGTGAACTCCTCTTGCGCGGTGGCTTTCACGCGCATGTCGGCGTCAAAAATGATCGCCCGGCTGGATGTGGTGCCCTGATCGATGGCCAGAATATTGGTCATGGTGTCCCCCCGTTTCGTGTTTTTGTTTCAAGCCGCCATGAATGCGTCAAGGGCCGCAGTCTGATCAGGCGTCATCCGCAGGCCCAGCTTGCTGCGCCGCCAGACAACATCCTCGGCCGTGCGGGCATATTCGCGGCCCATCAGCCATTTGACCTCGGCCTCGGTCAGGGTTGCCCCAAAATCCTGCCCAAGATCAGTCGCTGATTTAGCATCGCCCAGTATCTGTGCCGCTTCGGTGCCGTAGGCGCGGATCAGACGCAACGCCCAGAACGGTGTCAGAAAACTGTAGCTGGCCTGCAAATCCGCCACCAAGGAATCGCGGCGCGACACCAGGAAATCGCCACCGGGCAAAGCTACGCCAGCCGTCCATGGTTCGGACCCACCCAAAAGCGGCGTCAGCTTTTTCAGCGCGTTTTCGGCCAGCTTGCGATAGGTGGTGATCTTGCCGCCAAAGATATTCAACAGCGGCGCGCCATTGTCATCGAGCGACAGCACGTAATCACGGGTCGCGGCTGTCGCCGATTTGGCCCCGTCATCATACAGCGGGCGCACCCCTGAATAGGTCCAGACGATATCATCGCGGGTCACTGGTTTCTCGAAATACTGCGACGCGAAGTTGCACAGATAATCCTGTTCTTCGTCCGTTGCATAAGGCCTTTCGGACAGGTCTTCATGCTCTGCATCCGTCGTCCCGATCAGGGTGAAATCAGTTTCATAAGGGATAGCGAAGATGATCCGCCCATCTTCACCCTGAAAGAAATAGCTCTTCTGGTGGTCGAACAGCTTCTTCGTGACGATGTGACTACCCCGCACGAGCCGCACCCCTTCGGATGTATTCTGCCGCGCCACCTGCCGGACAATGTTTTCAACCCATGGGCCGCCAGCGTTCACCAGCCCACGGGCCGTATAAACGGTCTGTTTGCCATCGGTTTCCAGGACGATCTTCCAATGGTTTTCAACCCGATCCGCGCTGATGACCTTGGTGCGCGTCATGATCTTCGCGCCACGCACCTCAGCATCACGCGCATTCAGAACAACCAGCCGCGAATCCTCGATCCAGCAATCGGAATATTCATAGGCGCGCTTGAACTTGTCCTTCAGCGGGCCACCGACCGGGTTCTTGGTCAGATCCACCGTCCAGGTGCCAGGCAGGATTTTCCGCCCGCCCAGATTGTCGTAAAGAAACAGACCCAACCGGATCAGCCAGGCAGGCCTGCGCCCTTTCATCCACGGCATGAACAACGACAGCAATTTCGATGTCGGCGTGTCCCCTTCGAACCGCATATCCTTGTGATAAGGCAGCACAAAGCGCATCGGCCAACTGATATGCGGCATCGCCCGCAGCAGCACCTCGCGTTCGATCAGAGCCTTGCGAACCAGTCCAAACTCGAAAAACTCCAGATAGCGCAACCCGCCATGGAACAGCTTGGTCGAGGCCGAAGATGTAGCCGACCCCAGATCATTCATCTCGGCCAACCCGACCTTCAGCCCCCGCCCGGCCGCGTCGCGCGCAATTCCACAGCCATTGATGCCACCACCGATGATGAAAAGGTCGAAATCCGTTTGCATGATGTGCCCCATATGTTCGACTGCCTGCTAGGCCCCCTGTCCTGCCGGCGCAAGCGCAGTGCTGCAATATGTTCGCCCCGCGATGAACGAACACAAAACGAAATCAGGTTTTCCAATAATTATAAAGAAAACAGCTTGCCAATCGTTCGCATAATCCGCAAACCGAACACATGGAAACGTCCCAGCGGCATGCCCTGATCCGCAACGAGGCCCAGAAGCACGGCAAGGTCACGGCGACCGATCTTGCGATCAATCTGGGTGTGGCCGTGCAGACGATCCGGCGCGATCTGCGCCAGCTTTGTGCGACAGGGCTGTTGGAACGTGTGCATGGCGGGGCCGTTCTGCCATCCGGGGTAAGCAATATCGGCTATGGCGACCGGCGTGCGCTGAACCGCGACGCCAAGATCAAGATCGCCCGCCGTGCCGCGCAACTGATCCCCGATAGCGCGTCGGTCTTCCTCAACATCGGCACCACGACTGAGGCCGTGGCCCACGCCCTGCAGACCCATCGCAACCTGATGGTGGTGACGAACAACCTGAACGTCGCCAATATCCTGGCCGACAACCCAAGCTGCGATGTGGTGGTTGCCGGCGGCCTGCTGCGCCGGTCCGACGGGGGTCTGGTCGGTGATCTGGCCGCGATAGCCATCGACCGGTTCAAAGTGGATTTCGCCGTGATCGGGGCGTCAGCGATCGACCTTTCCGGCGATCTACTGGATTTCGACCCCGAAGAAATACGCGTCAGCCAACAAGTTATCAGGGCCGCGCGATCAACGATCCTGGTCGCAGACAGTACAAAATTCACACGCAAGGCCCCAGTCAAGATCGCCTCACTGGCGCAAATGGATCACTTCGTGACCGACAGGGTCCCGTCTGAGATGCTGATCAACCAGTGCGCCGACTGGGGAACGCGGATTGCTTTGGTTTAGTGTAATCCAAAGGCGGCATTATGGGCCCAAAGCGGCAAATGCACGTTGATTTAGATTAATGCGGCATTCGAAACTCAGCATAGCCTTGAATTCTAGGAGGTGCACAGTGTCTGAGCATGGTCATACACCACAGGAAATTGCCGCACGAATTGGTGCTCCACCCGGCAGGGGTGTGTTGCGCGACGCGGTTTATGGCGCAATCGATGGAGCCGTCACCACATTCGCGATTGTAGCGGGCGTAGCGGGTGCCGGTTTGTCTCCGTTCGTCGTCATCGCATTGGGTGCTGCAAATGTATTGGCCGACGGATTTTCAATGGCAGCGGCCAACTATTCAGGAACCAAGGCTGAGCTTGAGAACATGCGCCGCATACGCGAAGTTGAACAGCGCCATATTCGAGACTACCCAGAAGGCGAGAAACTTGAGGTGCGGGAAATTCTTTCCAGCAAAGGCCTGTCCGGCGAAGTGTTGAGTCAAGCAACCGAGGCGATAACGCTGAATCAAGAAAACTGGATAGCGATGATGATGGATGGCGAGTACGGCTTGAGTGGTGTCGATCCTCATCCAGTTAAGTCCGCAGTTACGACATTTCTGGCATTTCTTGTTGCAGGGATAATTCCATTGTTACCGTTCGTTCTCGGCTCTAAAAACGCTTTTCCTTTCTCGGCTGGGATGACAATGGCCACGTTCTTTGCGATTGGAGCACTTAAGAGCCATTGGTCACTCAGCCCATGGTGGCGATCGGCCTTTGAAACATTTCTCATCGGTGGCTGTGCCGCCGCAATCGCCTTTTTCGTCGGAACGCTGTTTCACGCTTGATCGATTCTGCACGAGCAACTCTTTGTGGAAAACACCATTCTTCACAAAAGGTTATGTTGGCCAATGTCCACTTAAATCCCCAGCGTTAACATCCTGCACTTAGTCGCAGTCAATCAGCATCAGCGCCTAGGCGGCTTCACCCTCCCTTAAACCCCGTCGCTACAACGAATTTCTCCGAGCTATCAGACCGTGATGCTGGCGGTTTGACATTGGCGACTTTGGTGAACCGCGCCTTGAGAAGCTTTTGCAACTCACCCTCAGCCCCGCCTGCCAGCACTTTCGCCACGAATGTCCCGCCTTCGTTCAGCACGTCGAATGCGAAATAGGCCGCCGCCTCGCACAGCGCGATGATCCGCAAATGGTCCGTCTGTTTGTGACCAGAGGCGGAGGCGGCCATGTCGGACATCACCACATCAGCTGGCCCGCCCAACCAATCCTTGACCTGTTGGTCGGCGTCATCTTCCATGAAATCAAGCTGGTGAATTTCGGCGCCAGCAATCGGCTCGACCTCTTGTAGATCAACGCCCAGCACATAGCCCTGCGCCTTGCCCTTCTTCTCGCCCAGCGTATTGGCGCGCCTGACCGCGACCTGCAGCCAGCCACCGGGTGCGCAACCCAGATCCACGATACGCGCGCCAGGGACAAGGAACCGGTACTTGTCATCCAATTCGAGGATCTTGTAGGCCGCCCTGCCCCGATAACCGTCCGCCTTGGCGCGCTTCACATACGGATCGTTCAACTGCCGCTGCAACCATTTGGTCGAACTCAGCTTGCGTCCGCGCGCGGTCTTGACCTTGACGGTCAGATCACGCTGCCCGCGTCCAGAGGTGTTTTTGGTGGGTTTCTTGGCCATTGGGTGCCTATCGCCTAAAACGGCGTATCTTCCAAGACCCCATCGGCCGACATCTGGGCATAAAGCAACCCCTCACGCAGGCCACGATCCGCAACTGACAGCCGGTCCGTGGGCCAAAGCCGCATGAGCGCCTGCAGGATGGCAGACCCCGACATGATCAACGCCTGCCGGTCCTTGCCGATGCGCGGATCGGCGCGGCGGCCTGCCGGACCCAGCGACAGATAATCGCGGATCACGCTGTCGATCTGATCAGATGTCATGCGCAGCCCGTCCACTTTTGTCCGGTCATAACGCTTGAGCCCTAGATAGCTCGCTGCGACAGTCGTGACCGTCCCACTGGTCCCGATGATTTGGAACCCTTCACGTGCCTGTGCGGCCACAGACGGTGAGAATTCTTCTAGGTTCTCCTCGAAAAACCAGCTCATCAGGGCAAAGCGGGCCGCATCGTCCTCCACATCCGAAAACTGATCGCGCAACGTGGCAACACCCAATGGCACAGAAATCCAGTCCACCACCTTGGCCGCGGCAAAGGGACCAGGATCGGATTTGAACCCGGCATGCAGACGCATGATCGCACGCGGGCGTTCGCGCTTGGGGACGTTGGTCAGATCAATCCAGACAAGCTCGGTCGAACCGCCACCGATATCCACGACGAGCAACTGTTCAGTATTCACGCTAACCAGCGGCGCGCAGGAAATCACCGCCAGCCGCGCCTCTTCCTCCGGCTTGATAATCTCCAACTTCAACCCGGTCTCGCGACGGACCTGAGCCACAAAATTATCGCCGTTCAACGCGCGACGACAGGCCTCCGTCGCGACAAGACGCATCCGCTCGACACCGTAACGCTTCAGTTTTTCACGGCATATACGCATGGCCGAAATGGTACGGTTCATCGACGAACGCGATAACCGGCCCGTGCTTTCCAAACCCTGCCCCAACTGGACTGATTTGGAAAAGCTGTCCACCACATGAAACTGGCTGCCCTTGGGTTGGGCAATCAGCATACGGCAGCTATTTGTGCCCAAATCCAACGCCGCATACAGCGTCGCCGGATCAGGCGGTTTTGGCGCGGGGGTTTCGACCGCTTTGGGGAACGCGCCCGCACCTTTGGGACGCCTGGGCGCCATGTTCACGCCCTCCATTTCGAGTTACCTCCAAGCTAGGGCGACAACGGGTGCGGTGCAAGTCTTGTGTACGCTTTCGTGAGCCATCCACATCTTGGATATGAGGATTATGACCCCCAACTGCTCTGGTGTGGGACGGATGTGCACGTTACCCATATGCAGTCGCTCAGAGCATCCACGATGTCGAAAACCGACTTCGGCAAGGAAAAACGGATGTTAAACCGGGATCAGAACAATGAGGAATCAGATGCCTGACGTCACCATCGTTTATTGGCGCGACATGCCCGCTCAGGTCATCGTGGGCCGTGGCCGTCGGGGCACCAAATTGCCCCTGCCGGAACGATTCGAACAGGCAATCGACCGGGCCGCGATGAAATCCGGTGCCGCCGAATCCGATGAATACATGGCCGGTTTTCGAAAGGCCGATCCGTACCCGGCTGAGGGCACAGATGCCGAAGCCGCCGAAGCCGCCGTCGCCCGCATCGATGCCGAATACGATGCCGAACGGATAAAGACCCTGATCACCAATGACGGTTGGGCTTGAAAACCCCGCCCCGCATCCCCCCACGCCTTACGGAGGTCGTTATGTCCTTGCTCCCCTTCCTCAAGCGCAAAGAAATCGAAGAGATCAGCGTCAATCCTGATGTTGAGGCGTTTCTGCAGGGCTATTCAATCGAGGTGATGCCGCGCACCGCCGAAAAGGTCGATGACTTCCGCGATCTACTGCCCGCTGGCACACGCGTCTATATTGCGCATATCGAGGGGACCCAGATCGAGGATATGGTCGCCACCGCCAAGCGGCTGGCAAACGATGGCTATAAGGTTATGCCCCATTTCCCGGCGCGCATCATCAAGGACAAGGCCACACTGGCGGAGTGGATCGCACAATACAAAGGTGAGGCTGGCGTAGATCAGGCGCTGCTGCTGGCCGGTGGTTTGGCGGAACCACATGGTGATTTCCACAGTTCCATGCAGTTGATGGAAACGGGTCTCTTCGGCGACTTCGAGCGCCTGCACGTCGCCGGTCACCCCGAAGGCAACCGCGACATCGACAATGATGGATCAGATATGAACGTCATGGACGCCTTGCGCTGGAAACAGAAATTCAGCGAAACAACAGATGCCGACATGGCACTGGCCACCCAGTTTGCGTTCGAGGCAAAACCGATCATCGCATGGGCCGACGCGCTGCGTGATGCGGGCATCACGATCCCGATCCATATCGGTATCGCAGGTCCCGCCAAGCTGCAGACCCTGATCAAATTCGCCATCGCCTGCGGCGTCGGGCCATCGCTCAAGGTTCTGCAAAAACGGGCCATGGATGTGACCAAACTGCTGCTACCCTACGAACCAAACGAGGTTCTGACCGAACTTGCCGCCCACAAGTCCGCAAATCCTGATTTCAACATCGAACGTGTCCATTTCTTCCCGCTGGGCGGGATCAAGACCAATGCAAAATGGGCGATCGATCATGGCGGCAGTTCAGCCGTTCCAGCCTCCCAATCCTAAAGGACCCTAGAATGACACGCACCATCGTCGAATCCAAAACCAAGACGGCCATTATCGGGTTCGACCAGCCCTTTTGCGTGATCGGTGAACGGATCAACCCCACAGGCCGAAAAATCCTGGCCGAGGAACTGGAACGCGGCGATTTCAGCCGGGTCGAGGCGGACGCGATTGCGCAGGCCGCAGCCGGTGCCAATGTGCTGGACGTGAACTCCGGTGCAGTCTTTTCCAACAAGATGGCCGAAGACCCCCGCTACGCCGACAACAACTTTGTCGAACCACCACTGATGACCGAACTGGTCAAACGAGTGCAGGCCGTGGTCGACATCCCGCTTTGCATCGACAGTTCGGTTCCCGGGGCCTTGGAAAATGGCCTGGCGGCAGCCGAGGGGCGGCCCCTGCTGAACTCTGTCACCGGGGAAGAGGAACGGCTGGAACTCGTCCTGCCATTGGTCAAGAAATACAATGTGCCAGTCGTGGCCATCTCCAACGACGATACCGGGATCAGCGAAGACCCCGACGTGCGCTTCGCCGTCGCCAAGAAGATCGTGGAACGGGCCGCCGATTTCGGCATTCCGGCCCATGACATCGTTGTGGACCCACTGGTGATGCCCATCGGTGCCATGGGCACCGCCGGCCTGCAGGTCTTCACCCTTGTGCGGCGCCTGCGCGAAGAGCTGGGGGTCAACACGACCTGCGGTGCGTCGAATATCTCATTCGGTCTGCCCAACCGTCACGGGATCAACAACGCCTTCCTGCCCATGGCAATGACCGCCGGCATGACCTCTGCCATCATGAACCCGGTGGCACTGCCAATCGGCCCTATCAAGATCGCCGAGAAAAAGGCCGAAATATCCGCCGCCGGTATCATCCTGCCCGACGACATGGACGACGAAACCTTTGTCACGCTCTTCGGCCTTGGCTCCACAAAACCGCGCGCTGGTAGCGAGATGGCAGCAATCCGCGCCGCCAACTTCTTGACGGACAATGACCCGTCGGGTGCAGAATGGATCAAGTTCAACCGCGCCCCGGTCAAAGAGGGCCAAGGGCGCGCGCGGACCGGTCGGCGGCGGCGCGCTTAATCCAAAATTGGGACTGCATTAACGTGATCCACCGCGAGATCGGGAGCGAACGCTTTGAATGAGAGGTGCGGCGGCGCGGATTTGGCCTGATGGCCAACGGCAACCAGTTCATCGCGATCTGCAACAACGCACCTCTTACGATGATCTGCTAAAATCTTCGCGAAGACTTTTGGCCCTACGATTTTTCGTCGAAAAATCGTGCCCGCCACGACCCGCTTTACATTCCACCTGCCCTTGCGTCACCCTGACCGCATTCGTTCCAACAATGAGGTCCATCATGATGTTGCGTCGTTTCTTTACCCCTTGCCTATTCAGTGCCTGCCTTCTGTCTCCCGCCTTCGCCCAACAAGCCGCAGATGCGGTCGCCCCAGAGGAGGCCACAGCACAGGCCGGGTTCGAGAACCTGTCAGAGGCGGCACAGGCCGCCCTCGATGCCAAGACGGCGGGCGTTCCCGTCTCTGCGGAAGACTGGATAGTGGCCGCTGCCAATCCGCTCGCGGTTGAGGCAGGTGCTGCCGTTCTGGCCGATGGCGGCACAGCAGCGGATGCCATGGTTGCGGTGCAGGCAGTACTCGGGTTGGTTGAACCACAATCATCTGGGCTGGGCGGTGGCGCCTTCCTTGTCTGGTACGATGCGACAACTGGCGAAATCACCACGCTGGATGGTCGTGAAACCGCACCTTTGGCCGCAACACCCACGCTGTTTCAGGACGAAAATGGTGAGCGCCTTGGCTTCTTCGATGCCGTCGTCGGTGGCCTGTCCGTCGGCACCCCTGGCACGCCAAAACTGATGGAAGATGCCCATCGCCGCTGGGGGCAGTCCAACTGGGCGGGCCTTTTCAACGAAGCAATCAGCCTTGCCGAAAACGGCTTTGCCGTCTCGCCGCGCATGGCGGGCGCCATCGCCAATGACAGCGAAAGATTGCAACGCTTTCCGGCAACCGCCGCCTACTTTTTTCCGGGCGGCAACGCCTTGCAGGCCGGTGACACCCTGATCAACACGGACTATGCGGATACGCTGCGCCAGATCGCGACCCGTGGAACAGATGCATTCTATACTGGTCCCATCGCCGAGGATATCGTCGCCACCGTGCGCAATGCCGAAGGTAATCCCGGTGTCCTTTCGACACTGGATCTTGCGCTATATGACGTGGTCGAACGCGCGCCGGTCTGCGTCATCTATCGGGTGTACGATGTCTGCGGCATGGGGCCGCCATCATCCGGCGCACTGACAGTCGGGCAGATCCTCGGGATCGTGAACAATTTCGACATCTCGGACCCAAGCGACTCGAACACATGGCGGCTGATTGGCGATGCGTCCCGCCTCGCCTTTGCCGACCGGGGGCGTTACATGGCCGACAGTGATTTCGTGCCTATGCCCACGCAAGGGCTCGTCGACCCCGCCTATCTGGAAGAACGGGCCGGGCTGATCGAAGGTGATCGCATCGATGGTTTTGTCGCCTTGCCAGAGGTGGCGCCTGGCAACCCCACATGGGACCACGCGCAGCTTTGGGGTGATGATGTCAGTATCGAGTTTCCCTCAACCTCACACATCTCCATCGTCGATACCTATGGCAATGCGCTGTCCATGACGACCACCATTGAAAATGGCTTTGGCTCACGGCTATTCGTGCGTGGCTTCCTGCTCAACAACGAACTGACCGACTTCTCCTTTGCCACGCATAGCGATGGCTATCCCATCGCCAACCGGGTCGAACCGGGCAAACGGCCACGCTCATCCATGTCACCGACCATCGTGACCCAGGATGGTGAGCCTGTGCTGGTCATCGGCAGCCCCGGCGGCAGCCGCATTATCGGCTATGTGGCCCAAGCCATCATCGCCCATTTGGAATGGGGAATGGATGTACAACAGGCGGTCGCAATGCCGCATCTTGTCAATCGCTTCGGGACCTACGATGTTGAGGAAGGCAGCGACGCGGTATCGTTTGAAGCACCGCTCACTGAACTGGGATACGAGGTCAACATCCGCGGCCTGAATTCCGGCCTGCATGCCATCGCCATTGGTGAGACGCTGGAAGGCGGTGCCGACCCGCGGCGCGAGGGGATTGCGCTCGGGCAATGAACGACTACACCCGCCGTCGTTACAGGCGGGTGTTGTCAACAGCCGGGCACCGGTGCATTGGACAAGGCCGTTGTAATGGTTTGAACAATCGCATCGGTGATGGCCCCGTTGAAAAAGGTGAAATCTATCAAAAGGAAATAGACCACCAGCATTGTGGCCACATATCCGCCAGCAGCCCAATTGTTGAACAAAATGGCGGCAGCCCAATCCTGCGTGAACACGTACCAATACATCGCATAAAGGACATACGCAGCCAAAAGCAGCGTCATCGGCAGGATGCGTGCACCAACGCGGCCCTTGAACACCGACAGAAAGATCAGGGTCAGAAAAGCGACCAGATTGGCAATGCCAAAGGTCGTCAGATCAGACCGCAGGCCGGTGATTGTCGCGTCATAGCGGGCAGCAACAAAATCGCCCACCGTCTGTTCACCAATCCGCAACGCTGCAATACGATCCCGGATCGCGATACTTGTGAGCGTGGCCCCCGTGACCAGACGGTTGGTTTCGCAATCGCAGCGATCCTGCGCGACCGAGGCGACCATCGACCGGATCACAGCATCGCGCTGCTCTAACAGCTTCGCATCATCGGCAAAACGATCAGCAAGCGTGCGCAAAAGCCCGTTCTCGCTGCCCTGGGCCGCATCCTGCGCCTGATCCAGCGCGGAAATGGCACGGCTCTGAACCTCTTTGATCGCGAAGGATTGCAGCTTATGTTCGATCAATTGCGGCTGGGACTGCACAACGAAAAGAAGGGCCGCCATCGCCGCCACGCCACATACCGCCAGAACAAATGTCAGAAAGCGCGCGCCGCGATGCATTGTACCATCAATCATCTGTCTAGCGTCCCTTGAACAAGCCCCCCAGAATTCCGCGAACGATGCGGCGTCCGGTGGTGCCGGTCAGCTCTTTGGTGATGACCGAGGCCAGCTTGCCACCAAACCCACCGCCTGACGACCGGGACGATCTGCGCGACGATGACCGCCCCGTCCCGCCACCGTCATAGCGGCGGGCCGCCTTAAACTCGCGCTCTTTCTCTTCAAGTGCTTCTTCTTCCGCCTCCGCCTTCTCGGCAGCGGCCGCAGCCGCATCAGCCCGGTTTCGGAGCATCTCAAAGGCGCTATCACGATCAACGGGCGTGTCATACTTGCCCGCCATATCAGAGGCTTGCATGACGAACTTGCGTTCAGCGGTGGTGATTGGCCCCAGCTGTGACGAAGGCGGCCGGATCAGCGTGCGCTCGACAACCGTCGGAATACCCTTGGGGTTCAGGAATGATGTGACAGCTTCACCCGTCCCCACCTCCTGAATAGCCTCTGCCGTATCGAACTCCGGATTGTCACGATAGGTCTCGGCGGCCGTCTTCAGCTCCTTGCGGTCTTTCGCCGTGAAGGCCCGCAGCGCGTGCTGCACCCGGTTGCCTAGCTGGCCCAAGACATCCTCGGGGATATCACCGGGGTTCTGCGTGACGAAATAAACCCCAACCCCCTTGGACCGGATCAGGCGCGCCACCTGTTCGACCTTATCCACCAGCGCCTTTGGCGCATCATCAAACAGCAAATGCGCCTCGTCGAAAAAGAACACCAGTTTGGGTTTGTCGGGGTTACCCACTTCTGGCAGTTCCTCGAACAGTTCTGACAACAGCCAAAGAAGGAAAGTGGCATAGAGCCGTGGACTACCCATCAACTGATCGGCGGCAAGGATGTTGATCTCGCCCCGGCCATCGCGGGTCCGCATCATATCCGCCAGATCCAGCGCCGGTTCGCCGAACAGGGCATTGCCCCCCTGATTTTCCAGTACCAGCAACTGCCGTTGGATCGCACCAACGGACGACGACGCCACATTGCCATATCGCAATGACAGATCCTGCGCGTTCTGCCCGACCCAAACCAGAAGCGCCTGCAAATCCTTGAGGTCGAGAAGTGGCAAGCCCTCCTCATCCGCGACCCGGAAGGCGACATTCAACACGCCTTCCTGTACATCGGTCAATTCCATCAGGCGGGCCAGCAATAGCGGGCCCATTTCGGCGACCGTCGCCCGGATCGGATGGCCCTGTTGCCCGAAAAGATCCCAGAATGTCACCGGAAAGCTGTCATATTGCAGATCAAGGCCGATAGTATCAGCCCGTTTCATGAAAGCGTCATGCAGCTTGAACTCGTCTGACCCGGCAGCGGCCAGACCGGACAAATCACCCTTCACATCCGACAAAAACACCGGAACACCGGCAGCCGAAAACCCTTCGGCCATGATCTGCAGGGTGACCGTCTTGCCCGTGCCGGTCGCACCGGCCACCAATCCATGCCGGTTCGCCTTGTCGAGCAACAGGGATTGCGGCACTCCGTATTCGGCCCCGCCGCCCCCGATAAAGATATGATCGCCCATTTAAACTGCTCCCTCGTCAGATTGTTTCAGATCAAAATACATTCTTAACCAATCCATGCCAGTCTAAACGCCTGTCATACCACCCAAACGGGACGGTTTGGCATATTTCCTCCCTGTTAGACTTGCCGTGCCTGCGGGCACGGCTTTTTTCTGGCAAGATCACCATCCTATGACATAGATAGGCAAAGATTTCCGGTTGACGGACACAATGGCTTTGCGTAGCTTCCCCTGCAATTAGTCGGCCAAGTCCGACAGGGAGAAAACGAAGAAGGGTCCTTTGGGGCCCTTTTTCTATGGCAGAACAGTCTTAGCGGATGCCTGCCCATCGCGCGGATTTTGGCGCTGACAGCCCCGCCTGACCGTGCTAAAGCCCTTGAAAAACACGCGAAGGATCAAACAAGATGAGCAGCTTTTTCAAATCCATCATTCTGGCTGGTCTGTTGACACAGGCCGGTGCCGCGATAGCGCAGGAAACCGAAACAGAAACGCCAGCGGAAGAAAACGCACCCGCGCAGGATGACGCACCAGATGATCTGATCCTCGGTGAACCTTTGCCGCCGAAAGTTGGCGAACCCTACGTGCTGCAGGAATTCGGTGATTGGGAGATGCGCTGCGTCAAGGCCCCGCAAGGGCAGAATGATCCATGCAATCTTTATCAGCTATTGCTGGACAATGACGGCAATCAAGTGGCCGAGGTCAACCTGTTCCGCCTGCCCGACGGATCGCGCGCCGCTGCTGGTGCTACAATTGTCGTCCCTCTCGAAACACTGCTAACCCAGCAACTGACCCTGTCGGTGGATGGCGGTGAAGCCCGCCGTTACCCGTTCACCTTCTGCAATGCCGCCGGCTGCGTCTCGCGTCTTGGATTCACCCAGGCCGAGGTCGATCAGTTCAAGCGCGGAAGTAACGCCACGCTGAGGCTGGTGCCTGCAGCAGCACCAGATCAAGAAGTCCTGCTCACCATGTCCCTGACTGGCTTCACAGCAGGTTTTGAAGGTGTCGTGACTCTCGAATAAGACGACACGCAGCAAACTGGCAGGGCATCAACATGCCTGCCAAGTGGCCTTTGCATCGGCACTGACCGACCAGCCTATACTGCCCGCAATGCCAGCACCGCATTCAGCCCACCAAAAGCAAAAGCGTTTGACAGCGCCACATCCACTTTTGCATCGCGCGCGACATTGGGCACCACATCCAGCGCGCATTCGGGGTCGGGTGCTTCATACCCGATGGTCGGTGCTACGACCCCGTCCCGCAGGGCCATGATGCAGGCGAGCAGTTCCACCGCCCCGGTTCCACCGATCAAATGGCCATGCATGGATTTGGTGGACGATATCATCAACTGGTCCGCATGAGCACCGAACACATCGGCCACTGCAGCACATTCCGTCTTGTCATTTGCGGCTGTTCCCGTGCCATGGGCGTTGATATAGCCAACACTATCGCCAGCCAGTCCGGCGTCCTTTAACGCACCGCCAATGGCCCGCGCCGCGCCCTGCTTTGAAGGCATGACAATGTCGGCAGCGTCAGAGGACATGGCGAAACCCACGACTTCGCATAGGATGTCTGCCCCCCTTGCAGCGGCGTATTCATACTCTTCGAACACAAATACTCCCGCACCCTCTCCCTGCACCATACCGTTGCGGGTGGCCGAAAACGGGCGGCAGGCGTCCTTTGACATGACCCGCAACCCTTCCCAGGCCTTGATCCCGCCAAAGCATAACATCGCCTCTGACCCGCCGGTCACCATCACCTTGGCCATACCGCAACGCACCATATTAAACGCCTGCCCCATCGCATGGTTCGACGATGCGCAGGCGGTCGCCACTGTAAAGGACGGGCCGCGCAGGTTCCACTCCATCGACACATGGCTGGCCGCGGCATTGTTCATCAGCTTGGGCACGATAAACGGATGCACCCGGTTCTTGCCCGCCTCATAGACCGCGCGATAGTTTTCGTCCTGCGTGGTCAATCCACCGCCGGATGTGCCCAGAACAACACCCGACTGATCAGCTAATGCACCGGAAAAACTCAGGCCCGATTGCGCAATCGCCTCGCGCGCAGCGAGCAGTGTGAACTGGGTGAAGCGGTCATAAAGGGCGATCTGCTGGCGGTTGAAATGCTGTGCCTCGTCATAGCCCTTGATCTGGCCACCGATCTGTATTGCCAGACGGTCCACATCGGCAATCTCAAGCGGGCCAATGCCGCAACGCCCTTCGCGCATGGCTTCAAACGTGGCAGGGACGTTTTCGCCCAGCGGATTGATCGTGCCCGCCCCGGTGATGACAACCCGGCGCATTTACTTGCCCTGTTCGGCCTTCAGCCGGTCAACCGCAGCAACGATAGCCGCAACGGACGAGATATCGAAATCGCTCTCTCCCGGCTCATTGGCGTTGAACGGCACCGATATGTCAAAGCATTCCTCAATCGCAAAAATGCTCTCGACCAATGCCATGCTATCGATGCCAAGATCCTGCAGCGTGTGTTCCAGCTTGACATCAGCCGGCTCCAGCATCGCTTGTTCCGCAATGATTTCGACAACCTTTTCCTGGGTGTTCATGTCGCTTCGACGTCCATTTCAGTTCATCTGTGATGTAGTCACAATGGGGCCGCTTTGAAACAGGCAGTTAACCTTTTCCGAGACCTTTCAGAACCCGCGGCAGACGCCGCAATGCCTTATAGCTGTCCACATGGGTCTGCATCTTTGTGGCAGGATAGCCCATCATGACCCGCCCGGCAGGCACATTGGACAGCACGACCGAACCGCCACCCAGCACAACATCATCGCCCACCTTCAGATTGTCAGCGATACCCGCCTTGCCACCCACAACCACCCGGTCACCCACCACGGTGGACCCGGCCACACCCGCCTGCGCACAAAGCAGGCAATGGTCCCCCACAATCACATTGTGACCAACCTGCACCAGATTATCGATCTTGGTGCCTTGCCCGATGCGCGTCGCGCGGATGGTTCCGGCATCCACCGTCGCATTCGCCCCGATCTCCACATCATCGCCAATCTCCACGCCGCCCAGCGAATGGATACGGTGCCATGTCGGGTCTGCCGGGGCAGGCATGGTCGCATCGCCCAGCGTCTCGCGCGCCAGTTCAACATTGGATGGCTCGGCGGTAACAAAGGAAAACCCGTCGCCACCGATTGTCACATTAGGGTGCAGGATAGCACGATCACCGATACGCACGTCCCGCTGCAACCGGACACCGGGGTGAATGACACAGTCGCGTCCGATGGTGACGCCAGAGGCAATACTGACCTGATCGCCAATCCAGCATCCGTCACCAATGACCGCATCCGCGCCAATGACGGCAAACGGGCCAATCACGACATCAGTGCCAATCCCGGCCGCAGGATCGATCAAGGCGTGCTTTGAAATCCCTTCGCCCGGCAGCTTTCGGTCCAGCATCCGCGTCAGACCCGCCATCGCCAATCGGGCACGGGGGGCCAGAATTGCGGCCTCAAGCCCCAATGCCTGCCAATCCGCTTCGGGCCAGACAACAGCGGCACGTGCCTGCCCTTTCGCCAGCGCATCGCCATAGGCTGGGGTCATGGCAAGCGCCAGATCATCAGGACCGGCACTGCCAGGCTCCGCTGCACCGTCCACCAAAAGATCAACAGCGCCAAAGGCTTCTGCCCCCAGCGCTGCCGCGATGTCTGCTATGGAATGTGCCATCTTGTCCCCGGACCGGTTACCCGAGGAAAGATTTACCCGCGAACGGCGCGAACTGCCACCCCTTCACGGGCCAACGCGTCCCAGATGCGGCCATCGCGACCATAGACATCACGACGGTACTGCATCCGGCCATCAGCCTGGGTGAAGGCTGTGCGATACACCAGATGAACCGGCACTGGCTCGGTCAGGTCGACGCGTTGCTCACGACCCGTGCGCAACTGAGCCTGAAAGAACTCTTCGGGATTGCCCATCTGCTTGGCCAGCAAGGCATAGGCAAAATCAAACGGATCATTCAGGCGGATACAGCCATGACTAAAGGCCCGGGTCTCGCGGCCAAACAGGCTCTTGGCCGGGGTGTCGTGCAGGTAGATGTTGTAGCGGTTGGGGAACATGAACTTAACCAGTCCCAACGCGTTGCCCCGGCTGGGCGGCTGGCGCATCGAATAGGGAAAGTTCGACGCGGTATATTGGCTGAAATCCACGGCACCGCGGTTGACCTGACGGCCCCGGCTGTCAGTGATGATCAGCTGGTTCACCGCATTTGGATTACGCTGCAACTGGGGTAGGTATTCCTTGGTGACGATGGAACGGGGCACATACCAGCTCGGGTTGATGACCATGAACTCCATGACATCGGAAAACTCCGGACTGACGCGATCACGTTCATTGGCACCGATAACCGACCGAGTGCTGAATGTTTCCACATCATTGTCGATGATCTTGGCGGTGAAATCGGTCAGGTTGACCCAGATGTGGCGCTGACCACGGGGGCGATTGATCCAGCGTTCCCGCTCCATCGCCACGATAATGGCCTGCAACCGACGCTCTACGGACGTGTTCAACTCGGTCAGGGTGCCGGGGCCTGCCGTGCCGTCAATGGCAAGCCCGTTGGCCTGCTGAAACCGCTGAACGGCGGTGGTAATCGCCTGATCATAGGTCTGTGTATTGGTGCGCGACAGAAATCCCATGGCAATCAACCGATTGCGCAGTGCAACAACCTGCGGCCCGGTATCGCCGGGTTCCAGCTTACGGGCACTGACTGTCGGCCCCCAACCACCATCCGCCAGCAGACGCTCCATCGCCAGTTTTTCACGCATCAGGCGGGTGTATTCTGGCGATGCGGGCGGCAAGGCCCGCAAGAAACCCGCAGGGTTGGATTGCGAAAAGGCCTGGATAGTCGCCAGACGCGACCGGTATGGAACCTGCCTGCGGATACCGCTATCGACGCGCGACGGGATCAGAATACCGGTCTGCACATCACGGGCGTATTGCAGAAACAGGCGGCTGACCTCGACCTCGACCCGGCCTTGTGCGGCAGGTGTCGTGGCCGATTGGAACTGCGCACGCAGCGTCTCGGGATTATAGCGGTCAATCGGCAATCCGTGGTCGCCTGCAGAACTGAACGCGGCCAGCAACGCATTGCGGCGGCGGCGTTCATCCCAGATACCTTCGAAATTACGGGCACGGTAGAATCCCATCAGGTCATCATCGCCGGCCGCAGCCTCGGCTACAGCCTGCCGGAATTCAGTCACCTGCGCATGGGCCTGCGGCACACTGAACAGACCAAAAACCAGCAACATACACATCGCTGCAAAACGAAGCATCACCCTTTGAATTGGCAGGCTTTCAACTCGCATAAATCAAATTTCCCATAACTTCTTTCAAATGACACTAACGCAAAGTCACCATGGGGAAGAGTATCAATATCCATACCCCAGCCCTGTCCACTCACAATGCGGCGAAGCGCTGGCGACGACCCGTGTGTGTTGCCAACATGCCGCCTTGAGGAGCGTTTTTGAACGGAAGCGCGTGTCATCTTTGCGCAATTTGCCGCCGATTTCCGCCCCGTTAACCAATAACGGGCTAAACACCTCTTGGTGATCGAATCGAAATATGCCATAAAACTAGCATCATCTTGGGGGCATGATGGAAAATCCGCTGTAAAGCGGAGTTATTGAGCGACGGGACAGGCGCTACAGACATGACAAAACTGACTTCCTCGGGGATGACCCGGCGTGGATTGCTGGGGGCATTTGCAGCAACGGCAATCGCAGCAGCACCAACCTATTCAAACGCAGCAGGTTTTTTGCGCGGGCGCGCGGGCGACATTCGCCGCATCGCCATGCATTCCGGCCGGACAGGTGAACGGATCGACACGATCTACTGGATCGAAGGTGAATACATTCCCGAAGCCGTGCGCGAGATCAACGTCTTCATGCGCGACTGGCGCACAAGTGAGGCGATCCAGATCGACCTGCGCACCATCGACATCATGTCAGCCGCCCTGAACCTGATGGATACGAGCGAACCCTATCTTCTCCTGTCCGGCTACCGTTCGCCGCAGACCAATGCGATGTTGCGCAGCCGCTCTTCAGGTGTTGCCCGCAACTCCTTGCACATGCGCGGTCAGGCCGCCGATCTGCGGTTGCAAAGCCGAACCACGGTTCAGATGGCCAATGCCGCCATCGCCTGTCGCGCCGGTGGCGTTGGGCGCTACGCCGGTTCCAATTTCGTGCATATGGATTGCGGCCCGATCCGCAGCTGGCGCGGCTAGGCAACTGCTGCCCCGGCCTGTGCTGGTCCGGACATGCCTCTCACTTATGACTTGGCCACTCTGCCCTTTTGCGGCCTGCACCCATCTCACGTAAAAAGACAAAAGAAACGATCGAGCCGACTTGCCAACTCTCAATCGCAATGGTAATTCGCGCGCCAGTGCCCCTATAGCTCAGCTGGTAGAGCAACTGATTTGTAATCAGTAGGTCCGCGGTTCGAGTCCGTGTGGGGGCACCATTTATAATAATAAAAACAATAACTTATGGGTCAGCTCTGTGCGCTGTTGATGTGCTGCTTGCTTCAAGAACAGTATAAGCACAGAAATCGCCGAATCTCGGGCTTCGTGGGTGCGCATTATGGCTGATTTGTGCCGTCCTTTTTCGCTCGACAGGTATTTAGCGCAATTGTAGGTTGAGATGACTTTAGGGAGTGTTTTTAGTTGGATTTTCAATGAAGTATGATGACACCGAGGTGACTGGCATTGGGGACCTCTTAGATGCACTGGCTGGGCAAGTAACCGAAAATGACCCTGTTTGGTTTCGAGGGCATGGCGATGCGTCTTGGAAGTTGGATTGCACTCTGGCGCGTAACGGAGGAATTGAAAACGAACTCCCGCTCATACGTCGGTTCAAGCAAAACGCCTTACCGTTGATCGCAAGCAGGCCTGCGGACGAATGGGAGTGGTTGTTCTTGATGCAGCACCATGGATTGCCTACCCGCCTGTTAGATTGGTCAGAGAGTGTCTTGGTGTCGCTCTATTTTGCCGTGAATGACGAAGGTTCCGATCATGAGGAAGCAGACGGGTGCATCTGGGCGCTTCTTCCACAAGAACTGAATGCAATTTCACTGCGCGATGACCAAGCGAAGCAAGTGCTGGGCTTAGGAGACGACAAGCATTTTGATGACTATTTGCCTAGCAAAATCGGCGCACAAGTACAGACGTTCCAGCCGCTAGCAGCTACAGCCGTCAGAAATAATCCTAGGATTCAGATGCAACAGGGCGTTTTCACAGTGTCACACAAGGACCTGTCTGGCCTGGATAAACTTCCCAACACTGTGGCCTGCTGCCGGTTTCGTGGACACCGAGATAAGGTGTTTATGAAACTGGAGAATCTACATGACGAGAAGAGTGTTCAGCCGCGAGTTCAAG
>NZ_JBKQXO010000015.1:0-82210 GCF_046762885.1 Yoonia sp. SDW83-1
GCGCCCGACTGTGTGAATCATCGGAAAGTTGGACGAGATCAGATCATCGCCCGTAATGACATTGAGCGTTGCATCATGATCCGCGGCCAGCGCGCTGGCTGCGTATTCTAGCTCGTCCGGGCCCATGTCAGAGGCGGGCGTGTTGATCAGGTCGCGGGTCAGCGCCTCGCCCGCCGCAATGATTTCAAGCCGTGCGGCATCAATGCCATCCGGCGCGACGAGTTTGGCAATCTCTCCTTTGGGTTTGCGATAGGTGTCAAAGCTGTAGCCAGCCAGAAGCCAGGCCAATGCTGCCTCTTCCAGATCGGGTTGATCCAGACCGCCTGCAATCCTGTAGATGCCTTTGGGCAGTTTGGTTGCTGCAGTTGCCATGTGGAAGCGGCCGCGCGCACGCTTTTCCACTGTGCCATATCCCACCAGCGCCAATTCAACCTGGCCCGTCTGATCGGGCACGCAAAGGACCTGACCTAATGTGCCCTTGAACTCTTGCGCCTTGGCCCAGGCGCTGGCCATAGGCGGCAGGTCTGCCAGTTGCCGATCCAGATCATCGGATCCGATCACATGCAGGGGAATGGCGTCGTTGGATGTGTCGGCAAAGGCGAAGGGCATCAGCGGTCCTGTCAAGTGTACTTTGCCGACAGACTACCCGCCTTGCCCCCGCCTGCAAGGTCCTACATCTCGCGGAAGTTCCACACCTCTGAAACGGCCACGTCAAAGCTGCGTTCCAGACGGGCCATCGTCGCCTCCAGCGCGACACCGTCGCGTTGTTTCAGACAGGTCGAGACGTGACTGGCAGCAATTGACACCTCTGTCAGGCCAATCTGGTCGGCAATCAGGGCGACACGATTGGCCGGTTTGACCATTTTGCCAAAATCGCTGTCCGCCAGCGCATTTTGCAGGGCATCAAGCCGCATGGCGATATCTTCCAGCACGCGGCACACAACCTCCTCTGCCTCATATGCCGCCTTTTCCTCATAAAGCCGGTTCAACGGCGCGGGATCGAAATGCATCTGATCCGGGCACCGCAGAACGATAATGCCTTGATCGGGTTCGGCCGCGTAGGGCTGGAGATGTGTAATATTTGTCATACGACCGATTTAGGTCATCAAGGTTCCCAGAAGGTTGAGAGCCAAAAGAAAAATCTCTCGAAATCCATGAAAATGCAACGTATCTACGGGCAACATCGCGAGGGACAAAGAATATGAAACACGCGCGTCCGCTGCCAGCCTATCTTGTGACCCGGTACAAGGGTTGGAAGGCCACGACCTACGCCGAAAATAAGAGCTTCTATCGCCATTTGGCAGAGGACGGCCAGCATCCGAGAGCCATGGTGATTTCCTGTTGCGACAGCCGGGTCCATGTCACCTCGATCTTCGGGGCCGATCAGGGCGAGTTCTTTATCCACCGAAACATCGCCAATCTGGTGCCGCCCTATAATCCGGACGGGCATCATCACGGCACCTCTGCCGCCGTCGAATACGCGATCAACGCGCTCAAGATCAGTCATCTGATCGTGCTGGGCCATTCTGGCTGTGGCGGGGTCGAGGGCTGCTATGACATGTGTTCGGGAAATGCCCCGGCGCTTGAAGAACCAACCAGTTTCGTCGGGCGCTGGATGGAAATCCTGCGGCCGGGCTTTGACGGCTTGCCCGACGGCGATGACGAGATCCGCAAACGGGCGCTGGAAAAGGCATCGGTCGTCATATCGCTGGGCAACCTGATGACTTTCCCTTTCGTGAAAGAGGCTGTCGAGAATGACATGCTGACGCTGCATGGGCTCTGGAACGAGATCGGCGAAGGCGGGCTTGAGGGCTACGATCCGACGACTGGCGGTTTTATTGCGGTTTAGGCGGTGGCTGCGCCGGTCAATCGCGTTTCTACTGGTCGTGGTGGCGCTGATCTGGGCGTTCGCGCCGCAATTCTTCGTATTGGTTCCAGAAGGATTTCCGCAACCGGTGTGGCCTGCACCCGGTCGTCACGCTCTTGTTGCTGGGGTCAGCGACCCCACCCAGCCACCAGCCGGAACGGCCCCGCCCCGTGCCGCGCAAATACGTTTTGCGCAAAGTGACGGGCGCGCCTTGCTAGTGGAAAATGCAGGCCGACTGACGGTCGAGGCCTATGGCGCTGGACTCGATCGTGAAACGCGCCTCAACTCCTATTCACTGGTCAAGGGGCTCGTGGGTGCGCTGGTTCTGCGTGGCGTCGCGGACGGAAAGATCGCCAGCCTTGATACGCCTGTACGCACCATTCTGGGGCCCGATGCGCCCGACATTACCGTGAAAGAAGCCCTGCTGATGACCAGTGGGCTGGCGCCCGAGGGTGACTGGGACAAGCCGGTCGAAGACGCCGGATTTTCACCTTTTGGGCCACTTGCCCGTATCCACGCCTATGGTGTTGATGACAGCCTGGTGCAGCTTCAGGTCGATGAGGGGCGGCGTGGACACTTCAGCTACCAAAGCGCCAATACCGCCATTCTTGGTCGGTTGCTGGAACGGGTCTATGATCTACCGTTGGAACAGCTGCTGTCCGAGATGATCTGGAAGCCAGCGGGTGCCGCCGGTGCGCATTGGCGGCAATATCCGGATGGCAGCGGGGTATCCGCCTATTGCTGCCTTTACGCGCGTCCGCTGGACTGGATGCATGTTGGCCGGTTTTTGATGGATAATGGGACTGCGGATCAGCCTTTCTTGCCGTCTGCGATGTGGCAGGAATTCATAATGCCGCCGCTTCCCACCACCGAAAGGGCACAAGGTGTCTATGGTTTGCATGTGCGGCATGATGTGCTGGACCGTGCAGAAGCGCGAACGCAGGGGCCGTTTGCGTACTTCCTGGGGCATGGCGGGCAGGTCCTCTATATCCTTCCTGACCAGAACAGTATCGTCGTCCGGTTCGGCGCGCATCAGCAGTTGCTGCATTCCACGCTTTACGAGCTTTTCGAGGATTAGGCCCGCCCCTGTCGCCATACCGCGTTGACGTTGCCTTTGCTGCTGTCTCTTGTCATTGAACGGAGGTTCAATCATGAAGCACGAAACCTGAACGGGAGCGGGCGATGAACGAGATACTCTCACTGGCCGGGGCGAACCTGATCTCGCCGATCATCCTCAGCTTTGCGCTGGGATTGGCAGCGGCACTGGCCCGGTCCGACCTGACCATCCCCGAGGCCGTGGCGAAGGGCATGTCGATCTATCTGCTGTTCGCCATCGGCTTCAAGGGGGGCGCGGCGGTCAGCGCGCATGGGGTTGATACGACGCTGATTCTGACGATTATTGCAGGTCTGGGGCTGTCTTTTGGTCTGCCGCTCATTGCGTTTGCACTGCTCAAGTTGATGACTGGTCTGTCACGTATCGATGCAGCGGCGGTTGCGGCTCATTACGGATCAATCAGCATTGTCACTTTCGTGGCGGGCACCTCTGTTCTGGAAGGGCGGCTGATCGAGGCCGAAGGATACATGGTCGCGGTGGCCGCCGCGATGGAGGCGCCTGCAATCCTGTCGGCACTTTGGCTGGTGGCGCGCGGTGGTGGCGGCGGAAAGATGGAGCCGGGATTGATTCGGGAACTCTTGCTGAACGGCTCCATCGTGTTGCTGGTCGGGGCGTTCTTTATTGGGGCGGTCACGGGCGAAAAAGGGCTGGAAGAAATCAGTTCCTTCATTGTGGCGCCTTTTAAAGGCGTACTATGCCTGTTCCTGCTGGATATGGGATTAATCGCGGGCCGAGGGCTGCGGCAGTCGCGAGGCGTTTTGGGGCTGGGCGCTGTCAGCTTTGCCATTCTGATGCCGCTGATCAGTGCCACAATCGGGTTGACGCTGGGCGTGCTGATCGGCTTGTCGCTGGGCGGGACTGTACTGTTGATGGTGCTGTCAGCCTCGGCCAGCTATATCGCGGTGCCTGCGGCCATGCGGGTCGCATTGCCAGAGGCGAACCCGTCGATCTACCTCACCCTCTCGCTTGGGGTGACCTTCCCGTTTAACCTGACGCTGGGCATCCCGCTTTACCTGGCCATCGCCCAAATCGTGACCGGAGGCTGATATGGAAACGCATACCGCAAAACGGGTCGAAATCGTGATTGAGGCGCCTTTGGAACGCCGGTTGACCAAAGCCCTGACGGAGGCCGGGGTGACCGGCTACACCATCCTGCCGGTGCGCGGCGGATCAGGGCGATCCGGACAATGGAGCCGGGCAGGGCAAGTGGGGCAATCGGGTATGGTGGCAGTGGTCTGCCTGATCAAGCCCGAGCGGCTGGACGGTCTGCTGGAGGCGGCCTTTGCTGTTGTCGAAAAACATATCGGCGTGGTCAGCATCACCGACGCGCAGGTCTTGCGCGCCGAACGGTTTTAGGCGGAACAGAACCGCCGGTAAGATGGGTTTAAACCCATCTTACGCTGTGGTGTCTGCCGGCGATTATTGCAGCACATAGCCGTTGGGCCAGGTCAGCGTATAGTCCAGTGTGACCTCCTGCTTTTCGCCAGCGGGCACTGTCATGTCCCATTCCAGAATGCCGCGCTGCCCTTCGGGATTGGTCCGAGTCACACGTGGGCTGGCCTCATATGTCACTTCCAGATCGTCCTGTTCGGAATAGGGGATCGCGTCGCGCAACAGCACATCCCAATCCTGCCCGGTCAGGTTTTCGACACTCATGATCGCCTGTTCTGTGAGCTGGTTTGCGCTGGAAAAGACGCCCCTTTCGCCTTCGCTCTTGTTGGGCGTGGCCCGGGTCAGCACGATGCCGTCAAGCGGGCCAAATCCCATCTCCGTCTCAGCCCCTGCGGCCAGAAGTGGCAACTGGCTGAACCCGATCATGGTGCCATCGGCAAAGAGCAGGGCCTGTCCTGGCAGCAACAGCTCTGGCGTGGTGTTGGTGAATTCGGCCATCCGATACGCGATGCTGTCGCGGCTTGGCACAGCCTCGGCCCAGACCTCAGCTTCCAGGTTCAACTGATCTAGCGGCAGGCGCAGATCCTCGACCCCATTCCGGATATCGACCGTGCCCGGGTAGGTGTAAGTCACTGATGCCCCGCTGAAATTCGCCGTCGCCTTGAATTCCTGCTCGGCCATTTCCATCGGGGCGGCTGCGACGGCACCCACCGACCGCGACATCATCGGGGCTTCGTCCATCAGAAAGACGTCGCGCCGGTCGCGCTCCAACTCTTCCTCCGAGATAATCCGGCGCAACGGCGCCCAGACCCCGCCGGGGGCAATCTGCTCACCGGGGCGCGCAGTCGACAGCACAAGCTTTACATCCAGCCAATCCTGCCCTGTCTGCTGGCTGACGACGACCGACCGGTCGATATCCAGTTGCGGCGCGTCGCCAGTGGTCAGCCTCACGTCATAGACCGGCGACCAGTTCGCGTAGCCTTCCAAGGTACTGATATCGACGGTGACTTCACCCGCCTCTGCCGCGTCCAATGTAAAGGTCAGGACGGACCCGTCACTTTCCGGGGCCATCAGAGCGGCCAATGCGCGCCGGGCATCGTCGAGCGCCTCGACATCATCTTCCCGGGCGCGCTCCGCCGCCTTGGCCTCTTCCTCGGCGGCAAAAGCCTCCTGCCGGACGCGCAGTGTTTCGGTGCCGACCATCTGGGCCAGCGCCTGAATGTCGGCGATGGCAGAGGCGGTCAGGGTTTCGCCCGCGCTGGCCTGCGACAGGCTTTGCAGAAACGCCACCTGTTCCTCTGCCGCTTTCACGCGCAACCGAATTTCAGCAATGGAAACATCACGTTGGCGAAGGATATCTTCCAGCCGCTCGACCTCTTCCTTGGCGGCCACGATCTGGGGCGACGTCTGGTCGGGGGTGACCGGCAGCCGATCATAGGCGAGGTTCACGGCACCGACCTGAACGCCATCAGGTGTGGCGAGCCGCAAGCCTTGAGCATTCAGGTTTTCAGGCAGATCGGGCACAATAATCTCGTGCCGTCCCGCGGGCAGATCTAGCGTGATCTGACGCATGATCGTGGCCACGCCGGGATAGATGGTTACCGTATCGACACGTGCCTCGGCGGTGAAAGTGTCGGCGAAGGCGGGCGCGGTCAGCGCGATCAGGCTGGTGGTAAGGAAAGGGCGAAACATTGGGTTCTCCTGCAAATGTCGCTCGTCATTGATATAGCTTTGACGGGACGCAGGTGCCAATCCTTGGTCGCAATGCTTTTTTTTCAGAGTAGTGGTTGTCAGGCCCTGCAGCATTCGCAGGGCCTTAATCTGTTAGTGCCAGCGCCGCCACCAGCTGCGCCGCTCGTGCCGGTCGATGCGCGGTGTGTTTTCGATACCGGCGCGGTCAAGCACGCTTTCGGCCCGGTCGATACGATCCTCGATGACGTCGCGCGGGCCCAGATCAACCCGTTCGTCGCGGCGGCTTTCGATGCGGTCAATCCGGTCTTCGATCCGATCAAGATTGCGGTGACCGTCGGCAAAGGTCGTTGCGGGCAGGGCGATTGTAACTGCCGCGCAGAGCAGAACCGTTGTCGTTTTCATATCCGTGACTCCTCTGTTTTGGGATATGCGGATTGAACGGTGGGCTTTGCTGTTTCCGTCGCGGACTGGCTTCACGAAAGCTGACAGATCGAAACAAAAAGGGGCGTCCGCTGGACGCCCCGCAATAAAATCAAAGGGTTAGGCTAGCCTTTTTTCAGGCATTCCCGTCCAAGGGTCTCGGCAATTTGCACCGCATTCAGCGCCGCACCCTTGCGCAGGTTGTCGGACACACACCACAGGTTCAGCCCGTTGTCGATTGTGCTGTCCTGACGGATCCGGCTGATGAAGGTCGCAAAGTCGCCCACGCATTCGACGGGGGTGACGTAGCCACCATCCTCGCGTTTGTCGATGACCATCACGCCGGGGGCCTCGCGCAGGATGTCGCGGGCTTCATCCTCGTCCAGGAAATCCTCGAACTCGATATTCACAGCCTCGGAATGCCCCACGAAAACTGGTACACGTACACAGGTTGCTGTGACCTTAATCGAGGGATCGACGATCTTTTTCGTCTCGGCGACCATTTTCCATTCTTCCTTGGTCTCACCGCTATCCATGAACTTGTCGATATGCGGGATCACGTTGAAGGCGATTTGCTTGGTGAACTGGCGCGGGGGCTTGTCGTCGGTGGGGTTGTAGATTGATTTTGTCTGGTCCCACAGCTCATCAATACCGCCTTTGCCGGCGCCGGACACGGATTGGTAAGTGCTTACCACTACACGCTTAATCCGGGCGCGGTCATGCAGCGGCTTGAGCGCCACAACCATCTGCGCGGTCGAACAATTGGGGTTGGCGATGATGTTTTTCTTGGCATAGCCGTGGATCGCGTCGGCGTTCACCTCTGGCACGATCAGCGGCACGTCGGTGTCATAGCGATACAGCGATGAGTTATCGATGACGACGCAACCGGCTTTGGCTGCCTTGGGCGCATAAGTCTTGGTCGCGTCCGATCCGATGGCGAAGAGCGCGATATCCCAGCCGGTGAAGTCAAACGTATCAAGGTCCAGGGTCTTCAGGGTTTTATCGCCAAAGCTAACCTCGCTGCCCAGCGATTTACGGCTGGCAAGTGCGACGATTTCATCAACGGGGAAGGCCCGTTCGTGAAGGATATTCAGCATTTCGCGGCCCACATTGCCCGTGGCACCTGCGACGACGATTCGATAGCCCATTGGCTGGCTCCTTGGTT
This sequence comes from Yoonia sp. SDW83-1, assembly GCF_046762885.1. Lineage (NCBI taxonomy): Bacteria > Pseudomonadati > Pseudomonadota > Alphaproteobacteria > Rhodobacterales > Paracoccaceae > Yoonia > Yoonia sp. SDW83-1. The sequence continues at coordinate 7,651 of NZ_JBKQXO010000015.1, forward strand.
GCAAGTGGGGCCTATTACCGCGCAACGCGGGCAAGTGAAAGGGGGCGGCGCGCAACGTTCGGTGGGGGGCTGCGAACGCACGCAACACCGGGTTTTCGCCGTATTTGGCGAATCATCAGTTAACACTGGGGTTCTGGTCAGAAAGGCCGGTCGGCATCGCGTCGGATTTACGTCGGCAAAACGTCGGACCCTCGCGCCAATTTCGCCGGTTTAACGCAGCGTGCGCTGGTCATGTTAACCTTAAGTTAGCTTTTGTGCTGAAAATCACAGCCAATAGTTCATACTTGTGTAAAAGTATCAGTGTTTGGCCCGATGCGGTCATCTAGTAAGGAACCAGTTTATGTTAACGAGTATCGCTTCTTTGTCGCGGATGGCGGCAGTTGCAGGTTTGGCGCTGTTGCCAATGACCGCCAAGGCCAATGAAATCATCCTGACATCACCCGACAACACGGTGCGGTTGGTCGGTCAGTATGTCGGTTTCGAGGTCGACACCTACGTCATCACCATTAACGGTATCGAGATGCGCGTATCGGCTGCGAAAATGAACTGCGCGGGTGCGAATTGTTTGAATTTCGAGCCTGTTGCGACGGCGGATGCCAGCGGCTGATCATCCCTGACGTATCGGCCTTGCAGCGCATGGAGGGCCGATAATCGTTTCCGCAGGCGAACAACTAAGCCATCGCAATGGCGTTTGTTGCCGTGCAGGAATCGGTGGTTTTCGGCAGGACAAAAAAACCCAATTAAAGATGTATTTGCTGGCTGATTTGCCGCAAAAATGCCGTGAAACTGACGGACAGGGTGGCCCAAAGAAAAGGATACCCTGCCATGAAGAACCCCCTTACTGCCTTTGGCCGCATCGCCCGCACGTCACTGATGATTGGTCTGGCGCTGGCCCCTGCTGCATTGTCAGCGGGCGAAATCACCCTGACATCGCTGGATCAGACTGTCCGTTTCCACGGCGAATTCGTCGGGTTCGAGGATAACACCTATATCATCACGATCAGCGGTACCGAAATGCGGTTGCCTGCCGACAGGCTGACATGCGAAGGGGCGGATTGCATTGCCGCCGGGCCGATTGTGATCGAAGACCTCAACAGCTAGAGCGGCCAGAGCCGCTATGTCCGCCCCAGCAGACGACCGATGATGGATTGCTGATCGTTCAACTGCGTTTGAAGGGCGTCAGGCCTAACCTGCGTTCTGCCGTTCGATATAGGCGCGCAGTTCTTCGGTTTCGTGCCGTGCTTCACGCAGCCCGTCCATGGCGGCGCGCAACTCTGCCTCCGTCTGGGACAGCTGGTTGGTCATCTCGGCCTCGCGTTGCTGCAAATAGGTGATCGCCTGATCACGGGTTTCTTCGGCCTCGTGCAGGGCCTGCGCCATCTTGTCCAGTTCGCCGATTTCGGCCTTGGTCACGCGGGTGAAGCGGTTGACCAGCCAACTGGCAAACCAGCCCAGGGCAAAAGCCACGAAAAGGATGATGGCGGTCGCGAGGATGAATTCGGTTCTGTTCAACGTCTTGCCCTTGTCTATTCGCCGTCGGTTTCGTCGGTGCCATTTTCGGGCACCGGCGTCTCGCTTGCAATCTCGTCCAGTATGCTGGTTTCCTCGGCGGTCGATTCCGGGATGATCAGGCTGAATTCGATCCGTCGATTCGCCTCGCGGCCTTCTTCGGTGTCGTTATCGGCGATGGGGTCAGCCTCACCAAATCCGATGGCGTCGAAGGTGCTGACCGGAACCCGCCGCGCGCGCAGCGCTGTCAGGACCGATTCAGCCCGCTGTTGCGACAGGTTGAGGTTCATTTCCTCGCGCCCCTGACTGTCGGTATAGCCAGCGACCCGGATGCGCAGATCGCCGCAGCGTTTGAGGATTTCGGCGATGTCATCCACCACCGCAAGGGCCGAGGCCGAGATATCGGCCGAGCTGGGATCAAAGGTGATCTTGCGGTTTTCGGTCACGATCTTGATCTGGTCGATACATTCCTCGGGCGTGGGCAGCCCGGCGATGGGATCAAGCTGTTCGACGTAAGTGACATCAATTTCAAAGATCGCCCCTTGCCCCAGCTTTTCGATCAGCAGCCGCGATATCGCCGCGCTGGCATCTTCATTCCCTGTATTGCCTCTGACCTGTACCGTGTCGGGCTGGACGATGACCGCCCCGTTGGACAGTTCCGACAGCGCCTCGATTCCGGCAAGAACCCGGACTGACCAGCCCGCAGGCAGCCCGTCAACAACCCGGGTGCCCATCGTGATCTGGCGCTGCCCGAATTTGGCGGATGCAAAGTTTTCGGCCACGGTGTTGGTCACGTCGTCGGGAATCCGCCCGCGCAACTGCACCTGACCCTCGGGGCTGAGCGTGGCGGTGAATTGCGGGGGCCCTTCGGCCGTGACCACGGCGGCCACTGGCAATTCGGCGGTCAGGGCAAAAACCTCTGGCAGGGCGTTTTCAAGCTCGCCTACCACATCGTCGAATGTACCCGGGCCGGTGCCCAGCGGCGCGATCAGTGTTACGTCGGTGTCCGCTATCGTGACGGTGCCGCCGCCCAGTTCACCAATGGCGCTGATGGACATCGCAACCGCTTCGCCCCAGGTGCGCGACGGGGCGCCCAAGGCCAGCGTGCAATTGGCCCGTTGGTTGAAACCCGCCTCTGATGCGGCCTTGAGGATGGTCGCCAGCGCCTCCTCGGTATCGGCAGCGCAGGCGTCGAAATGCGGACCGGCATCGTCAATGGTAAAGCGCGTGGTGAAGGGGGAAATCACGGGTCGCGGCGCGCTGATGCTGACGGCCAGACGCACGCCTTCTGGCGTATTGCGGGCCAGCGCCGTTTCCAACTGCCGCTTTTCTTCCGGGCTGTCAGAGATCGCATTCACCGCCACCCGGTCTGCATTTACCGAAATTTTGGAGCGCGGCAGCATCTCAAGCGCCCGCAAGGAATAATTGAGTGCGGCGCGCCATGTGGGCGGCGTTGGGTAATCGCCGACTTCAAGCAGATCTGTGACGGGCTGCCCATCGGCGATGTCGGTGATCCGGTCGGCCAGCGCATCGCGGTCAGTGTCGGCGGGGATCAGCCCGATCAGCGACACGCCGCTGTCATTGCGCAAGATTTCGATGGCGAACTCCGGGGGAGCGAGGATCTCCGAATCGGCGACGGACAGGTTGTCGATCACCCGGCTGGCATCGACCATTTCGCTGGCGGCGGAGATTGCACGGAACCGCACCGCCTCTGTCGGGGCCTGCCCTTCGAGGATGACCTGCAATCCATCGCCCAGCACCGTGGCCCATTCATATCCCTTATCCAAAAGGCTATCCTGTACGGCGATCACTGACCGTTCCTCGACCACTGTCACGGTTGTGCGTGCCGCAAAGAATGCGCCGACACCGGCCAGCGCAAAGACGAACAGACGAAGAAGAAGAGCGGAAAGTCGCATGGAAGTCCGTATGATTCAGGTGCTGACTGCATAGGCCCGTCCGGGCCGGTGTTCAATCATACCAGAAAGGCGATAGCGAAAAATGGCAGGGGGATCAGCCCGGCGTTTCTGTTTGACCGAAAAAGCCGGAGTAACCCGTCATTGTCGTCGGCATCGAAACGCTGCAACTGCCATGTCAGATGCCAGCCCATGGCCCATGGTCCACCGATGGCAATCACCAGTGACAGGATCGACCTTTCGTGGCAGGCCATCACAACGGCCGCCCCGAACAGGATGACGGTGATTGTCAGGAACAGCCGCAGCCATTTGCGTGTATCCTCCCCAAAAAGCCGGGCCGTAGACCGCACCCCGATCAGGGCGTCATCTTCGGTATCCTGATGGGCATAGATCGTGTCATAGAACAGGGTCCAGGCGATACCCGCCATATAGAGAACCAGCGGCGCTGGCCCCACATTATTGGTATGCGCCGCCCAGGCGAGCAGGGCCCCCCAGTTGAAGGCGAGCCCCAGAAAGATTTGTGGCCACCATGTGAACCGCTTGGCAAAAGGATAGATCGCCACGGGGGCGAGAGCGATGACCCCCAGCCAGATGGCGGTTTGGTAGAACGTGATCAGAATGAAAAAGGCGATCACCGCCTGCGCGATCATCCAGATGAGGGCCGCGCGCACGCTGGCCTGACCAGAGGGGATCGGGCGTGATCGTGTCCGTTCGACCTGTCCATCGATGTTCCGGTCGGTGATATCGTTCCAGGTGCAGCCCGCCCCGCGCATCAGGAACGCGCCGATCCCACAGCCGACCACAGTCCACAGGTCATGATTGCTGGCGCTGTTGGTGGCCAGAATGGCCAGCGACAACCCCCAAAGGCAAGGCAGATAAAGCAGCCATGTCCCGATGGGCCGGTCCGCCCGGCTGAGCCGCAGATAGGGCCGTGCAAAAGCTGGTGCCAACCGGTCCACCCAGTTGCCCTTGACGGCATCGGTAACGGTCCCTGCGGGCTCTGGTGTCTGGGCGTTCTCGGTCATATGGTCCGCCTCATGGCATCCAAGGTTCGGCTTTTTGTAGATCACCCGCTGGGGGAAGGGCAATCGGTTCCACTGTCGCGGGATCAGGCGCATTACCTTTTCGGGGTGATGCGGTTGCCTGTTGGTGCGGTTTTGTCGCTGATCAACGGTAAGGATGGCGAGTGGGATGCCGAGGTTGCCGAGGCCGGCAAGAAGGGCGGGGTGCTGGTTTGCCGCGCACAGACGCAGGCATTGCAGATGCCCCCAGACCTGTGGTTGCTCTTTGCCCCGATCCGCAAGGAGCGCACGGCCTTTATCGTGGAAAAAGCGGTGGAGATGGGGGCGGCGCGGATCATGCCCGTGCAGACTGCGTTCACCCAGAATGCCGACCGTATCCGGCAGGACAAGCTTCAGGCCCATGCGGTTGAAGCCGCCGAGCAATGCGGGGGCACCTTTGTGCCGCCAGTGGATGGGCTGGCAAAGCTGGACCGTGTGCTGGCCGACTGGCCAAAGGGTCGCCGGTTGATGTTCTGTGATGAACTTCTGATCGGGGACGCGGTTACCTTGCCCGCGATACCTGGTCCTTGGGCCATCCTGATCGGCCCGGAAGGCGGGTTTTCAGACGCCGAGCGTGACCGGCTGCGCAGCCTGCCCATTGCGCATCCCATCAGCCTTGGCCCGCGCGTCTTGCGTGCAGATACTGCTGCGGTCGCTGCGCTGACGGTCTGGCAACAGGCGCTGGGGGATTGGGGATGAGCACGCCGCCTGTCATCCAGCTTCACCTGTTCTTTGCGACAGAGAATGACAGCGCGCTGATCCTGCGAAGGGCTGGCAGGCAGCTCTATAATCTGATCGCCTGGGATCGGGCGACAGACACATTCATTGAAGGCCAATGGCTGAAGAAATCCGTGCAGCCGGAAGTTTGTGATCTGTCGCCTGACGGCCGACATTTCATCTATGCGGTGAGAGACGCCTATCCGGAGACGGAGGCGACCGCAAATTACACCGTGATCAGCCGCCCGCCCTGGTTTACCGCCCTGGCCCTTTTTCCGCATGAATACAGTTGGCTTGGTGGTGGATCGTTTCTGGGCAACGGTCTTTACCGTCTGAACGGCGATGCGCCGCTTCGCGACATTCGTGGGCGTGCCGATGGGTTACGGAAGGTGGTCGCTGGCAAAGTGACCAAGGATTGCCGCACCGGGTTGCGGTTGCTGAATGGCAAACCCGCCCCGCTGCCGAGTGATGTCCGTGACAGGTTACTCGGGCGCGATGTGCCGGTTCGATCTTCCGCGATGGATCGCTACGAAACCCAAGGTGGGCGGCTTTATCGGCGCGAGGGGATGGAGTTGTCGCTGATCCGGGATTTTGCGGAGATGGAGCCGCAATTTGTCCGTGCGCCCTACGATGACCGCCCTGATCGGGAACCGGACACCGGCTGGCACCCCATAGATGCGGAGCGTTTCCGATGATCCGTGCTACCGAAGCTGATCGTCCAGAGATCGAGGCGTTTTTGGCGCCCCATGCCCCGTTTGCCATGTTTCCCCTGAATAATCTGGCCCATTACGGGATGGCGGGGGATAGTGACTATGCGGTGACCTGCTGGATCGCCCGTCGCGATAGCCGCATCACCGATGTGATGACCTTGTGCGACAACGGGATGGCGATGCCGTTTCTGCCTTCAGCTGATTATGCTGCAGCCGTGGCAGCGATGGAGGATCGCCCCCTGATGGGGATCATTGGTCCAACGGATCAGGTGCGCGGGGTCGAGGCGCAGGGCTTTGCCGATGCCCCCCGCACGCTGGATCATGATGAGCCGCATTTTCTGTTGGAACTGGACCGGATGACCCTGCCGGATGGTCCCGGCCTGTTGCGCCCGCTGCAGGATGCCCCGCCTGATGTGATTAAGGGCTGGATGCTGGACTATCAGTTGACTGCGCTGAACACCCCTGTTGGAGAGGCCGGGCAGATGGTGGAAAGCAGTTATGCCAATTACGTTGCCCGCGACAGTCATCGGGTGTTGATGGAGGAGCAGACGCCGCTGGCCATGACCGGGTTCAATGCGCAATTGCCGGATATCGTGCAGATTGGTGGTGTCTATACGCCGCCTGATCTGCGTGGTCGTGGCTATGCACGACGGGCGCTGGCGCTGCATCTGGTTGAGGCCGCAACGCGGGGCGTGACCCGCGCAACCCTGTTTTCCGCCAGTGACATGGCTGCGCGCGCCTATCGCGCCATCGGGTTTGAACGGATCGGGGACTGGACGCTGTTGCTGTTTGACGGCCCGCAGCGGCGGGTAGTCCCATGATTGCTGCTACCGAGGCGGATCGCCCGATGATCGAGGCGTTTTTGCACAGACATTTCGCTGAGGCGATGTTTCCGCTGTCCAATCTCGCGCGGCACGGTATGGCAGGCGGCCATCCACGCGCGATGCGGTTCTGGCTGCGCTGGGCAGCGGGAGAGGTAACCGATGTGCTGGGCGTGTCGGATGAAGGGCGGGTGTTTCCCATCTGTCCGACGGGGCCATGGGGCGAGGTGGCTGTGGTGCTGACGGGCCAACCGGTGCGCAGCATCATTGGGTCGGCTGATCAGGTCGCAGCTTGCCGCGCCGCGTTGGGGCTGACGGCGCGGGGCGATCTGGATGAGATTGAGCCGCATTATGCCCTGTCGCTGACCGATCTGATCGTGCCGGATGCGCAGGGGTTCAGGCTGCTCAGCCTGCACGACGCGTCGCTCGAAAACGCGACCCGCTGGCGCGCGGCCTTCTGTGAAGAGGCGATGGGCTATGACCCGGACGATGCAATGGATCGGGCGATGGCGGATGTGACCCATTATCTGGAACTGGATACGCATCGGATATTGGTCAAAGGACAGGCGCCGGTGGCGATGACCGGCTTTAATGCGGTTCTACCTCATGTTGTGCAGGTGGGCGGGGTCTACACGCCGCCTGATTTGCGGGGCCGGGGCTATGCGCGGCTGGCGGTCGCGCTGCATCTCGCCGAGGTGCGCGAAAACGGGGTCAGGGACGCGGTATTATCAGCGGCGAATGCGGCGGCGGCGCGGGCCTATGAGGCGATCGGGTTCCGCCGCTGCGGGTCGTTCGCCATTCTTGATTACGCGGAGCCGCAGGTGATCCATGGCTGATTTCATCCGCCCTGAATTACGCGCCTTTGTCTGGCGCTGGCGCGAGGTGCTGATCGCGGGGGGCCTATGTCTGCTGGGGCTTTGGTGGCTGTGGCAAGGGATCGGGATTGTCCGGTGGCTGGGCGGTGTCGCGATCATTGTGGGGCTGGCCTGGGGCTGGGCGGCGGTGCAGCGGGTCCGCTTTGCGCAGGATGGCGAAGGGCCGGGCGTGGTCCAGATCCGCGAACGCAGGCTGGCCTATTTCGGCCCTTTGGATGGCGGGGTGATGGATATGGAGGACGTGAACCTGCTGGAACTGGACCCGACGACATTTCCCACCCCCAGCTGGATCCTGACCGGCATGGGCGGTCAGCGCATTTCCATCCCGGTCAACGCCGCCGGGGCAGAGGATCTGTTTGATGTCTTTGCCGCCTTGCCCGATATCCAGACCGGCACCGTGCTGGACGTGCTGTCGCACACACCTGATGTGCGGGTGACGGTGTGGTCGCGGACCCGTCCGCTCTTGCATTGACGCCCCGGTTGGTTCAGGTCAGCCTGAAGACCTGATTTTCGCGAGACGGAGCACCCTTCATGTCAATCCCTCAGTCCGGTGGCGGCCCGATCGAGCATTACGATCAGTTGGTGGAGTTTCTGTCCAAAGGCTGCAAGCCCAAGGACCAATGGCGCATCGGCACCGAGCACGAGAAATTCGGCTATTGTCAGGATTCGCTGCGCCCGCTGCCTTATGACGGCCAGCGGTCGATCAAGGCCGTGCTGGAAGGGTTGCGTGACCGGTTCGACTGGTCCCCGGTGCATGAGGGCGAACATATCATCGGACTGACCAAGGATGGCGCCAATGTCAGCCTTGAACCGGGCGGGCAGCTGGAATTGTCGGGCGCACCGCTGGAAAATATCCACCAGACCTGTGACGAGGTGAACCACCACCTGGCCGAGGTAAAGGCCGTGGCCGACCATATTGGGGTCAAATTCATCGGGCTGGGTGCGGCGCCGGAATGGACCCACGAAGAAATGCCCCTGATGCCCAAGGGCCGGTACAAGCTGATGGATGCCTATATGCAAAAGGTCGGCACCCATGGCACCCAGATGATGCGCCGGACCTGCACCGTGCAGGTCAACCTTGATTTCGGGTCAGAGGCCGACATGGTGCAAAAACTGCGCGTCGCACTGGCCTTGCAGCCCGTGGCGACGGCCCTGTTCGCCAATTCCCCATTCTTCGAAGGCCAGCCCAACGGTCATAAATCCTGGCGCTCGCGCATCTGGCGGTCACTGGATGATGCCCGTACCGGCACGCTGCCCTGGGTGTTCGAGGATGGGATGGGCTTTGAACGCTGGGTGGAATGGGTGTTGGATGTGCCGATGTATTTCGTCTACCGCGACGGCAAATATATCGACGCGCTGGGCATGTCGTTCCGCGATTTCCTGAAGGGTGAATTGCCTGCGCTGCCGGGGGAAAAGCCCCTGTTGTCCGATTGGGCCGATCACCTGACTACCGTGTTCCCCGAAGCGCGGATCAAGCAGTTCATCGAAATGCGCGGCGCCGATGGAGGCCCGTGGCGCAGGCTCTGTGCCTTGCCGGCGTTGTGGGTGGGTCTGATGTATGACCAGGCGGCGCTCGATGCTGCGTGGGACCTTTGCAAAGGCTGGTCCGCCGAACAGCGCGAGGCGCTGCGTGTGGCCGCGTCAGTTGATGGGTTGCAGGCCAAGGTAGACGGCATCGACATGCATGATCTGGCCCGTGAGGTTGTCGCGATTTCAGAGGCTGGTTTGAAGGCCCGTGCACGTCCGGGGGCCGGTGGCCTTGTCGGGGACGAAACCCATTTCCTGAATGCGCTGAAGGAAACTGTTGAAACGGGCCAGACACCTGCGGACGAGTTGCTGGCCCATTACAATGGCGATTGGGATGGCGACCTGAAACGGATTTACGCCGAATACAGTTATTGATGTCTGTGACCTTAGGATTTCACCGCTGCCGCGGCTTGCGCGATCACATCGCGCAGTGATGCCACGGCCTGTGTGAACCCCAGCCCGAGGCAGAGGAGCGACAAACCAAGCGCGCCCATCAGCCCTGCCAAGGTCAAACCGGGCACAAGGACCATTGCAAAGGCCGCGATCAGGATGATCCCGCCTGATCCGATGGCCGCAAAGCCTGATACGATGGTGAGCGCCCCGGCCCGTGCGGCCCGCCCGGTGATCGGGCAATCGGTCAGCGCGGCCCCAATGCGAAAGATCATGACAGCGAGGGCAACCAGCGCGCAGGCGGCCAGCCCGAAATAAAGGATGAAATAGGTGAACATGGGATGTCCTTTCGTCAGGTTTGAAGAATACGGAAGTTGCGGTGGAACCGGGCGTAAAGCCATCCAAAGGTCCCGGCCCAAAGCGCGCCAAAGATCATGCCGAACCCGAAGATGAACATCATTCCCGGCGCCATCTCGCGCGGGCCAAGATCCAACATGGTCATCAGGGCGAAGACCCCGAAGGGCACTAGGTTGGCACAAAAGCCGAGCGTCGCGTAGGTGCCAAAGCAAGGCGGGACGCGGCCGACGGCCCAGAGAAGCAGCGGGGTGCCGATGAGGAGATATGGGATGGCACCTATCAAAAGGGCGGCGAGGCCGATGATCGTCCAGAAACTCAGAAGCGTAGCGACGACCGGGGCCAGGATCAGCGCGCCGACAAAGGCGATGGGGTCAACGGCATAGCGTGGCGGACCAGCAAGAGCAGCAGTGATTGTTTGGTCGATTGCTTTGGTCATCAGTCGTTCGATTGCATCACTCTATGTGTATATCGTTTCTTTCTGTATAAACAGAAATAACAGTATGTACGACATAGTCAAGTCGAGATAGACGCCAATCAGTCAATACCGGCTCTCAAGTCTGGTTTTCCGGCGGTGCGTTCACGGGACTTGCCTGCTAACACATGCCCACGCAATCAACTTAAAGGAACAAGATTATGCGTGATTTCTTTATTCGGGCGCTTGAGGCGCTCATTGGTTTATTTGTGATTCTTCTTTTGCTGGGTGTTGTTGTGGGGGGCATCGGGGTGATGGTCACCGGTATGCCGCAAGCGGATGGCAGCACGATCAGCGGTGTTGTGCCGGGTATCGGCATTCTGGTTGTTGGCGTGCTATATGTCGTGATGATCGCCGGGTTCATGTATCTGGGCTTGGGTATTTACCACAACACGAAACGCACCGCCGATGCCGTTGAACAGATGGCGGCAAAGTAGCAGGTATGGCTGCCGGGGGTGCCGTGCCTTAAGGCGCCTCCGGGGTCTTTTTCGCACCGATCTTGGTTTCCGTCCCGGCCTTCATCCGCTGGATATTACTCCAGTGCCGGGCATAGATCAGAAGGCCAAGCGCCATGCTGAGAAATGCCATGTACCCGTAGCCGGTCAACATCATGACAACAGGCAACCAGCCTGCCATCACTAATGCGGCCGCTGAGGAGTAGCGGAACACGGCCGCGACGATCAGCCAGATCGCGCAGCCGGCCAGCAACATCGGCCACGCCAGCACCCCGATAATCCCCAGATAGGTGGCAACCCCTTTGCCGCCCTTGAATCTGAGCCAGACCGGAAAACAGTGCCCGATAAATGCCATCAACCCCGCCAGCTGTGCGGCATCCAGCGCGGCGAGCGTGCCGGCCAGAAAGACGGCAATGGCCCCTTTGGCCGCATCGAAAAGGAGTGTCAGGGCGGCGGCTGTCTTGTTCCCCGTGCGCAGCACGTTGGTGGCCCCGATATTGCCTGACCCGATCTCGCGCAGGTTACCAAGCTTCATCACCCGTGCCAGGATCATGCCACTGGGGATCGACCCCAAAAGATAGCCGATCACCCCCCACAGGATCAGGACACTGGTCGCAGTTTCGATCGGTGGCATCTACGCGCCCTCCCATATTCGTTGGCCGTCCACCCACGTGCCCAGTACCTTGCCCTGCAGCTTGGCCCCGTCGAACGGTGTATTCTTGGATTTCGACAAAAGTTGCGTCCGATCCAGCTGGAATGGCGCATCGGGGTCAAACAGCACCAGATCGGCGGGTGCTCCGGGCAGCAGACGCCCGCTGTTACGCCGCAAAATTCGTGACGGGTTCAGCGATAGCGCCCGGAACAGGCGCGGCAGGTCGATCATGTCCGCGTGGTAAAGGCGCAAGGCCGCAGGCAGCAGCGTTTCAAGGGCGACAGCCCCGCTGGCGGCCTCTTCAAACGGCAGGCGCTTGCTTTCTTCATCCTGCGGGGTGTGCATGGAGCTGATGATGTCGATCAGCCCGTCGGCGACGGCCTGCACCACTGCCAGCCGGTCATCTTCGCTGCGCAAGGGCGGTTTGAGCTTAAAGAATGTCCGGTAATCGGCCACGTCCAGCTCGTTCAAGGTCAGGTGGTGGATGCCGACCCCGGCAGTGATGTTCAGTCCGTTACGCTTGGCCCGTTCCAGCGCGGGCAGGGCGCGGGCGGTTGTGATCTGGTCGGCGTGATAGCGCGCCCCGGTCATTTCCAGCAGGCTGATATCGCGGTCCAGCGCCATGCGTTCGGCCATGGGCGACACGCCGGGCAACCCGCGCAGGGAGGCGAATTTGCCCGATGTCACAGCCGCCCCATCGGACAAAATCGGTTCCTGCACATGGGCAATGACAAGCGCGTCAAGACTGCTTGCATAGGTCAGGGCGCGGCTGAAGACCTTGGTGTTGGTGACCACCCGATCGCAATCGGTAAAAGCAACGGCGCCTGCATCTTGCAGGAACCCGATCTCGGTCATTTCGCGGCCTTCACGCCCCTTGGTCAGGGCGGCCATGGGCAGAACATGGACCGGCGCGTCGGCCTGAGCGCGGCGTTCCACAAACTCCAGCGTTTCGGGCGTGTCGATGGCTGGCAATGTGTCAGGGCGGGTGACTATGGTGGTGATCCCGCCAGCCGCCGCGGCCTGCCCGGCAGAGCGGAACGATTCCTTGTGCCGCTCGCCCGGCTCGGAAACCTTCACCCCGATATCGACAATGCCGGGGGCAAGGCACATACCATCGCAATCAATCACGTTGGCGTCTTTTGGGGACGGCATGTCAGCTTCATGGATCGCCACGATCTGACCATCGCTGACCAGTATTCCGCCCGGTCCGTCAGTCAACGCAACCGGATCGATCAGGCGCGCATTGGCGAAAAAGGTGGCGGTCATGGGGTTGTCCTGCGCGGTTTTTGTGTTTCACGCTTGTAGGCGGCAAATGACCGGCAGGACAAGGCAGAGCGGTCTGTCATGCCGCATATCATTTACTTTTCGATACCCTGCATCAACTGGAACACATGCTGTGCTTCGATGATCCGTTCAAACCCGATAGGTTCGACCCTGGCACCATCATCGTTGTCGGTCGTTTTCGCGCCGAAAATGACGCTGGGCCGATCGGGGTCGGACCGGTCGATGCGCACGCCCCTGTTGATCGGATAGGATGTCAGGCTGCGGCCGAAGACCGGCAGGTCCGTTGCGACGAAGGCGCGCCTGTTAGTCAAGGTGTACCAAGTCCGGCGTCGGAGGAAAGTTGGTTGAAACAGCGCATGAACTGTGATCCACAACCCGACCGCGATGAATAACAGCCCAAGACCCCAAAATTCGATCCCTGCCCCAGCCAATACGGCCAGACCAAGCCAGATCGTGGCGAACGCGGCAAAGCCGACCCCGAACAGCCCCGGCCGCAACATCCGCCGTTCCCAGACAAAGCGCTCGTCGGGACGCCCCTGCCATATGATTTTTTCATCCGGCTCGAGGATGCCTGCCCAATCGTCTCCATCCATGTCCGACGGATCGGTCACCCCGCCACCCAGATCATCAGCCCGACCAGCAGGAACATCGCGATCAGGGCATACATGGCGATCATGCCGCCGATCCGGGCGTCGGATTTGGCGGGCTTGGCCGGTGGGTCCGCAATGATGCCTTCGGCGGATTTGGCAGTCAGTGGTTCGACCGGGGTCAGCCGGGCGTCGGGCACATAGGTGGTGATATGCCGGACACCGTTGGCGGGCTGCAAGATGACCGCCTGACCGCGGGCGGCGCTGGACAGGATCAGGATGGCAAACCCCTCAATCCCGTTCACGGCCGCAAGGTCATGATCGGCGGTCGGCATGTCATAGCCCTGGGTGATATAGTCGCTCAGCACCATCGGGCCGAGATCATCGACCTTGACGATATCGATAAAGGTCGGGTCCAGCGCATCGGTGCCCAGTAGTTGGCGCAACCCGTCTGGCGTTTTGTCCAGAACGGGTTTGGGCAAGGGGCCGTCGGTTGCAAACACGCGGATCTGGCCAAAGTCATTTTCGGGGATATGGATCGTCATGATGCCTCTGCCTGAATTTTGCGGATCATTGCGTAAACCTCGCGCCCATCGGTGATCCCGTCAAAGCCGATGGATTTCGTGCTCTTGTCGCCATCGCTGTCACGTTCATGCACTGTCTTGAGTTTCACGTCATCATGGCGCCCCTGGATCAGGGTAATGATGTCATCGGGCCTGATCAGATAGGATTGCAGGCTATGCCGAAAGAACGAATTGGCCACATAGGCGCGTTTATTGCTGAGCGCGTAGCGGGTGAACCGATGGCCATAGATTGCGGCGAGCCAACTGCCAATGGTCATGCCCGCCCCGACGCACAGAAACGGGACAGAAAAGGCCAACAAGCCTAGCCCCATAATGATCCCCACGCCGCCGCTGGTCAGCGATGCGACAGCACTCGTCGCGGCAGCCACGCCGCCCGCAAAAAACGGAACGCCAAAGATGGACAGGAACAACGTACCCAGAGGGTTCTTGATCCCCGGAGCGGGCTGGCCATGCCACAACAACACCTCGCCCGGTTCGAAATAATCATCCCACCGGTCGTGTTTGGGGGGCTGAAAGAGCCGGCTGATCATGCGGCGGTTTCCTGTTTCTTAGCATGTCGGTCTTTGATCGCATCTTTGACCTGTTTGGCCACATCTTCCGAACCTGTAATGAAGCGGAAACCCGCGGTGTTCAGCAACTGATTGAAGAATAGAAAATACCGCCCGAGCTTGGTGAAACGGTGGTCGGTTTCGATGGGCATGATCGTTCGTTTTGTTTTGTTCTTGAAGCTCAGCAGGACACTGTCTGACTTGGCCACATGGTCAACGCGCAGACCGGGCTGAAGCTCATAGACAAAAATGCTGTTGATGGGCGAGCTGTCGATGATCATCGCCCGCTTGTTGGTCAGTTTGTATTGGGTCGCGGCCCGATGCTGGATGTCCAGATAGGGTACGCCAAAAAGAAACATGACGATAAGTGCCAGAAGATGGACCACCATGACCCCGATGATGACGCGGGCCCAGATTGGTTCCGGCAGTGTCACATCCATAAACACCAGCGGGGCGATCATCAGCAACATGAACCCGCCCACGAATGTAAAGACAAAGTGCAAACCGGAATAGCGAAAGCCCTGCGCCGGTCTGCCTTCCCACAAGGTGACCTCGCCCTGCCGGTAGGGGATGTTTCGGCTCACGCCATGACCTCTTGCCGCGCCGCCCGCAGGTTTTGTGCCAGCAGTTCCATTGCTGCCATCCGCACCGCGACCCCCATCTCAACCTGTTCCTGAATGACCGACCGGTTGATGTCGTCGGCGATATTTCCGTCGATTTCAACGCCCCGGTTCATCGGCCCCGGATGCATGACGATGGCGTCAGGTTTGGCACAGCGCAGCTTGGCCGCGTCCAGCCCGTAGCGATGGAAATATTCGCGTTCGGATGGGATGAAGCCGCCATCCATCCGTTCCTTCTGCAAACGCAGCATCATGACGACATCGACGTCTTTCAGACCCTCGGTCATGTTCTCGAACACCTCCACCCCGAAATCGGCGATGCCCGATGGCATCAGGGTTGGCGGTCCGATCAGCCGGATCCGGTTTTCCATCTTGCCAAGCAGCATGATGTTGGACCGGGCCACGCGGGAATGGGCGATATCCCCACAGATCGCGATGGACAGCCGATGCAGCCGCCCCTTGGCCCGCCGGATCGTCAACGCATCCAAGAGCGCCTGCGTGGGGTGTTCGTGCCGTCCGTCACCAGCGTTCAGCACAGCGCAGTTCACCTTTTGCGCCAGCAGATCGACGGCCCCGGAATGCGGATGCCGCACGACCAGCAAATCCGGCCGCATCGCGTTCAGCGTCAGCGCCGTGTCGATCAGCGTTTCGCCTTTTTTGATGGATGAGGCCTGCATCCCCATATTCATCACATCCGCGCCCAGCCGTTTGCCCGCCAGTTCAAAACTGGCCTGCGTCCGGGTGGAATTTTCAAAGAACATGTTGATCTGGGTCAGCCCCGCCAGCACATCGCGATGGGCGATCCCCTTGCGGTTATGGTCGGCATAGCTGTCGGCGAGGTCGAGAAGGGTCGTGATTTCAGTGGGATGCAGCGGCTCAATGCCCAGAAGATGCTTGGCGCGGAATGTCATTTGCTGCTCTCCAACGGTTTGGCCGACTTATAGGCAGGCGGGGGGCCTCTATCAATGCCGGACCCACTGCACATCCCCGCCGATCCGGCGTAACCTCTGACGCATGGATTCGGGACAATCATACTGGGCGGACCGCGCGGCGTTGGAATGGCAGGTGGAACTGGGTGTTACTGATGCCATTCAGGATGCGCCGGTGGATCGTTATGCGCTTGAGGCGGTCAAGCCGAAGCCGAAGGAAGCCGCGCAACCTGTCGCGCCGCCGCCTGTGCCGGTGGCCGAGGACGTAAACGCCGTCGCCATCGCCCGTGCTGCTGCGGCGGGTGCCGCTGATTTGCCAGCACTTGCCACCGCGATGGAGGCGTTCGAGCATTGCGAACTGAAAAAGGGTGCGCGCAGTTTTGTTTTTTGTGACGGTCAGCCCGCCGCCCGCGTGATGATCGTGGGCGAAGCCCCGGGACGAGAGGAGGATCGCGCCGGTAAGCCCTTTGTCGGGCGGGCCGGGCAGCTCTTGGATCGGATGCTGGATGCGGTCAATCTCGGGCGTGGGCATGATGATGTCGCGCGTGCGGTCTATATCACCAACGTATTGCCGTGGCGCCCGCCGTCCAACCGGACGCCTGACAAGGCCGAGATTGCGATGATGCTGCCGTTTCTGGAGCGCCATATCGCGCTGGCCGATCCTGATGTGCTGGTCCTGATGGGCAACACGCCCTGTCAGGCGCTTCTGGGACGCACCGGGATCACGCGGATGCGGGGGACCTGGACGCAGGTGGGGAAAATCCCCACCCTACCCATGTTTCACCCCGCCTACCTGCTGCGCAACCCGATCGCCAAGCGCGAGGCCTGGTCGGAGCTTCTGGATCTGAACGCGAGGCTGCGGGGATGAAGATACTGGCCTTTTCCGATCTGCATCTGGCCCGCAACAGGGCGGCTGCCATTGTGGAGGCGAGCGCGGGTGCCGATATGGTCATTGGCGCCGGCGATTTCTGCAATCACCGCGAGGGTTTGGATCAGGCCATGGCGCTGCTGGATGGGATCAAATGCCCCTTTGTCGCCGTGCCCGGCAATGCGGAAAGTGCAGAAGAACTGCGGGCGGCCGCCGGGCCGGACATTGATGTTCTGCATGGCCAATCGGCGCATGTGGATGGGTTGGATATTTTCGGGATCGGTTATGGTATCCCGGTGACCCCTTTCGGATCATGGTCCTGCGATATGACCGAGGCGCAGGCTGAAGTGATGCTGAAGCAGTGTGAACATGCCGATATCATCATCAGTCATTCGCCGCCCAAAGGCGTGGTCGATCAGACCTCGGCGGGGATGTCAGTGGGGTCCACCGCCTTGCGCGATGCCATCGTGCGCCTGTCGCCGAAATACGTGTTCTGCGGCCATATCCATGACAGCTGGGGGCAAAGTGGAACGATTGGGCGGACCAAGGTGCATAACCTTGGCCCGACCGTGAACTGGTTTGAAGGATGACCCCGAATTGGAGTGCGTGTGATGCTTGTTGATCCGCTTGTTCTGCTGGCTTTCCTGCCTGCCGCGCTTGCGCTGAACCTGACGCCCGGGGCGGATATGATGTTCTGCCTGGCGCAGGGTATGCGAGGCGGGGCTGCACCAGCCATCGCCGCCTCTGCCGGGATATCGGTGGGCGGGCTGATCACCGTGACCCTTGCCGGGCTGGGTCTGGGCGCCGTCGTCGCGGCGATGCCCTGGCTTTTCGGTGTGATCCGCTGGGTCGGTGTGGCCTATCTTGTCTGGCTGGCAATCCACAGTTTGCGCACGCCGCTGACAGGGCGCGACGCACCGGCGGTCCGGCCATCGCGGGCGTTTCGGGACGGGCTGATCGTCAACCTGTCGAACCCCAAGGTGATCCTGTTTGTGCTGGCCTTCATTCCGCAATTCGTGGACCCGGCGCGCGGGCAGGTCCTGTTGCAATTCATGATCTTCGGGGCGGCCTTGGCGATTGGTGGTTTCGTGGTCAATGGCGCGGTCGGGTATTTCGCTGGCGGGATCGGCCGCGCCATGGTGCGTGATATGCGGATCGAACGGGTCTTGCGTTATGTCTGTGCGTCGATCTTCATGGGGCTGGCCGGCAAACTGGCCTGGGACAGCCGCACATGAGTCGCATTGATGAAAGCAAGGAATTCCTGCCGGTCCGCATTGCTGTGCTGACCGTCAGCGATACGCGCCAATTGGCGGATGACAAATCCGGTCAGACGCTCGTGGACCGGATCGAAGCTGCCGGTCACCAATTGGCGGATCGCAAGATCATCGCCGATGAACGAGATCAGATTGCAGGGCAGTTGCGGGCGTGGTGCGCCGATGATGGTGTCGATGTGGTGATTTCGACCGGGGGGACTGGGTTGACCGGGCGCGATGTGACGGTCGAGGCCCATCGTGATGTCTATGAAAAGGAAATTGATGCCTTTGGCACGGTTTTCACCATCGTCAGTATGCAAAAGATCGGGACCAGTGCCGTGCAAAGCCGGGCCACCGCAGGTGTGGCGCAAGGGACCTATCTGTTTGCGCTGCCCGGCAGCCCTGGCGCGTGCAAGGATGCGTGGGACGAAATCCTTCTCAAACAGCTCGATTTTCGCCACCGACCCTGCAATTTTGTTGAAATCATGCCACGTCTTGACGAACATTTGCGCCGGAAGTGACGACGATCTGCGTATAACTGGACGTAGATATCGCCGGGCCTAGGTTTAAAGGCTCAAACAAGGACCTCTGATATGCGTTTCCTGCGTCGCAGCCTGATGGGCGTTTTTCTACTGGCGGTCACTTTGGTGCTGATCGCCTGGGCGGGCAATATGGTGCGCGATGCCGTCACTGCGCGGATGAACGAAGAACCTCGCAGCTTTCCCCAGCGCGAGCGCGAATTTGCGGTCAACGTCGTGACGCTTGAAGCGCAGACCATCACCCCGGAACTGACCGTTTTCGGCGAATTGCGCAGCCAGCGCACGCTTGATCTGCGCAGTGCGACGGGTGGCACAGTGCTAGAGGCCAGCGAAGCACTGGTTGAAGGTGGCACCGTCACCCAAGGCCAGTTGTTGCTGCGCATCGACCCGGTTGAGGCTGAGGGCGCGTTGGACCGTGTCCGCGCCGATCTGCAGGATGCCGAGGCAGAGCTGCGCGATGCCGAACGCTCGCTGCTGCTGGAACAGGATGAACTGACCGCGGCCCGCGCGCAGGCCACGCTGCGCGATCAGGCGCTGACGCGGGCGCGCGATTTGCAGGAACGGGGCGTTGGCACGGCGGCCGCAGTCGAAACCGCTGAATTGGCGGCATCAACCGCGCAGGCGGCGGTGCTGACACGCAGGCAGGCGGTTGCATCTGCCGAGGCGCGTATTGATCAGGCCACGACACGGCTTGCCCGTGAGCGTATCAGCGTGGCAGAGGCTGAACGCGACGTGACCGATACGGAGGTGCGCGCGGCCTTTGATGGCACGCTGGCGGATGTCACCATCAGCCCCGGTGGCCGGGTCACGGCCAATGAACGCTTTGCCCAACTGGTCGATCCGACCCGGTTGGAGGTCGCGTTCCGCGTCTCAACCTCGCAATATGCCCGGCTGTTGGATGGCAACGGCACCCTGATCAACGCACCTGTCAGCGTCGCACTTGATGTCTCCGGAGTGAACTTGGCCGCGACCGGCCAAATCACCCGCGAAGGGGCCGCTGTTGGGGCGGGCCAGACGGGCCGTCTGCTGTTTGCCCGGCTCGACGCCGCGCCGGGGTTTCGCCCCGGTGATTTTGTGACGGTCAGCATTGATGAACCACCGCTTGATAATGTCGCACTGGTGCCATCCACCGCCGTGGCCCCGGATGAGACCGTATTGATCGTGGATGCCGACAACCGGCTGCAAGCTGGTCAGGTCCGCCTGTTGCGCCGTCAGGGCGACGACGTGATCATCGCTGTCGGCGACCTGCAGGGGCAAACGATTGTCGCCGAACGCTCGCCCTTGTTGGGCGCAGGGATCAAGGTACGCCCGATCCGCCCCGGCGGGGCAGAGGCAGCGGCAGAGCCGGAAATGATCACGCTGGAGGCCGACCGGCGCGCCAAGCTGATCGCATTCGTCACCGAAGGTCGGATGCCCGAAGAGGTCAAGGCGCGCATCATCGGCCAGTTGGAGCAGGAACAGGTGTCATCCGAAACGGTCGCCCGGCTTGAAAGCCGGATGGGCAGCTGATGGCAACCGGGGGCGACAAACTGACGGCGAGCGCGGGCGGCATCCTGTCCTATTTCACGCGACACAAGACGGCGGCGAACCTGCTGCTGGTCTTGATGATCACGGCGGGGCTTTTCGCCTTTCCCAACATGCGGGCGCAGTTCTTTCCTGATGTGGTGGTTGATGATCTGACCGTTTCTGTCACTTGGCAGGGCGCCGGGGCCGAAGATGTGGACGCCGCCATCGTGCAGGTGCTGGAACCTGTTTTGCTGGGGGTCGAAGGGGTCACCTCGTCCTCGGCCACCTCAACGGAAGGGCAAGCGCGCATCAGGCTGGAGTTTGAACCGGGCTATGACATCGACCGCGCGGCGGAGGATGTGCAACTGGCCGTGGACGGCACCACCAACCTGCCCGAAGATGCCGAGGACCCCGGCGTGCGGCGCGGCGGCTGGTCTGACCGGGTCACCGATGTGGTGATCACCGGCCCGGTCAGCGTGGATCAACTGGGTCGTTTTGCCGATGAAATGTCGACACGGCTCTTTGCCGAAGGGGTCACCCGTGTCATCATTCAAGGGGTTGCGGCCCCATCGACCATTGTCGAAGTCCCGTCGCTGTCGCTGATCGAACATGATATCGGCATGTCCGACATCGCCGCCCGCATCGCGGAAGAGGCCGAGGCCGATCCGGCGGGTGATGTGTCATCCAACGCGCGGGTGCGCACCGGGGTGGCCAAGCGGACGGCGGATGATATCGGCGCGATTGTGCTGCGGTCGAACCCCGATGGGTCTAAACTGACCATTGCCGATGTGGCGACCGTACGGGTCGAGGGGGTTGACCGCGAACGCGCCTATTTCGTGGGTGAGGACCCGGCGATCAAGATCAGGGTGCTGCGATCCGCCCAGGGCGACGCCATCGGCATGCAGGAAACGGTAGAGGAGGTCGCAGATCAACTGACCGCATCCCTGCCTGCGGGCGTGTCGATCGCCCTGACCAATGGCCGGGCCGAATTCATCACCGGGCGTCTGGATATCCTGCTGGATAATGGGCTGACCGGTCTGATGCTGGTCGTCGCCCTGCTGTTTTTGTTCCTGAACGCGCGTACGGCATTTTGGGTGGCCGCCGGCATTCCGGTGGCGATGCTGGCGGCGATTGCGTTGATGTATGCTGTGGGAATCACGATCAACATGATCTCGCTTTTTGCGCTGATCATCACGCTGGGGATCGTGGTGGATGACGCGATTGTGGTGGGTGAACATGCCGATTTCCGGGTCAGGCAATTGGGCGAACATCCCACGGTCGCGGCTGAAAACGCGGCAAAGCGGATGTTCAGCCCGGTCTTTTCGGCAACGACGACGACGATCATCGCGTTTTTCGGTCTGGTGATCATCGGCGGGCGGTTTGGCGACCTGATCGCCGATATCCCGTTCACCGTCATCGTGGTTCTGACCGCCAGTCTTGTGGAATGCTTTATTATCCTGCCCAACCATCTGGCGCATTCCATGCTGCATTCGGCCAAGGATCACTGGTATGATTGGCCCTCGCGCACAGTGAACCGCGGCTTTGACTGGTTCCGCGACACGCTGTTCCGACCCTTCATGGGGTTCGTGATCTGGGCGCGTTATCCGGTCTTTGCCTTCGCGCTTGTGGCGCTGGCCAGTCAGGTGGCCCTTTTCATCAAAGGCGACGTGAACTGGCGCTTTTTCAACGCGCCCGAACAATCGCAGGTGACCGGCAATTTCGCCATGCTGCCCGGTGCCACCCGGCAGGATACGCTGGAAATGATGCGCGAGATGCAGCGCGCGACCGAGGCGCTGGGTGCGCAATATCAGGATCAGCACGGGTTGAACCCGCTGAAATTCGTGGTGGCCGAGGTCGGCGGCAATTCAGGCCGCGCGATTGCCGGGTCTGAAACCAAGGATGCTGATCAGTTGGGGTCGATCACGATTGAACTGATTGATGCAGACAGCCGCCCCTATACCAGCTTTGCTTTTGTCAGCGAATTGCAGGACAGCATCCGCCAGCACCCGCTGGCCGAAACCGTGAGCTTTCGCAGTTGGGGGTCGGGGCCGGGTGGTGACAGCCTTGATATACAGATGTTCGGGGCTGACAGCGAAACGCTGAAAGCCGCCGCCGAGGCGCTGAAAACCGAATTGCTGCAGTTCTCCGAAATTTCGGGGCTTGAGGATACGCTGGCCTACGACAAGGAAGAATTGATCCTCGAACTGACCCCGCAGGGTCAGGCGTTGGGGCTGAGTATTGACGGTCTGGGCCGCGTGCTGCGCGACCGCCTGGGCGGGATCGAGGCCGCGACCTATCCGGATGGCGCACGCTCCGCCACGATCCGGGTGGAACTGCCGGACGGTGAATTATCGGCGGATTTCTTGGACCGGACCCAGATCCGCACTGGCGAAGGGTTCTATGTGCCACTCGCCGATGTGGTCACTGTGCAAAGCCGGACAGGGTTTTCGACCGTACGGCGTGAAAACGGGATCCAACTGATCTCGGTCCAAGGGGATCTGGATGATGAAAACGCGGACCGGGCGACGGAAATCCAGCAGATCATCAATGATGACATCCTGCCCCGGATCGAGACGAATTTCGGCATCGAAACCCAATTGGCCGGGCTGAGTGAGCAAGAGGACAGGTTCCTGGCCGATGCGCGCACTGGCCTGATCCTTGTTCTGCTTGGCATCTACCTGACCTTGGCGTGGATTTTCAGCAGCTGGACCCGGCCCGTGGTGGTGATGGCGATCATCCCCTTTGGTCTGATCGGGACCATCTATGGTCACTATGTCTGGGATGTCCCGCTGAGCATGTTCACGGTTGTCGGCATGATCGGGATGGTGGGAATCATCATCAATGACAGTATCGTGCTGGTCACGACCGTAGATGAATACGCGCAGGATCGGGGGCTGGTGCCCGCAATCATCGACGGGACCGCAGACAGGCTGCGTCCGGTGATGCTGACCACGCTGACGACCGTGCTGGGCCTGATGCCGCTGCTTTACGAAGGGTCCAATCAGGCCGAGTTCCTGAAACCCACGGTGATCACGCTGGTCTTTGGTCTGGGGGCGGGCATGTTCCTTGTGCTGCTGGTGGTGCCATCGCTGATGGCGATGCAGCAGGACATCCGCAAACAGGTGCAATCGGCCAAGCGGGCCCTGCGCGGGCGGCATTTTGGCATGTGGGCACCGGCGGGGCTGGGGGCTGCACTGGCGCTGGCGCTGTTTGCTGTGACGGTTGCACCGGTGCTGGTCACCGGGGCGGCATGGGGACCAGCCGCCGACCTGTTGCCGATGCTCAATGGTGGGTTCGTCCCGGCATTCGGGGTTTTCGTGGCGGGACTGGCGGTGATCCTGCTGGCGATCTATGTCAGCGCGGCGCTGACTATGGGCTTACGCCGCCGGGCCTAGGGTGCTGACCCTAACCTGCGCTGCAGCCGCGAATATCGACAGCGTTCTGGCTGCCCAGCACAGTGATCCGTATCGCCGACCGGTCCAGCGCAAAGGCAACGCCGCTGGTATGAACCATATCCACGGTCGCCAGCAGCCGGTCGCCGGTGCGGGCCACGTCCGCCTCCGACACCCAGACCAGCGGATCGGCGGTTTCGATCACGACAACCTCTGACGTGCCCGTGGCAGGCAAATCAATCGCCGTGGTCACGCGCAGCCCGTCACTGATCGGGGCGATGGCGCAGGTAACTGCGCCCACGTTGGCCTCGTCCCGGTTCAGCGGGCGGTCGATCAATGCGGCGGCGATGGATGTATCGCGGCTGCCGGTGACGGGCAGCATGGCATTGAAGCTGAGGCTGACAGGAATGCAGATATCTTCGCACACGCCGATATGCAGGTCGCCGCTGATCTGGATCGGGGCATCGGTATCGGCGCTGGCCACGGTGATCGGCACGACAACACTGTCGGTATATCCGATGGACCGCATCCCGTTCTGGTCAAATATCTGTGGCACCGGCCAATGCGGTGTCACGCTGGTGATGTTGTTAGAACCGGCAAATGAAAACTGCGGCGGGATGCCCGCATCGCCCGGTGCGCGCCAATAGGTTTTCCAGCCTTCTTCAAGGGTGATGCGCAGCCCGGCGATATGGTCACCATTGGCCGCACGCCAACCTGGCAGCACCTCAACCGTAGCGAGATCATCAAAAGGCCCTGCAACCGCAGCGACGGGCAAAGCAAGGAAAAACAGGGATATCAGCATCTTTTTGCGCATGAAAGCTTACTTAAGCATTGGCGATGTAATGGGAAGTCACGTTTGGGAGAGGCCTTATCAGGTTGCCTCTTGCGTCAGCCAAAGGGGAGGCTCATTTTAGTTAACATGAAAACGGAATCAACGAATCTTGCCGGGAAACTGCTGATCGCGATGCCGGATATGGGTGATCCCCGCTTTGCCCAGAGTGTGATTTACATGTGCGCCCATTCCGATGATGGCGGCATGGGGTTGATCGTGAACAAGCCGCAGGTGGACATCCAGTTTGGCGATCTTCTGGATCAGCTGGGCATCGACCGGGCACCGGGCGTGCGTGATATCCGGGTCCATTTTGGTGGGCCTGTGGATCATGCGCGCGGCTTTGTTTTGCACAGCATCGATTACCGGTCCGAGATTGGCACGCTGCAGGTCGACGACCGGATCGGCATGACCGCGACCATGGACGTGCTGGAGGATATCGGGAAGGGCAAGGGCCCCAAAGCGTCGATGCTGGCGCTGGGCTATGCCGGTTGGGGACCGGGCCAACTGGAATCCGAGATTGCCCAGAACGGCTGGCTCACCTGCGATCCACGCGACGACATCGTCTTTGGCAGGGCCAACGAACATAAATGGACCGCCGCGCTGAAAGTGCTGGGGATCGATCCGCTATTGCTGTCAGCGACAGCGGGCCGGGCCTGAAGCCGAAAGATCGGCTTGGCTCAATAATACCGATGACGTTCAGGCGCCAAAGGCGCTTGTGTCTGAATAAACACGCCAATCGGCGATCTTGTTGCCTTTGAACCGATAGATATCCGTGCACGGCACATCCAGCGATGCGCCATCCGCAAGACGCGTGAAATGCGATGTGACTTCGAAAATCGCGGTGTCATCGCGGCTGAACATCATATGGATCGTGTGCCCGTCCCAACGCACGTGCTGCGTCTGCCAGTCCATATAGTTGCGGATACCGTCGACGCCCGTGACAGGGGCGCGATGGCCAACCTGATATTGAACATCGGGCGTGAAAAGATCGCGCGCGGCGTTCCAGTCGCCCCGGCCTATTATGGCCTCCATCTTTTCCACCTGTTGGGTCAATGCGGAAGGTTCGTTGATCAAGGCGCAATCCCCTGGGCCTGCATGGCTGATCTGACCGCCGGATGGTCACAAAGCTGCTGATAAAAGGCATCTGTGGCAGGCCACGGGGCCAGCCCATCTGGCAGGCTGTGTGCCGCCCATCGCAACATTGGCACGGCATAGAAATCCACAACCGTCAGTCCGTTTCCGACAAAGGTATTGAGGCCTGACAGATGTGTGTCGATCAGGCCGAGCCCGTTCTTCACAAGCTCCAATCCAGCGGCTTTCAAATGCCGTTGTGCGTCAGCGCTCTGATCGGTGCTGTAACGTTTCGGTACGAAAACCGGAAAGAAGGCCGGGTGAAAGTCACCCGTCAGGAAGGCGCACCATTTCATCACTTCGGCCTGTTGGCGGACATCATCGCCACCAGTCAGGTCAGATCGGTCATGGGTGGCGCAAATGAAATGCAGAATGGCGTCGCATTGGGTCAGAATATCCCTATCCCCAAGGTCTAGTGCAGGAACCGCGCCGGTCGGGTTGATCGCCCGGTAGCCGTCATCGCGTGGTGCTTCGGTCAGGATGTAGTCCGCGCCGATATGTTCAAGCAGGATATGCGGGGCGAGAGAGCAGGCCCCTGGGCGATAATAAAGATGCAATGTGTTCTTGGCCATGCATCCAAGTTAGGCATCGGGACGGGGAATGCCAGTTCAGTCGTCCAGAAGCGCCTCGATAATCGCATATGCGCTGTCACTCGACCAATCAGCATCCCCCTGAAGCCGAGCAATTTCCTGACCTTCGGGGTTCAGGATCAGCGTCACCGGCAGGCCCAGAACACCAAGACTGCGGGCCAGCGATTGCCGTGCATCCGTATGCAGCGGCAGATTGTCCACCTCGATTTCGGCAAAGAACCGTTCCATCGCGGGGCGCGGGTTCCGACCTGTCGCTATCGTGACCACTTCGAACGTGTCACCCCCCAGCTGCGCCTGCATGGCCGACAACATCGGCATTTCCTTGCGGCAGGGAGCGCACCACGTGGCCCAGAAGTTCAGAACCACATATTTGCCTTCATAGGCGGCCAAGGTCATTTCGCTGCCATCCTCGGCTGTGAAAGGCACGTCAGACCCCGCAACCGGTGCGCTGTGTACGATCAGCTTGCGCATATCACCTTCGCGCAATGCGGCGATATCATCGGCGTGGCCTGCGTTTGCAACGGCTGCGATGGCCGTATAAAGCAGGGCTGACAGTAACTTCCGCATGAGACGTATCCTTTATGACCAAATCCGCGAACACAATGTGGGGCGGGCGTTTTGCCGCCGGACCAGACGCGATTATGGAGGCAATCAACGCCTCGATCGGGTATGACCGACGCCTGGCACCGCAGGACATCGCAGGTTCACGCGCCCATGCCGCCATGTTGGCCGCCACAGGCATCATTAGCGATAACGATGCAAAGGCGATCCGGGAAGGTCTGCTCACCGTTTTGTCAGAGATTGAAACCGGGGATTTTGCGTTTTCCACGGCGCTCGAAGACATCCACATGAATGTAGAGGCGCGGCTGAAAGAACTGATCGGCGAACCGGCGGGCCGTTTGCACACGGCCCGGTCGCGCAATGATCAGGTGGCGGTCGATTTCCGGCTTTGGGTTCGCGATCAGTGCGATCAGGCAGATGAGGCGCTAGCGGCTTTGCAAAAGTCGCTGCTGGGGCAGGCAGAGGCGGGCGCGGATTGGGTCATGCCCGGTTTCACCCATTTGCAGACAGCCCAGCCGGTGACATGGGGCCATCACATGCTGGCCTATGTGGAAATGTTCGCGCGTGACCGGTCGCGCTTTGCCGATGCGCGCAAACGGATGAATGTATCGCCCCTGGGCTGCGCAGCACTGGCGGGCACCTCATTTCCGATTGATCGGGACATGACCGCGCAGGCGCTAGGGTTCGACGCGCCCATGGCTAATTCTCTGGATGCGGTGGCGGACCGCGACTTCGCGTTGGAATTCCTGGCCAGCGCCAGCATCTGCGCGATGCACCTGTCGCGGCTGGCCGAAGAGCTGGTGATCTGGTCCTCTGCCCAGTTCCGGTTCGTGAAGATGTCCGACAAATGGTCCACGGGGTCGTCCATCATGCCGCAAAAACGCAACCCAGACGCGGCGGAGCTGATCCGCGCCAAGATCGGGCGCATTTTTGGTGCCAATGTCGCCCTGATGACCGTGATGAAGGGACTGCCGCTGACCTATTCCAAGGACATGCAGGAAGACAAGGAACAGACATTCGATGCCGCCGACAACCTGATGCTGGCATTGGTCGCGATGACAGGGATGGTGGCCGACATGACCGCCAACCGCGCCAACCTGAAAGCCGCCGCCGCCAGCGGATTTTCGACGGCAACGGACCTTGCCGATTGGCTGGTCCGCGAACTTGGGCTACCGTTTCGGGATGCGCATCACGTCACCGGTTCGCTGGTCGCGATGGCAGAAGGCAAAGGCTGTGACCTGCCCGATCTGACGCTGGAGGATATGCAAACCGTGCATGATGGCATCAGGGCGGATGTGTTTGATGTGCTGGGGGTTGAAAACTCTGTCGCGTCCCGCACAAGCTATGGGGGAACGGCCCCGTCGGAGGTCCGCGCCCGGGTGGCCCATTGGAAGGAAGCTTTGAAATGAAACGTATCGCGTTGATTTTGGGCCTGATTGGTCTGGCCGGATGCGGGGCCGATGGGGCCCCCTTTACCCCCAATGCCAGTGTCGGTGTTGGTATCGGATCGGGCGGGGTCAGCACCAGCACGACCGTGGGCGCCAGCAATGGCACCGTCTCTGTCGGGGTGGGCTTCTGATGCGCGCGGTTTTTCTGTTGCTCGCGATCTGGGGCACGATCCACCCGATGTATTACTTCATCAGCTGGTTTCAGGAAAACGGCTGGAACCTGATGGCCATGGTCGATGCCTGGCACGCCAATGCCGCCACCAGCGGGCTGGTCTGGGATCTGACGATTGCTGCAGTGGCGCTGACCCTGTGGATCATCACCGAAGCCTTCAAGAACAAGAATTACCTGAGCCTGATCGCCATACCGGCCACATTCTGTATTGGGGTCAGTTGCGGTCTGCCGCTTTACCTCTACCTGCGCGGCCGGATTGTCGTGATCCGTGATCCGCATCGGGTGGGCGTATAATGCTTCAAAATTTAGGGAAATTAATTTGATGACCGATACGTCTGCCAAGAAAGCTTTGTTAGGCGCGCCCCCTTCGAAGAAGCCGGTGGCGGCAGAGGCGCTGATTGCAGTTGCAAAGACTTATGGTGTGAGCCCGTTCAAACAGTTCGGGCATCAGATCAAACGCATGTTCGGTCCCAAAAAGACAAAAATGCGTTCGATCGAGTATTACGAATATCAGCTATATCGCCCCGAATTGACAGCATCGGACCGCCTGGAATTCATCGGTGCTGACAGCAACCGCGTTTTGAACCAATCACTGTCAAGCCAGCAGGGGCAGATTGACGGTGCCATCATTGAACAAAAAGCGCTTTTTGCCGCACTGATGAACGGTCTTGGTCTGTCCATCACGCAACTGCAGGCTGTCGTGAGCCATGGCCCTGGTTTTGGAAAGATCAAAACTCTGTCCTCGGCCGCTGAAGTGGCCGAGTTTCTTCGAACCGGTGCAAAGTATCCTGTTTTTGGCAAGCCAAATGAGGGTTCGAAAAGCGTTGGATCCGCATGGTTTGCGAGTTTTGACGAGGCGACCGATCAGATATCGTTTGGCAATGATCAAAGCCACGATGTAGCCTCATTGGCCGAGGAGATTTTCAAAGATTATCCAGAGGGCTACATGTTTCAAGATGCCGTCGTGCAGCATCAGGACATGTCCACGCTTGTGGGCCAATCGGTTGGTTCCTTGCGTATGGTAACGTTTCGTGACGGATCAGATGCGCAGGTTCTTTATGCTTTATGGAAGATACCCTCTCCGGCAGCGATGTCAGACAATTTCTGGCAGGATGGCAGTATGCTGGCGCATGTTGATGCCCACACCGGGCAGGTGACTGAATGTCGGCGCGGTATCGGCCTGAAATCCGAAGAGGTGACAACCCACCCCGTCTCTGAACAGCCGATTGTGGGTTTTCAGTTGCCGCACTGGGATGCAGTCTGTCAGCTAGTGACCGCGACCCACGATGTATTTCCCGATCTTGGCGTTATTGGATGGGATGTGGGTATCAGTCAGGACGGCCCTGTTATCATCGAAGGTAACCTCAATCCGTTTCACACACTGTATCAGATTGCGACTGGTCGAGGTGTCAACAACCCTGATTTCGTTCCTGTGTTCGACCGGATCAGATTCCACAAGGAAGAACGGATCAAGGCGCAGGCCGTGGCGCAACAAGAGTTTCTGAAACGGCATACCAAAACCTGAGTGATCAGGCTTGGTCTTTGATCCCGATCTGCTATGTCCCGGGGTGGTTTATCGTTGAAGGTCATCACCCTTGGATCATTTTCTCTATCGTGACGGCACGCTTTATGCCGAAGACGTGCCCGTCGCTGACATTGCGGCGGCCGTGGGCACGCCGTTTTATGTCTATTCCACCGCTACCCTGACCCGGCATTTCAAGCTGTTTGACGAGGCGCTGGATTGGGCCGACCATCTGGTCTGCTACGCGATGAAATCGCTGTCCAATCAGGCGGTGATCAAGGTGCTGGCCAATGCCGGCGCTGGCATGGATGTGGTGTCGGTTGGCGAATACATGCGCGCCCGTGCCGCCGGTGTACCCGGCGACCGCATTGTGTTTTCCGGGGTCGGCAAGACGGCGGATGAAATGCGCACCGCGTTGCAGGGCGGCATCCGCCAGTTCAACGTGGAAAGCGAGCCTGAGATGATCGTGCTTGATCAGGTCGCGCAATCGCTGGGCATGGTCGCCCCGATCACCGTACGGGTGAACCCGGATGTGGATGCAAAAACCCACGCCAAGATCGCCACCGGCAAGTCCGAAAACAAGTTCGGCATCCCGATCAGCCGCGCCCGCGAGGTTTACGCAATGGCCGCCAAACTGCCGGGGCTGAAGGTGATCGGGATCGATGTGCATATCGGATCGCAACTGACCGAACTGGAACCGTTCGAAGCCGCATATAAAAAGGTCGCCGAATTGACTGAACAGTTGCGCGCTGACGGGCACGAGATCAGCCGTCTTGATCTGGGTGGGGGCCTTGGCATTCCCTATGCCCGCTCGAACATCGCACCGCCGCTGCCCACCGACTACGGCGCGTTGATCCAGCGCACCGTCGGCCATCTGGATTGCGAGATCGAGATTGAGCCGGGGCGGCTGATTTCCGGCAATGCCGGGCTGATGGTGTCAAAGGTGATCTATGTGAAATCCGGCGAAGACCGGGAATTTTTGATCATCGACGGCGCGATGAATGATCTGATCCGCCCTGCCATGTACGAAGCCTGGCATGATATCGTGCCGGTGATCGAACCGGCCCCGGGCACAGAACCCGCCAAATACGATATCGTCGGCCCTGTCTGCGAAAGCGGCGACACATTTGCAAAAGCACGCGAAATGCCGCCGGTGCAGGCCGACGACCTGATCGCTTTTCGGTCTGCAGGGGCGTATGGTGCGGTTATGTCGTCTGAATACAACTCGCGCCCGCTGATCCCAGAGGTGCTTGTGGACGGGGATCAATTTGCAGTTATTCGCGCACGCCCTACCTATGAAGACATGATCGCGCGCGATACACTGCCGCCATGGCTGACCTAGCCAGAACCGAAGGAGAGGCCCGCTGAAGGACCAACCTGACCAGATGCGCCATTTGCGCCTGCCGGTGGCAGTGACGCGGGCAGGCATGATCGCCGAGCAGGTGGTGCGGGCGTTCTGGCCGCTCTGGACTGTTGCGTTTCTGATTATGGCCCCTTTGATGATGGGTTGGCAGGATGATCTGCCGCTTGAGGTCTTCTGGGGCTCTGCGGTCGTGTCCGTGCTGGCGCTTCTGGCCGCCCTGATCTGGGGGGCGCGCCGGTTCCGTGTGCCTTCGCGCGTCGAGGCGGTTGAACGGGTCGATGCGGCCATGCCAGGCCGCCCAATTGCGGCTATTGCCGACACGCAGGCCATTGGCAGCGGCGATGCCGCGTCAGAGGCCGTGTGGCGCGCCCATGTGGCCCGCATGGCGGAACGGACCAAATCCGCCCGCGCTGTGGAGCCGGATTTACGGGTTTCGGACCGTGACCCTTACGGTTTGCGATTTATCGCATTGCTCTTCTTTGTCACCGCGTTGCTGTTTGGGTCGCTCTGGCGGGTCGGGTCGGTTGGCGAAATCGTCACTGGCGGCGAACCGACATTGGCCAGCGGTCCGGTCTGGGAAGGCTGGGTCGAACCGCCTGCTTATACTGGCAAGCCGTCCATCTACCTTAACGATGTCCCTGAAGGCCCGTTGCGTGTGCCTGAGGGCAGCCAGGTGACCCTGCGCCTTTATGGTGAGGTTGGCGCGCTGACCGTGGCCGAAACAGTATCAGGCCGCGTGGGCGAGGTGGGGGCGGCGTCCGAGGCGCAACAAAGCTTTGAAATCACCCAATCGGGCAGCCTGTCTGTTGAAGGGCCCAATGGGGTTAGCTGGACAGTGACCGCTATCGCCGACCAGCCCCCGACCGTCGAACTGACTGGCCCGATTGAAGCGGATGCAGGGGGCGAGCTGTCGCAACCCTTTACCGCGACAGATGACTACGGGGTCGAATCCGGGACAGCGACCATCACACTCGATCTCGCGTCGGTGGACCGAGCCCATGGGCTGATGATCGACCCTGATCCGATGGAACCGCTGGTGCTCGACCTGCCGATGCCCTTTACCGGCGACCGCTCTGATTTCGAGGAATTCCTGATCGAGAACCTCAGCGAGCATCCATTGGCCAATCTGCCCGTGACCATGCAGCTTGCGGTGACGGATGCGTCCGACCAAACCGCGCAGACCCCGTCCGAACAGCTGATCCTGCCCGGTCGGCGGTTTTTCCAACCCTTCGCCAAAGCGGTCATCGAACAGCGGCGCGACTTGATGTGGTCCAAGGCGAATGCTCCACGCATCAACCAGATCCTGCGCGCCATGTCGCACAGACCCGAAGGTCTGTTTTCCAACGAAACCACCTATCTGCGGCTGCGCACGATCATCCGGCGGCTGGATAACATGGCTGAATTCGGCATGAATGACGAAGGGCAGGCCGAGATTGTGCAGGCCCTCTGGGATCTTGCCATCCAACTTGAGGACGGGCGTCTGGCCGATGCCCGCGCGCGTCTGGAACGGGCACAGGAACGACTGGCCGAAGCGATGCGCAACGGTGCGTCTGACGAGGAAATCGCCGAACTGATGCAGGAATTGCGCGAGGCCACGAACGACTACATGCGCATGCTCGCCGAAGAGGCGGAGCCGGGCGAGGACGGCACCGATCAGCGCGACATGGCCGGCAACAGCACCGAAATGTCCATGGACGAGCTGCAGGCGCTGATGGATCGGATCGAGGAACTGATGCAGGAAGGCCGGATGGCCGAAGCGCAAGAGCTGATGGAACAGCTCAACGAGATGATGGAAAACATGCGCGTGACGCGCGGCGAAGGTGGCGACGGGCCGCAGACCCCGGGCCAGCAATCAATGCAGGACCTTGCAGAAACCCTGCGCGATCAGGAAGACCTGTCAGACGATGCGTTCCGCGACTTGCAGGAACAGTTCAACCCCGGTCAGCAGGGCCAGCCCGGTCAACCGCAGCAACCCGGTCAGCAAGGGCAACAGGGCCAGCAAGGGCAACAGCCCGGCCAGAACCAGCCCGGTCAGCAAGGCCAGAACGGGCAGCAGCCCGGTCAGGATGGCAGACAGGGGCAGGGGCAGGGCGTCGGCCGTGACGGGCAAAGTGGCCAGCAGGGTGATAATGGGCGCGGCGGTGAAGGCGATGAACGCAGCCTTGCCGACCGTCAACGCGCCTTGCGCGACGAGCTGGAACGCCAACGCAACGGCCTGCCCAGCCTTGACGGTGAAGCAGGCGATATTGCCCGCCGGTCGCTGGAGCGCGCCGAAGGCGCGATGGAAGGGGCAGAGGACGCCCTGCGCGAGGGCGACCTAGCCGAAGCGATCGACAGGCAGGCCGAAGCCATGGACGCATTGCGCAACGGGATGCGTCAACTGGGGCAGGCGCTTGCCGAAAACCAGACCGCCGAACCGGGGCAAGGGTCCGAACAGGGCGAGGCATCAGGGCGGCCCGTGCCCGGCCAGCGCGACCCGCTGGGCCGCGAAATGGGCAATACCGGCCAGTTGGGCACCGATCAGGAGATGCTGGGCCGCGAGGAAATCAACCGCAGGGCCGAAGAGCTTTTGGGTGAAATCCGCCGCCGGTCAGCCGAACAGGATAGGCCAGAGGTCGAACGGGATTACCTGCGGCGCTTGCTGGATCAGTTCTGATTATTCGGTCGCGGGTGCGTCGCCTTCGACGGCTGGCGCTGCCTCATCCGGGGCCATCATATCCTCGACCATACTCTGCAGTGCCTGAATCTGATCATTCAGCCATAAACGCAACTGATCCACCGTTGCGACATAGCTGTTCATGATATCCTGCGTCTGGGGCAGGTTTTCGGTGATCTGATCAGCAAAGAAATAAGGCGTGATCAGGATCGCCATCAATAACAGCACCATAAAGAATCCGCGGCGGAACCCCCGCCGCTTGACGACTTCGACATGTTCTTCTTCGGTCAGGCCGGATGTGTCGCTGGCCTGGGCGCGGGCCTGCAGGGTCGCGTTGATCTCATCAATGCCGGGCATGGTGCGCACATTTGCCCCATGCACCGCCCCGGTTGATGCGGCGGCGACGGCGGCAGGGCTGATTTCGTCGCCAGTGGCGATCCGGGAAATGCGCTGGCGAGTCTGTTCGGCCCGCTCGCGGGCGGTCTGACCGGTTCGTTCATTGGGATGCGGCTGCGCCTCTTCGGTTGCCTGCACCTCTTTTTCGCGGGCGGCTTCTTCGCGCAGGATATCGGCAATGGACGAATCCAATGGCTTTCGCGGCATGTCTTCGACAGGCTTGTGTCGGGGGCCGTCGCTGACCGCCGGCCCTGTTGGTCCAGTCATCGGGCGCGGCTTCGGGGCCTGGGTCAGCGGACGGCCGGCGATCTTGGGCTTGTCCATCTGAAACCAGGTATGAGAGCAACTGGAACATTGCACGTCCCGTCCGCCCTCGGGAATGACATCATCCGCGATGTCATACTGCGCATCACATTTAGGGCAAATCAGCCGCATCTCGTTATCCTTCTGCCCGTCAACCAACAGTTCTTATTGTTTTGTTAAACCACAATCTAACAATCAGCGCGGCAAACGCAAAGGATTTGCGTGCCCGCTCGGCGGGGGATGATTGAAACCTGTTGCAGATTTGGGCAGAACGGCAGCGTGATCAAAGGGTATAGGCCGTGATTGAACTGCAAAATGTGTCCTGCGGCTATGGGGGCAATCCGCTTTTTTCCCAGTTGTCACTGGAGCTTGCGCCGGGATCGTTCCACTTTCTGACAGGGCCGTCCGGGGCGGGCAAGACCACGCTGCTACGGCTGTGCTATGCTGATCTGCGCGCCCAATCGGGTCAGGTTCTGCTGTTCGGGCGGGATGCGGCGACGCTGGACCGGGACGCGGTGGCAATGACCCGCCGACGCATCGGTGTGGTCCATCAGGATTGTCAGTTTCTCGATCACCTGTCGATTGCCGAAAACATTGCCTTGCCCCTGACGGTCGCTGATCGCGCGTCAGAGGCGGCGGGCAATCTGCCAGAATTGCTGGCCTGGGTCGGGCTGCAGGCGCAGGCCAACCAGTTGCCGCCGGAACTGTCCGGGGGTGAACGCCAGCGGGCCGCACTGGCCCGCGCGGTGATCATGTCACCCGATCTGATCATCGCCGATGAACCCACCGGCAATGTCGATTGGGAGATGTCGCAGCGCCTCATGACCCTGCTGGTCGAACTGAACCGAATGGGCAAGACCATCCTGATCGCCACCCATGATCTGACCATGATCCGGTCCATGAAGGCTGAAATCAGTGCGCGGGTCTTGCGGCTGAAAGACGGTGAGTTGCAGCAAGCGGGGTCAGAGCTGTGATCGGGCCATTGAAAGGTGCGCTGGACCTGATCGTCGGTGATCCGCAAGCCGACCGTGCCGTACCACCCACCGGCATTACGGCGCGCCTGACCGTTTTTGTTGCCGGTGCGATGGCGTTTCTGGCGGTGTTTGCACTGGCCTTGTCGCTGACGGCGGGGCGCGTGGCGGATCGCTGGGCGAACGAACTGGCGCAGGCCGCCACCTTGCGCCTGCCCGCAGACGCACCCGGCGCCGATATCGAACTTGCGCTCAACATCCTGTCTACCACGCCCGGTATCGCAGATGCCCGCGCGCTGACGGATGCGGAACAGCAGGCGCTGCTGTCACCGTGGTTCGGGCCTGATCTGGCGCTTGAGACACTCCCCGTACCCCGCCTGATCGAGGTGATCGCCGATGATGACAGCTATGATGATGCCGGCCTGCGCGCCCGGCTGACCGCCGAACTGCCGCAGGCGACACTGGATGATCACGGACGCTGGCGTGCGCCGCTCATTGCAGCGGCATCGCGGCTGCGGCTGATCGGCTGGCTGGTGATCGGGCTGATCGGGGCCGCCATGGCCGCGATGATCGCTCTCGCCGCGCAAGCATCTCTGGCGGCGAACGCGCAGGTGATCCGGGTGCTGCGGCTGGTCGGCGCGCGCGATATCTATATCGCCCGCGCCTTTGTGCGCCGCTTTACGCTGCGCACCGGGGTCGGGGCCATGGTTGGCGTCGTGCTTGGCGTTGCAGTGCTCCAGCTTTTGCCGGGTGGTGACGGCACTGGCGGGTTCCTTGCCAATATCGGTTTCGAAGGGGCGGGGTGGCTCTGGCCTCTGGTCATTCCGCTGCTTGCGGCTATCGTGGCATTCGTCGCCACCCGCGCGGCGGCACTGGCAAGGCTGAAGGAACAGACATGAGCTATGCAATTCAATGGCTGCGGTCGCTGATCTTTAACGGGCAGATGTATCTGGCCATGCTGGTGATCGGTCTGATCTATCTTCCGGCGGCGATTGTATCGCGGCGGGGGGCCATCGCGGGCTGTCACGCCTATTGCCGGTGGATCCGCTGGACCGCCTCCTGGATTATGGGGCTGAAAACCGAGATCCGGGGAGACCCACCCACGGACGAGGTGATGGTTGCGGCTAAGCACCAGTCATTCCTTGATGTGCTGATGATCTACGGGGCGATCCCGCGCGGCAAATTCATCATGAAATCCATCCTGAAATACGCACCCATTATCGGGCAGTTCGGTCTGCGCATCGGTTGCATCCCCGTGGATCGGGGCAAGCGGGGGCAGGCGGTCAAAAAAATGCTGGCCGATGTACGGGCCGGGCGCGCCCTGCCGGGACAGTTGATCATCTATCCGCAAGGCACACGCACGCCGCCGGGGGAGAAACGGGCCTACAAGATCGGGACCGGGGTGCTTTATCGTGAACTGGGGCAACCTTGTGTGCCTGTCGCCACCAATGTGGGCGTGTTCTGGCCCAAGCGTGGGGTCTACCGCAAACCGGGCACGGCCGTGTTCGAGTTTCTGCCGCGGATCGAACCGGGGCTGGAGGTGGATGAATTCATGGCTCGGCTTGAAACTGACATCGAAACCGCGTCAGACAGGCTGAATGCGGAGGCAGGGTTTCGCAGTGACTGATACGATCACCGATATCGCCACGCTCGAGTCGATCTATGGCACCCCGGCAGAGGCGTCACTGATCAAGGTCGCCGACCGGCTGACCCCGCTATATGCCAAATGGATCATGGCGTCACGGCTATGCGTGGTGTCAACCGTCGGCCCTGACGGCACCGATGGCAGCCCGCGTGGCGATGATGGCCCGGTGGTGCAGGCGCTGGATGCCAAGACGCTGCTGCTGCCGGACTGGCGCGGCAACAACCGCATCGACACGCTGCGCAATATCGTGGCCGACGGGCGGATCAGTCTGATGTTCATCGTGCCCGGCTCGCACAACGTCATCCGGGTCAACGGAACCGCCCTGGTGTCAGTCGCCCCCGATCTGCTGAGCCGGTTCGATCAAAAGGGGCGGCAGCCACGCAGCGTCATCGTCATCACCGTGGCCGAGGTTTACAGCCAATGTGCGCGGGCGTTGATGCGCGCCCGTATCTGGGCTTCTGGCGACGAAAGCGCGGATCTGCCCAGCATCGGCGCATTGCTGGAAGAACAGAAAAACGACTTTGACGGTGCGGCCTATGATGCCGAATGGGCCGCGCGTGCGGTCAAAACAATGTGGTAGTCCGGGTCAACGTGTGCGGCGTACAGGCCGACGCACGGGGGCCTCAACCGGTGGCTTGCGCCAATGCAGGTTGCTGTCCGGCCCCAACCCATAGCGCAGGCAGCAGCCGATAACGGCCAGGCTGATTACGAGCCAGATCCCGCCCCACATCACGGTCGCGCCGCCGAATTCCTCGGCCAGCATACGCGCGTCAGACCGCAATTCGGACCGGGCGATCGTATCGCTGAATATATCGTAGGGGACGTAGAACATGCTGCTCAGCCCGATAACCCGCAACACCAGATCGTTGATCCCGTGTCCCAGAAACCGCGACATCGCCAGCATCGCGGCACCTGTGCCAATGCCAAATATCAACGCAAAACCGTCGCGGATATAGAGGGCCGTGACCAACAGGGTCACCCCACCGCAGACCGCCATGATGATGCGGTCCGCCTTGGTCCGCAGTGCGGCCACCAGCAAAGCGACCCCGATGATCAGTGACCCCAGATAGCCCGATGACAGTGACAGAAACCGGCTGCCGCCACGTGCGGTCACCATGCCCCCCTGATTGGTCGAGATTGTCAGGCTTTCAACCTGGCCCCCGGTCAGGACAACGGTCACCGCATGGGACAATTCATGCAGGAACACGACCAAAATCTTCAGCGGGATCATCACGGGGGTGTTCCACAGGGCAAAAACGATGCCTGTCAGCACGATCAGCTGCCAATGTCCTTTGATCAGTTGCAAGTGTCTGTCCGGATGCGGTTTCTGCCACCAGATGGCCCTAAACAGACAGGTTTTGCCAGTGCTAACTTGCCTTGCGCAGGCCGAATTCTTTCAGTGCCTCGGCGGACATCGGCCTGGCAAAGGCGTAGCCTTGCAGCGTGTCGCATCCCAGATCGCGCAGCAGATCGGCATGCTGCATGGTTTCCACACCCTCAGCCGTGACGCCGATATCCATCGACCGGGCAATATCCACAATGCCCTTGATCAGTTGCGCATTCGCTTCGCGTTCAAGGATCGGTTGCACCAGATGACGGTCGATCTTGAGTCGCTCTGGCCCGATATTCATCAAGGCCGAGATTGAGGCACGCCCGCTGCCAAAATCATCAATCTGCACGCCGATACCCCGTTCGCGCAACTGGTCCAGCATCCAGTGAAACTTGTCGCCCTGCTCGTCGAAAAAGATTGATTCCAACAATTCAAACGACACCCGAAAATCGCCAATTAGCCCATCCAGGCTGCGCAGTAGCATCGGGTCGAATAACCGCTGTTGACTGATATTGACCGACAGTTCGGGAATGCGCAGCCCGTGATTGTCCCAAAGATCGTTGAGAACACAGGTCGCCTTCCAAAGAACCTGCTGATCAATGTCATGGACGATCTTCACGTCATTGGCGGCTGCCAGAAACTGGTCAGGGGTCAGCAGGCCCTTGGTCGGATGTTGCCAGCGCGCCAGCGCCTCAACGCCGGTCATTTCAAGAGTGTTGGCATCGTATTTGGGTTGAAAGAAGGGTACGAATTCGTCCCGTTCGACTGCCGCCAGCAGATCGTCGCGCAAGGACCGGCGTTGCGACAGCGCGGTGGCGATGCTTGCCGAAAAAACCTGGGCCTGATTGCGCCCCGCCTCTTTCGCCTGATAAAGCGCGATATCGGCGTCCACCACCAGGCTGGACAGGTCCTGCGTTTCGGAGGTGCTGAAGGCAATCCCAACGCTGGCCCCAAAACGGGCCTCCTCATCTTCGATCATTATTGGCTCCGCCAGCGCGCTGACAATGCCGTCACCCAGCCTCTCGATCCGTTGTCTTTCAAGGGGTGCACAATCCAGCATGGGGCACAGCATGATGAATTCATCCCCGCCCACCCGGGCAATAAAATCGTCATTTCCGGACAGGTCGGTCAGCACTGCCGCCGCGCGTTTCAGCACCTGATCGCCCGCCGCGTGGCCCATCGTATCATTGATTTCCTTGAACCGATCCAGATCGATATGCAGCACCGCCAATGGCATGTCGCCAAAGGCCAAGAGCTTGGTATAGGCGGTCAGCCGATCCTCCAGAAAACGGCGATTGGGCAATTCGGTCAGCGCGTCATGCAAGGCGATATGGGTCAGCTGACCTGATTGATCGCGGATCTGCGCGGCCGTCTCGCGAACCTGTGTCATGATGTCTGCAAACGCGCCGGTAAATTCATGATCCTTTGTGGAGGCAAACTCGCCATTTGCCAGATCATGCATCGCTTTGCTGATGGCACCAACGCTGTCATCAACACGGGTCACAAAGCGGTTAATGTCATCAGCCAGCGCTTGCAGGTTGTCGTCGGCGAAATGCGCCCCGACGCGCTGCTTGAAATCGCCGGCGCGGGCGGCGTTGATCACCCGACCGAACTCTGCCCTCAACTGCGTGGCCATTTCGCGCCGCTGCTGCTCTGCCTCCCTTTGGGTCTGGGCCAGCCGCTCGCGTTCGATGGCCAGCTCCGATGTGCGCGCCGCCACCTTGCGTTCAAGATTGCGGTTCAGATCGTCACGCTCTGACTCAAGGCGCCTGTTTCGTTGCAGGCTGGACTTGAACGACTCCATCGCGCGCGCCACCTTGCCGATTTCATCCTGTCGCAACGTGGCGGGGATATCCGCATCAAGATTGCCACTTTCCAACGCCTCGACCGTATGTGCGATGGCCAGGATGGGGCGCGAGATCAGCCGCGCCGCCCACAATGCGCCCAGCGACAAAAGCGACCCGACCACGCCAACAGCCAGGAAAAATGTCCAGATCAGGCGGACACTCCCCTGTTCGACCGCCGCCAGATCACGCAGCGCGAGGATCCGGGTCTGGGCCGCCATTGCGGCGAACAGGGTGGCCGTTGCGTCCAGTTCATGATCACTGCTTTCGACCTGCAGATCGGCATGGATCGTGAAGTCGATATCATTGGTTTGGGCTTCATTGACGACGCGATCCAACGCATCCATCCGGTACTCCAGATCAAGCTTCCGGACTCGCGGGTCCAGTTTTTGCCGCAAGGTGTTGATCCGGTTATAGGTATATAGAATGTCCTGACGAAGTTCTGCGATTTCGGCCGGGTCGGCCCCGTCTTCCAGCGTCTCTTCCAGCTCGTGAAGTGTGCCGTGGATTTCCTCAACCAGAACCGGCAATTGCAGCGCGGTATGTTGGTAATTCAGGGATGTCTTGACTGTCTCTTGCAAGGCGGCAAGCCGCCTTTCGGCCATGTTCAGGCCCAACAGGACCATCAGCATCACGACCAGAATGCCCACTGCAGGGATCGTCACAACAATGCGGCGGATGGTCCAGTGACGGACGAAAAATCGATATGACCAGAATGCTTTCATCCGGTAGGCTGGTCAGGCCGTGACCCGACGACCGCTCTGATCGCGACCGCAAATCGCCCAGCTGTAAATGCGGCATGTCATCGTTGTCTCCGATCATGTCAGACCATGGTTCGGAAGTCTGATAGCAATCGGGCGTTAATAAACGATGTTCCGGACTGTCTAAACCTAAGCGGCCAGACCCTTTTCGCCCAGATGCAGGTATTTTTGGCGCCGATCCATGCGGACCTGATCGGCAGACTGACCATCAAGATCGGCCAGCATTTTTCCGATCGCCTTGCCAACCTCTTCAATGGCCGCATCCACATTGCGATGGGCGCCACCCAGCGGCTCCTTGATCACCACGTCACAGACACCCAGCTCGCTCAGGTCCTTGGATGTCAGGCGCAGGGCCTCTGCCGCTTCGCGCATCTTTTCGGCATCCTTCCACAGGATCGAGGCGCAGCCCTCGGGACTAATCACCGAATAGATCGAATGTTCCAGCATGGCGACACGGTTGGCGGTGGCAAAGGCGACAGCGCCGCCTGATCCACCTTCACCGATAACCACGCTGATGACCGGAACCTTCAGATCAAGACATTTTTCGGTGGACCGGGCAATCGCCTCTGACTGGCCGCGTTCCTCGGCCCCTTTGCCGGGATAGGCGCCGGGGGTGTCGACAAGGGTGATGACAGGCAGACCGAACCGGTCCGCCAGGCCCATCAGGCGAATGGCCTTGCGATAGCCTTCGGGGCGGGCCATGCCGAAATTCCGCTCGATCCGGGATTTGGTATCATTGCCTTTTTCATGGCCGATCACCATGACGGGCTTGCCGTCGAACCGGGCAAGGCCCCCCATCACCGCGTGGTCATCGGCAAAGTTCCGATCGCCGGCCAGCGGGGTATATTCGGTGAACAGGGCGTCGATGTAGTCCTTGCAATGCGGGCGCTGCGGATGGCGGGCGACAAGGCATTTGCGCCATGGGCTGAGGTCCGCATAAAGACTGCGCAGCAGATCCTTGGCTTTCTTGTCGAGGGCCGCAGCCTCTTTTTCCACGTCCATCTCGGCGTTCTCGCGGGCCATGGCGCGCAACTCTTCTGCCTTGCCTTCAATCTCGGCCAGCGGTTTTTCGAACTCGAGGTATTGGGTCATGGATCAGGGACCTTCTGGATGAACTCGATGATATATGGCGTAACGGTTGTAGCTTGGCAACGGCGGTTGGAAATCCGTTTCAGCCGTTTACAACGACGGCCAGCCGGGGCAAGACCTGCGACGGGGGCAGATTGAAACATAGGAAAATCATATGCGTATATTGGGATTTGTCGGTGTTGTTGCATGTCTGCTGGCAGGGCCGGCCATGGCACAGGCCATTGATTTTGGCGATGACAGCAGTGAATGGGCCAATGACGGGGAATGCGATGATCCCCGGTTTCGCGGCCCAGGAATGACCAGCACGCCCCTATTGGATTCCGATATCCGCCGCGATGCCACCGACTGCCGGACAGCATTTGAGGCCGGACAGCTGAGACTGGCCGATGCCGGTGGTAAGCCGGTGAAGGTTGACGGCATCAACTTTGGTAACGATAGCAGCGAGTGGGCCAATGACGGAGAGTGTGATGATGGCCGGTTTACGGGTCCCGGGCTGACATCAACGCCGCTTTTGCAAGAGGACGTGCTGGCAGATGCCACCGATTGCCGGAATGCCTACAATGCCGGTCAATTGCGGTTGCTTGGCGTGGCCGAGGATGGAACGATCGACTTTGGCAACGACAGTGGCGATTGGTCCAACGACGGCGAATGCGATGACATGCGCTTTGCCGGGCCGGGGATGACAGCAACGCCGCTCCTGCAGGCAGACATCATGCGCGATGCGACCGATTGCCGACAGGCTTACGATGCGGGGCGTCTGACCCTAGCTGGTCAATAAGGCCCTTCGCGTCAGCCCGCGATCATCTCGGACTGGCGCACAATCACTTCGGCCTGCTTGATGGATGCAATATCCACCAGGCGGCCTTTGTAGACCGTGGCGCCCTCGCCCCGTGCCTTTGCCTCTTCCATGGCGGCCAGAATTTCGCGGGCCTCGGCAACCGCTTCGTCTGATGGGGTGAACACCTCATTGGCCAAGGCGATCTGCTTGGGGTGGATCGCCCATTTACCCACCATCCCAAGCGTCGCCGAACGGCGGGCCTGCGCGCGATAGCCTTCATCATCGCTGAAATCACCAAACGGGCCGTCCACCGGCAACACACCATGCGTCCGGCAGGCCGCCACGATGGCCGTCTGTGCCCAGTGCCACGGGTCGGAATAGTGCCGGGTCTCACCATGCAGCATGTAATACTGCTCTTGCGTGCCGCCGATGCCCGTGGTTTGCATGCCCATGGAGGCGGCGAAATCCGCCGCCCCAAGGCTCATTGCCGCCATGCGGGGTGAACTGGCGGCAATCTCTTCCACATGGGCGATGCCGGCGGCGGATTCGATGATGACCTCAAAGCTGATCGGTTTCTTCCGACCCTTCGCCGTTTCAATGGCCGTCACCAGCGCATCGACCGCATAGACATCGGCCGCGCAGCCCACCTTGGGGATCATGATCTGATCCAGCCGGTCGCCTGCCTGTTCCAGCACTTCCACCACATCGCGATACCAGTAGGGGGTATCCAGCCCATTGATGCGCACGCTCAGATATTTGGTGTTCCAGTCCACCTCATTGATCGCCTGAATGACATTCGCGCGGGCCGTGTCCTTGTCTGACGGGGACACGCTGTCCTCAAGATCAAGGTTGATGACATCCGCCGCACTGGCCGCCATTTTCGCGAACAGCTTGGTGTTCGATCCGGGGCCAAACAACTGGCAGCGGTTCGGACGGGCAGGGGGTGTAGGTTGCAGGCGGAATGACATCTCTTATCCTTGAGTACGAAAGTTGCGCGATCAATCGTATTGGGGATTAGATTATTGCGCCATCAGGCGCAAGTCAGATTTAGCGTCCGCAGAAAATCATAGCTGCATTGCAGCAATGCCTATTTGATCTCACCCCGATTATGGGGTGTGTAGGGTTTGATCGATCCGTTCGCACGTGGATAGGCGAATTGCGGCGTGACCGTTGCAATGCGCCCGCCAAGTGGTACGGCTTTGACCAGTTTCCATTGTGGGACCATGTTTGAGCCCGGCGGATAATACTGGGCAACCGGTG
The DNA here is from genome assembly GCF_046762885.1 of Yoonia sp. SDW83-1. Lineage (NCBI taxonomy): Bacteria > Pseudomonadati > Pseudomonadota > Alphaproteobacteria > Rhodobacterales > Paracoccaceae > Yoonia > Yoonia sp. SDW83-1. The sequence goes on from NZ_JBKQXO010000015.1 coordinate 51,872, forward strand.
TCATGGAGCGGTCATACAAGTTTGTACCGGCAGCAAAATCTTCGCGGGCCGTCATCATCTGATCGTGCTGTTCCGCCTCAAAGACTTTGCCATCGGGGAAGGCGGTTGAAAACTTGAATTCGACCTCATCCGGTGTTGGCACGCGGGCCAATGCATAGACATGGCACATGACCGCAAATTCATTCGGGCGCACACCAAGCAGCTTTTCGATCTCGCGCGAATTTTTGCCAAACAGGTATTTTTCCTGTGTGACGTAGCCCATGGCGGTTCCGTATTGCTGCAGCCCCAAATCTGCCGTGGGGCTGACGACTTTGACGATGCGATTGCCACCTGTCACGGTCCAGTGCCGCATCGAGGTTTCATGGATTGCGTCACCCAAATTCATGTCTCTACCTCTCAACCTTTGCGGGAAACCTAAGGGCGCGGCAGGGACCTGTCGAGATACGTTTTCACACGCCAACGGCAACAATTGCCTTGGCAAGGATGGGCACGGTCTGCGCATTCAGCCCCGCGATATTCATCCGGCTGTCGCCCACCATATAAATGCCATGCTCCGCCCGCAGTTTCTCAACCAGTTCGGGGGTCGTGCCCAACCGGCTGAACATGCCACGGTGATGGGCCAGAAAATCAAACCGGTCCGAATTGGTCAGTCGCTTCAACTCGTCCGCCAATTGCTGGCGCAGAACCAGCATGCCCATGCGGGTTTCCTCCAACTCGGCCTCCCAATCGGCACGCAGCTCAGGATCATTCAGAATGGTTGTGACCACCCGCGCCCCGTGATCAGGAGGAAAGGAATAACTCTGGCGGTTCAGATAGGCCAATGTCTGTTGGGCCAATCCCTGCTGGGCACTGTCCTTTGCCACGGCCATCAGAATGCCGGTGCGCTCGCGATAGATGCCAAAATTCTTGGAACAGCTGGCCGCAATCAGACAATTGTCAAACGCGGATGCAATCTGGCGCGTGATCTTGGCATCCTCATCCAACCCGTCGCCAAAGCCCTGGTATGCGATGTCGATCAGGGGAACGGCCCCTTTGTTCTGCATCAGCGTGATCACCTGTGCCATCTGATCAGCGGTCAGGTTCGCCCCGGTGGGGTTATGACAACAGCCATGCAGCAGCACCACGTCACCGGCGGCAATCTGATCGAGGTCGGCCATCATGCCAGCGAAATCCACTTCGCGGGTGGCGCTGTCGAAATAGGTATATTCGGCCATCTTCATGCCGAGATACTTGATGATTGACGGATGGTTTGGCCATGTGGGATTGGACAACCAGACGGTGGCATCGGGGGCGGCCATCCTGATCAGTTCCAGCGCCTGCCGGATCGCACCTGTCCCGCCAGGGGTGGCGACTGCGGCAACCCGTTCTGAAGCCACGCTGTCAGCCAGCACCAGATCACGCATCGCCGCGCCATAGGCCGGATCACCAGCCAGACCGGTATAGGCCTTGGTCGTCTGGTCGGCCAGAATACGGCGCTCTGCCTCTTTCACCGCGCGCATGACCGGCGTGTTGCCCGACGCGTCCTTGTAGACACCGACGCCAAGGTCGATCTTGTCGTCGCGCGGGTCTTCGCGAAACGCGGCCACAAGGGCGAGGATCTTGTCGGCGGGTAGCGGTTGCAGGTGTTCCAGCATCAGGCGGCTCCGGTAGCAATAGGAAGGTCGGCATACATGCCCCATTCGGACCATGAGCCGTCGTAAAGCGAATAATCGGTCTTGCCGATCCGTTCCAGCGCAAGGGCGAGGATCGCGGCAGTCACGCCCGACCCGCATGTGGTAATGGCGGGTTTGCGCAGATCAACACCCGCATCCATGAATACGGTGCGCAAGGCGGTGGGTGGCTTCATCGTGCCATCCGCGTTCAGCAAATCCTGATAATGCACATTCTTCGATCCGGGGATATGACCCTTGCGCATCCCCTCGCGGGGTTCATCAGCCTCGCCCCTGAACCGGGCGGGCGAACGGGCATCGATAATCTCATGATCGCCCAGCTTGGCGGCGCGGGCCACTTCGGTCACATCACGGACCAGATCATCCCGGCGCTGCACGGTCATGTGGCGGTCGCGGATTGTAGGGGGAACGGTGGTCGTCTTGTGGCCATCGGCGATCCATTTGGGCAGGCCGCCATCCAGCACGGCGATATTGGTCTGTCCCATCAGGCGGAACAGCCACCAGACACGGGCGGCTGAAAACAGGCCCATCCCGTCATAGACCACCACCTGATGCCCGTCGCCGACACCCATCGCCCGCATGCGCGACATGAATTTCTCTACTGGGGGGGCCATATGGGGTAGCTCGGACCGCAGGTCGCTGATTTCATCGATATCAAAGAAACGGGCACCGGGGATATGCGCCTTTTCATACTCGGCCTTGGGGTCGCGCTGCATGTCTGGCAGATACCAGGACGCATCAAAGATCCGCAGATCAGGGTCCTTGAGGTGGGCCGCCAGCCAATCGGTCCCGACAAGCGTTTTTGGATCATCAGCAGCAGACATCGGCCTTGCAATCCCCTTGGTGCGATTGGGTGCATGGGTATCCCGCACAAGCTGGCGTGGCAAGATCAGAAGGACAGGATAGAGCCACCGAGAACGGCGTCAAAGCCCGGCTTCGGCACCGGCGATCGGATCATCACCCATATCTTCCAGCCCGGCCAGCGGATCGCGGATAGTGACGTCATAGCGGCGGCCTGCCATCCTACGAAATGTCCATTTTTCCGGGTCGCGCATGTCGGCCGGGTCAAATTCGGCGGCGCGGGCATAATCATCCATGCTGTCCATCAGTTCATGGGTAAAGGCATCGGCGATATGGATCCGGTTATCGACGCGAAAGACAATGAAATAGTGGTTGGGATAGCGCTGCTCACCGTGACGGGTGCTTTCGATCACGTCATGGCTGCAATTGGTCAGATCACGCCCAATCCGGCCATAGGACACCGGTTGCCAGCGCCCGCTGGCGGAGATATGGAATGTCGCTGAATTTGATCGGGTGCGGATTGGCCGCACATCGTCAGAGTCCAGAAAATCCCCCAGCACATCCGCCGTTTCAGGGCAGATAGCGGGGTTGTTGGTCCGGTTGGGGTTTATCTCGCGAAAAATGGCCATGGGGGTGCGCAAGAGGCGGCGATAGGCTTCACACATCATTCAAATCGCTTTATCAAATGCGGCGAGCCTAACAAAAAATGACGATTTTTTCAACTTTGCCTAGGGCTTCGTTGGTACCAGCGGCACCACTTTATCCTCAGGCTCTGGCGCCAGTTCCTCGAAATCGAAATTGTCCAGCCGGTCCGCCCGTTTGCCGGCCCGTGTCGCGGCGGTCAGCACGCCGGACACATCATCACCGGCCTGCCGCAGATGTATTTCCAGCTTGCCGGCCTTTTCGCCGATGATCTCCACATCGCGGTGCAACAGACGCAGCGCCTTGCGGATCTCACCGGCCTGTTCGCGCATCCGCGCATCCTTCAGGATCGCCCGCATCGTGTTCAGGGTGGCCATGCAGGTCGTCGGCGATACGATCCACACACGCGCGTCAAAACCGGCGCGCACCACCTCTGGCAGGCGGGCGTGCAACTCGGCATAGACCGCCTCTGACGGCAGGAACATGATCGCGCCATCCGCCGTCTCGCCCTCGATGATATAGCGTTCGCTGATATCCTTGATGTGCTTGCGCACTGCATTGCCCAGATCACGCAGGGCCACCTGCTGCAATTGCGGCGTATCGGCAGCGGCATAGCTTTCATAAGCCTCGAACGGGAACTTGGCGTCGATCACAATCGGCCCCGGCGGGTTGGGCAGATGCACAAGGCAATCCGCCCGCCGGTTATTGGACAGGGTCGCCTGCAATGCATAGCTGTCCGCAGGCAGCGCCTTGGACACGATATCGGTCAGTTGGATTTCCCCGAACATCCCCCGCCGCTGCTTGTTTGACAGGATATCCTGCAGCGACAGCACGTCGCCTGACAGTTTCTCGATATTAGTCTGGGCCTTGTCGATGGTCGCCAGCCGCTCCTGCAACTCGGTCAGGCTTTTGGTCGTCTTTTCGGAAGACCCTGTCAGGCTTTCCTTCATCCGTTCCTGCATTTCGGTCAGCGCGAGGGTCGACCGCCGCTGGCTTTCGTGCAGCTGATCCGTCATCTGCTGGCGCACCTCGGCCAGCCGTTGTTCCATATTCTGCAAGACCTGCGCCTGCCCGCTGGCGGTTTGTTCACTGACCGTCTTGATACTGCCTGCCAGCGTATGCTGCCCTTGGTTCAGCACGCCGATATCCTGTGTCAGCCGCCCCACTTGCCCGGCCACATATTCAACCGCCTGCGTTGATTTACCCGCGCGGCGGACCGTGATGATCAGCAGGATCAGGAACAGCAGAACGATGGCCGCGCCAATCAGCCCCCCGATCACCAGCGGGTCGTCAAAGGCGTAGGTCTGGTCGCCAATCTGGATCATGTGCGCCCGAACAGCCGCTCGATATCGGCCAGTTTCAGTTCCACATAGGTGGGCCGCCCGTGGTTGCACTGGCCCGATAGCGGCGTCGCCTCCATCTCGCGCAGCAGCGCGTTCATCTCGGCCCCCTGCATCCGGCGACCCGACCGGATGGAGCCATGACAGGCGACCCGGCTGAGGATCGCCTCGATCCGGGCCTGCACCGATGCGCTGTCCCCCTGATCGGCCAATTCGTCCAGAATATCGCGCAGCATCGCTTCGGCATTCACTTCGCCCAGAATGGCCGGTGTTTCGCGTACCGCAATCGCGCCGCCCCCAAAGGGTTCCAGCATCAGACCCAGCCGCGCCAGATCATCGGCAATCTCCAGCAGTTGCGCGGCCTCGCTTTCCGTCATCTCTACAATCTCGGGGATCAGCAGGGCCTGTGCCGCGACGCCGTTTTCTGCCATCTGGGCCTTCAGCTTCTCGTAAACCAGCCGCTCATGCGCCGCATGCTGGTCGACAATGACAATGCCGGTTTCGGTCTGCGCGATGATGTAGTTTTCGTGCACCTGCGCGCGGGCGGCACCCAATGGTAGATGATCCGGTTCATCCTCCACCACAGGTTCGATCCGCGCCGATGGCGCCTCATGAAATCCGGGGGCCTGCGCCTGAAACGTCATCGACCGGGCGCTGAAACTGGGGCGGTCCATCTGATAGACGCGCGGGCTTGCGGGCTCGGGCGTAATCGCGCCCAGCGTGGCATTGGCGACCGTGGTGGATGCTCGGTGCCCCGCCTCTGCCAGCGCATGACGCAGCCCCGACACGATCAGCCCGCGCACTGTACCGGGATCGCGGAACCGGACCTCTGATTTCGCCGGATGCACATTCACATCCACCAGCGTTGGATCGCAATCCACGAACAAGGCCGCCACCGGATGCCGGTCACGCGACAGCACATCCATATAGGCGGCACGCAACGCGCCCAGCAGCATCTTGTCGCGCACGGGACGACCGTTCACGAACAGAAACTGCGCCACCGCCGCCCCGCGCGAATAGGTGGGCAGGGCGGCATAGCCGGTCAGGTGAAACCCATCGCGCTCCGCATCAATCGGCAGCGCATTCTCCGCAAAATCGCGGCCCAGCACCGACCGCAACCGCCCATGCAGCGCATCGAACAGATCACCGGTTTCGGCGTCAGCCCGAAAGATCGTGCGCTGATCGCCACCCGATGCATCGCGCAAAATGAACGTCACAAACGGCTCTGCCATCGCCAGACGTTTGACCACATCACCGACCGCCTGCGCCTCGGCCCGGTCCGTGCGCAGGAATTTCAGCCGGGCGGGGGTGGCGTAGAACATATCGCGCAGCTCAACCACCGTGCCACTGGTCAGGGCCGCAGGGCGCACATCGCTCATCCGGCCGCCGGACACGGCAATGCTATGCGCCCCATCCCCCGGCACACGGCTGGTGATCGTCAGTCGACCGACAGCGCCGAGCGACGGCAACGCCTCGCCCCGGAACCCGAAAGAATTGATGTTCAGCAGGTCCGACCCGTCAATCTTTGACGTGGCATGGCGCGACAGGGCCAGCGGCAGATCAGCCGCCGCCATCCCGCAACCATCATCGGTGACACGGATCAGCGTCTTGCCTCCATCCGCGATCACCACCTCAATGCGCGTCGCCCCTGCATCAATCGCATTCTCGACCAGTTCCTTCACGGCAGAGGCTGGACGCTCCAGCACCTCACCCGCCGCAATCCGGTTGATTGCGGCGTCATCCAGCTGCCGGATCACCGGGCGCGGCTGTATCTGGGGGTCTGCAATAGCCATGCCACAACTTATAGCATGGTGCGGCGATTCTGCGAGAGGGTTTGTCGGGCCACCACAGCACGCCTTGATCAATATCCTTAGATAATATATCAGTTATATAAAGGAATCGTTATACATATGACACCCGACAAATTCGCAGCCCTCGCCGACCCGACACGCCTTGCACTTCTGAGCGCGCTTGCGACAGGCGAAAAGACGGTGAACGAACTTACTGCACCCTTCGATATGTCCCAGCCCGCCATCTCGCGGCATCTGAAAATCCTGCAAGAGGCCGGGCTGATCACGCGACGGATCGACGGAACCAAACGTCCGTGCCGCCTTGCCCCAGACGGTCTCGAACAGATCGAGGCTTGGGCGAATATGATGCGCCGGACCTATGCCGCCAATTACGACCGGTTGGATCAGGTGCTTGCCAACCTACCGAAAGGAGACGCGACATGACCAGACTGACCCTCACAACCGAAGGCGACCAGCATGTGATCGTCACCCGCCGTTTCGCGGCCAGCCCGGCGGATGTCTATCGCGCGCATGTGGAACCGGAACTGTTGCGACAGTGGATGCTGGGGCCCGACGGTTGGGTCGTGACGGATTGCCAGTCAGACCCCAAGCCGGGCGGCAAAATACGCTTTGCCTGGTCCGATGGCGGTGATGGCGGGTTTTCCCTGACCGGTGAATATCAGGTACTCGATCCCGGCAAGCGGATTGTCCATGTCGAACGGATGCACCTGCCCGACCCCACGCCGGACAACCACATCGAAACAACCTTCGCCCCCGATGGGTCCGGCACGCTGCTGACCTTGCGCATGACCCTGCCCGATGCCGAGACGCGCGCTGCCATGCTGGAAACCGGGATGGAGGATGGCATGGAAGCCAGCTATGCCCGCATTGATCCATTGCTGTTGGCGGTTGATGCCGGATAGCCCCCCGAACCCTCCCGCTTGAACTCTGGCCTCCCTTTATGTAAGTGATAACTTACATAAAGGGAGGCGAAGATGCGTATTCTGATCGTCGGTGGCACCGGGTTTCTGGGCGGGGCAACCGCGCGGGCTGCAATCACGGCAGGGCATGATGTCACCGTCATGACGCGCAGCGGCAAGGGCGTCGCGGACGGTGCCGCCACGCTCATCGCGGACCGCACGCAGGAACTGCCCGATCTGCAAGGCCAATTCGACGCGGTGATCGACACCTGCGGCTACGCGCCCGACATGGTCAGCACCCTGGCCCATGCGGTCGGCAACGTGCACCATGTCTTTGTCTCCTCCATCTCGGTCTATGACGACCTGTCGGAACCGGGCTTGGACGAAATAGCGTCAGCATCGGCGGCGACCAGCGAGCAGCGCGAAGAGGCCGCAGATGTGGACCCCGCGTTGCGTGGAACAGCAGAACCTTACGGCGCGGCCTATGGCCCGCTCAAACGATCCTGCGAAGACGCAGCCATCGCCGGATTTGGCGACAAGGCCACGCTGATCCGGCTGGGGCTGATCGTCGGGCCCGGCGACTACACCGACCGTTTCACATGGTGGATCAGGCGCTGCGACAGGGGCGGGGCGCTGCCGGTGCCGGACCCACCAAAGCGACCCATTCAACTGATCGACGTCGAAGACGCCGCGCAATTCATGCTGCATCTGGCCGAACGCGGCAAGGGTGGCACCTTCAACCTGACCGGCAAACCCATCACGTTTCAGGCGATGCTGGACGCAATCATCGCTGAAACCAAAGGCAAGCCGGACCTGAAATGGACACCACTCAAAACCTTCACCGATGCGGGACTCGCACCATGGGCCGACCTGCCCCTGATCGTTCCGGATAAACCAACGGCCAGGCATATGCTGAATGTCAGCACGGGCAGCGCACGGGCCGCCGGTCTGACCTGCCGACCGCTTCGCGAGACGATCCAGAGAACGCTGCAATGGGACCACGCCCAGCGGGACACCCCCCTCAAATGCGGGATGTCGGCAGAGGCCGAACAGATGGTGCTGAAGGCGTTAGAGCCTTGATCATGAGGCCCCGGATCAGATCCGGGGCGAGTTATTCCTCAGGCGACCGTGCCGCCACAATGCAACGCCGTCCCGGGCCTGACCCGGGACCTCGACGTCAGCCTCAATTGGTACTATCCAGCCCCACCGGTTTGCCCACCACCACAAAATGCAGCTCCTCGGGCTTCAGCAATTCCGCCGCCACCCGGTTCACATCTTCCAGCGTCACCGCCTCGATATAATCATTGCGGTTGATCACATAATCCGGCGGCAGCCCGATCATCTGCATCCCCACCATGATCTTGGCAATTTCGCTATTGCCGTCAAAGCGCAGCGGATACTCGCCCGTCAGATAGGTCTTGGCGGTCTCCAACTCTTCCGGTGTCAGGCCCTCTTCGGCCATACGCGCCCATTCCGCACGGATCACTTCAATAGCCTCTGCAATCGTCGCGTTGGAGGATGCAACCGACCCGAACACCATTTCAGAATGAAACTTCGGCACCAGATAACTGCGGATACCATAGGTCAGGCCGCGCTTTTCGCGCACCTCCGTCATCAAGCGGGATTCAAACCCACCGGCACCCAGCACCTGGTTCATGATATAGGCGGCAAAGAAATCCGGATCGTCACGCTTAATTCCGGCATGCCCAAAATAGGCGACAGATTGCGGGGTATCGAATTCAACCACCGTGATCCCGCCATCCAATCCAAAGGCGACATCGCCGGGCAGGGGCGGACCCTCTGCAGGCAGATCGCCCAGCAGATCATCCAGCATCGGGCCAACCTGATCGGCGGTGATATCGCCCACCACCGACACGAACACGCGGTCGCGGGTCAGGGCGTTGCGGTGCGCTTCGAACATATCCTCGCGGGTCAGGGCGTTGACGGTTTCGACCGTACCATCAATGCTGCTGCCATAGGGATGATCGCCAAAGGCGGCGGCATCAAACGCCATGCCAGCAATATCATTGGGATCCTTTTCGGCACTCGCGATGCCCGACAAGACCTGCGCGCGCACCCGGTCCAGCGCATCCTGCTCGAATGTCGGATCGGTCAGGGCCTGCCGCAGCAGCGCCAGCGCCTCGTCCCGGTTTTCGGTCAGAACACTGGCCGAAATCGACAGCGTGTCGTCAAAGGCGCGGAAACTGAACCGGGCCGCCAATGCCTCCCGCGCGGTCTGGAATTCCTGCGCGGTCATCTCGCCCGATCCTTCCTCAATCAGGCCGGTCATCAGGTTGGTCGCACCCCGCTTGCCCGGCAGGTCCAGCGATGCGCTGCCCCGGAATCGGATTTCAATCGACACGAACGGAATGCTCGGTTCCTCAACTACCCAGGCATTGATCCCGCCGGGGGATGTGACCTCTTCGATGTTAATCTCGGCCTGTACGGTGGTGGCAAACAGGCACAATGCCAACAGAATACGCAGCATCAGCGTGCCTCCTCTTCATTTCCAATGACCCAGCCGGTGACCGCCTGATCGCGGTTGAACACTTTGGCGGCGGCCGCCTTGATCTGGTCTTCGGTCACAGATTGCAGGATATCCGGCCAGGCCTGCACGTCTTCGATGGTCAGGCTTTGGGTCAGGGCCGCGCCATAGCGGCGGGCCAGACTGCCCACGTCATCCAACGCATAAACCTCGGACGCGCGCAGCTGCGTGCGGATACTGTCCATCCGGGCGGCATCAATATCGTTCTCCATGAAGGCAGCAATGACATCGTCCATGGCCGCCTCGGCCTCTGACAGAGACACGCCTGCAGTCGGGACCACCGTCACCGAAAATGTGGCGTCATCCAGCCAGTCGCCATTGTAAGAGGCGTTGGTATAGATCGCCGTTTGGGTATCGAACTGCAGGGCACGGCCCAGATCAGACGTGAATGATGAGCCCCCCAACAACTCCGCCAGATAGACAAGCGCTGCGGCCTCTTCCTGCGCACCGGGGTCACGTTCCGGGGCCAGATAGCTGCGGGTAATATAAGGCTGACTGACACGCGGATCGACATAGGTGATCCGGCGCTCGGCCCGCTGCGGGGGTTCTTCGGGACGGACACGCTCGGGCAACTGATCCTCTGCCGGGATCACACCGTAATATTGCTCGGCCAGCGCCCGGACCTCATCAGGCTGCACATCGCCAGCGACTACGAGAATGGCGTTATTGGGCGAGTAATACAGGTCATAGAAATCCAGCGCGTCCTGCAGATCCAACTGCTCCATCTCGTGTTTCCATCCGATGATGGGCACGCCATAACGGTGGTTCTGATAAAGGGCCGCTCGGAATTGCTCGCGGGCAAGGGCGTTGGGGTTATTTTCGGTGCGCTGATTGCGTTCCTCCAGCACTACATTCCGCTCAGTCTCGATATCATCTGCCGTGATGCGTAGATTATTCATCCGGTTGCTTTCCATCTGCATCATCAGTTCCAGCCGGTCGGCGGCGATGCGCTGGAAATAGGCGGTGTAATCATAGCTGGTAAACGCATTGTCGCTGCCGCCATTGGCAGCAACAGTGGCGGAAAACTCGCCTGATTCCAGAACATCGGTCGCCTTGAACAGCAGATGTTCCAGAAAATGGGCGACGCCGGACGCGCCAACCGGTTCATCGGCGGATCCAACCCGGTACCAGACCATATGCGTCACGGCAGGGGCGCGATGATCCTCGATCACCACAACCTCCATGCCGTTATCAAGGGTAAAGGCGGTCACCTCGGCGGCCTGCGCGCTGAACGCGGTCATCACAAAGGCCAAAGCGGCAATCAAGCGTGTCATGGGCATCCCTTTTGTTCGTCCTGCCCACGTAACTACGCCGGATGGGCCGGTGTTCAAGAGACCCTACGCGGATGTGAGGTGGGGTTATTCGGCGTCAGGCTCTACCGGTGTGCAGACACGGCGCAATTCATTGCCCGGGCCAGCGGTTGTAAAGACGCAGTTCTGCGGACTGCTTGCATCCTGCGCGGGCCCATCACGCCCCAAGATACGCTCGATCACCGGGTTCAACGTGCGCTGCAACAGCCCTGGCTCTGCCTCGGCTTCGGTCGTTCCGGTCTGCTGCGGTGCAACCGGTGTCCGGGCTTCTGGTTGCGGCTGCGCAATTACAGGTGTCGGCACCGCGATGCCCAGACCGCGTAGGCGGGAAAGTTCGGCGCGGGCATCCAGCGCCTGCCGCGCATAGGCCGGGAAATAACGATCGCGGCCCAAGGGGTTGAATACATTGGTCCGGCTGCGGCGCTGGCGGAATGCCTCGTCCTCGGCCGCCAACTGGGCGCGTACCGCCGGATCAACACCATAACGGCTGGCCTGCGCCACAAGAGCCGCATCACCTGCAGGCACACCGCCCGCGCGCTGGGCCGCGGCATTGCCACCAAGGGCGGCAATCGCATCGGCATTCGGGTTCGGGTCGGCCAGATTGGTGCCGCCGGGCGTCGGCTCCGGCAGGGTCAGCGTCTGGGGGATCACCAGCGGGCGCTGCGGGATCACCGCAAATTCATCAGGACCGCCGCCAGACGACCGTAGATCGCGCAACGGGCGATCCGTGTTGCCACAGGCAGTCATCAGGGCAAGGGCCAGAACGGAAAGCATGATCGCGCGCATGAAATGGGTTCCTTCAAACTCGTGGCGTCTGTTTAGCTGATGGGCGGGAGGAGGTCACGCCTTCTTCTTTCCCGATTTCGCCTTGCCGTCATCGGCCAGAAACGCCAGCCCGATTGCGCCGATAAAAATCGCAATATCGGCGACGTTGAACGCATAAGGGTTGTTGATCCCGCAACAGGACATGTTCAGAAAATCCGCAACAGCGCCGTAGAGGATGCGGTCAATCACATTGCCCAAGGCCCCGCCAATCAAAAACCCGGCCGAGATATAAACCCATTTCGACCCGCCCGTCCGGTTCAGCCACCAGATCACACAGGCCGAGATGATCAGCGCCACTGCAATCAGCACCCAGCGCATATCGAAATCGGCAAACAGGCCGAAATTGACGCCGCGGTTCCAGGCCATGCGGAATTCCAGGAATGGCGGCCAAACTTCGATCACCCCGTCCGGGTCGTTGATCAGGCCCAGCCAGTGGACGACAAAAAACTTACTGGCCTGATCCAACAGAAAGACCCAGAAGCCGGTCCAGAATACGATACGCATCATCTGCCCCCTAGTGCCGGAAATGCCGCATGCCGGTAAACACCATGGCTATCCCGGCCTCATCGGCTGCCGCAATCACCTCATCATCGCGCATCGACCCGCCGGGCTGAATCACACAAGTCGCCCCGGCGGCGGCGGCTTCCATCAGCCCATCGGCAAAAGGGAAAAACGCATCCGACGCCACGGCCGACCCGATAGTCAGCGGCTGGGGCAGGCTCATCGCCTCTGCCATACGCTCTGCCTTCTTCGCCGCGATCAGGGCTGAATCAAGCCGCGACATCTGCCCGGCCCCCACACCCACCGTCGCCTTGTCCTTCACATAGACAATCGCGTTGGATTTCACATGTTTCGCCACCTTCCATGCAAACAGCAGGTCGGTCATCTGCGCATCGGTCGGGGCAACCTTCGTCACCACCTTCAGATCATCCATGCCCACATAGCCAGTATCCTTGTCCTGCACCAACATGCCACCGGCCACCTGACGATAGGTGGTGATTGGGGCCTTCGGATCAGGCAGTCCGTCGGTCGTCAGCAATCGCAGGTTCTTCTTGGCGGCAAATACCGCCTTAGCGGCATCGGACGCGCCGGGGGCAATCACGACCTCGGTAAAAATCTCGACAATCGCCTTGGCCGTCTCTTCATCCAAAGACTGGTTCAGCGCGACAATCCCGCCAAAGGCGCTGGTGCGGTCGCAGTCAAAGGCATTCCGATAGGCCTCAACCAGCGTTGCACCGCGCGCCACCCCACAAGGGTTCGCATGTTTGATGATCGCCACGGCAGGGCCGTCAGCCGAGTCAAACTCCGCCACCAGTTCAAACGCGGCATCGGTGTCGTTGATGTTGTTGTAGGACAATTCTTTGCCCTGATGCTGCACTGCCGTCGCCACACCGGGGCGGTTGGTGCCGTCCGTATAAAACGCGGCCTTTTGATGGCTGTTTTCACCATACCGCATGGTCTGTTTGAACGTCCCGGCAAAGGACCGGCGGCGCGGCGTCTCCTCACCAATCGCACCGGCCATCCAGGTGCTGACGGCTGTGTCATAGGCAGCGGTGCGGGCATAGGCGGTCTGCGCTAACCGCTCGCGCAGCGCCAGCGAAGTCTGCCCGTCATTTGCGTCCAGTTCGGCCAATACAGCCTCATAATCCGCGACATCCGTGACGACCGTGACAAAGACATGGTTCTTGGCGGCAGACCGGATCATCGCAGGGCCGCCAATGTCGATATTCTCAATACAGGTGGCGAAATCGGCGCCCTTCGCGACGGTTTCCTCAAACGGGTACAGATTCACCACCAGCAAATCGATCGGACCGATATTGTGTTCGACCATCGCATCCACATGGCTGTCCAGATCGCGGCGGGCCAGCAACCCGCCATGGACCACTGGATGCAGCGTCTTGACCCGGCCATCCATCATCTCGGGGAAGCCTGTGACATCAGCCACATCGCGCACCTCCAGCCCCGCATCGCGGATCGCTTGCGCCGACCCGCCGGTCGACAGCAGTTCCACCCCCCGGTCAGCCAACGCGCGGGCCAGATCAACCAGCCCGGTCTTGTCAGATACAGAAAGCAGCGCGCGGCGCAGTGGTGCAAGGTCGGTCATGTCATCCCCAAAGGCTTAGTCAGTCAGGTCCACCGGATCGGCCTGCACCAGATCGCGGACAACATCGGGGGTGTCCTGCGTCTTGGCCAGCGACCAGCGGATGCGCGTCGCATAGGCCATCGCGCGCCCGGATAAAACCACCTGTTGTGTCGCACGGGGCTTCAGACGGCCATTTTGCAGATAAACCGACGGGGCAAGGGACAATGCGGCGGCACCATCATGCCGAAACACCCAGGTTTCCCCCGATTTCAGGGTCAGGGCCACGGCCCGGTCGCCCATATCAAGGCTGGCCTGCACATCCGGGTCCAGATGAAACCGGATCGAAAACGCGATACCCTGTAGGCTGGTCGTATCAAGTGCCGCGTCGAACAGCGCCTCATCCTCCGGGTTCAGCGCGACCAGCAGGTCTTCGCCCTCCAGCGTGCGGCCATCAACAGACAGGTCCAGCAGGCGGGCATGGGTCAGACCGTGGGACGCGCGATAACCGTCATGGGACAATTCATGCTGGCGCGACCCATCGGCGTCAGCGGGTTTGCAGCGCACGTCACCCGGCACGTCAGACAGGTATTCCTCGACCGTGCCAAGTTTCGACCCACGCGCCAGATGTGACGAAGACACGCCCTCAATCCCCAGCGTGGCGTGGCTGGGTGTGGCGCGGCTGGCGCGGCGCCATTCATCGCCAAACCGGGCCCCCGATCCGCAATTGACGATCAAGGGGCGGCGGCCCGATGTCAGTTCAAACGCCAGCGTGCTGGCATGGGCATTGGCAGATGCCGGGCCGGTCGGCGGCGGGGCGGCATCCACGATGACCGTGCTGCGCCCGCCGGTCATGCGCAGATATCCCATATGCAGCCCCGGTTCGGGCAGGGTCTTGATACCGGACGCGGCCAATGCCTCGTCCAGACGGCCATCCAGACCGCGCCCGCCACCATGGAACCGGGCCAAGCCGCCATCGGCATGACGCAAGGCGCGCAATGTCGGGGCGATGCGTTCAACCGCCTCCAGCATTGCGGGAGGGACACGGCGACCAGTTTCGGACAAGGCCTGCAAGGTCCAGTTCAACAGGCTGAGGATTTCCAGCAATTCCTCTGGGTTGCGGCTTGCAATGGCCCCGTCAGGATCGATCTGTTCGGCGCAATCCGCGGCAAGGGCTGCCACCGCGCGGTCCACATGCGGCCCCATCCCTTCAAGCGACAACCCGGCATAGATTGTGCCCGCCAGCGCCTCGAACCGGGATAGACCGGGCGGGGTGACCGACCAGCGGCGGGACAGGAACACCAGTTGTTGACCCAGACTGCGGAAAAACTGGTCGCTGGCATCCTTGTCCTGCTTGTGCAGTAGGAAAAACCCGTGATTGATCCAGCGGATCAGGCGGCGACCGACCAGATCAGGGGTCCAGCCGGGGCCCGTGCCCTTGCCATAGCGGGCGATCCAGTCAAACACCCAGGTCTGTGCCTTCTTGCGGGCGCGATCCGTGCCGACAGCGGCCAGATCATCCAGCCAGGCGCAGCCCTGCACCTCTGCCGCGACGGCGTCAGCCGGGCTGGCAATATCCCAGATCGACATTTGCGGGCCTTCGACCAACAACCCCGAAAACAGGAAATTGCCCGCAATCAGTTGGCGGCCACGGGCCACACTGCCGATGGTGCGCGGTTCGGGGGCCGAGACAAACGCAGTGGCAGGGGCGGTGCGGGCCGCCCGCCTGGCATGCACACGGTGCATGAAACTGATCCGGCGGGCACGCCATGTGGTGGATTGTGCCAAAGTCCTGCTGCCTCGCGTCGCGCTTTTGCGCAAACCATAGGAAAGGTTAACGGACCTGTCACGCAGGCTTTGTCAGAACCGCCATATAAAACCCGTCCATACCGCCCAGATCGGTCCAATAGTCGGGACGCAGGCGCAATCCGCCCTCTTCGGTTCTCCATTCCGGTTCGACGCCCTGCACCTCAATAGGCGCAACCGTCAGGCCGGGATGACGGGTCAGCGCATCTTCCACCTGCACCTCGCCTTCGTCGGGCAGCAGCGAACAGGTGCAAAACACCAGCCGCCCGCCGGGTTTCAACAAGGTCAGGGCATGATCGATCAGGCGCTCCTGCTGATCAATCAGCGCACCGAATTCCGACCCGTCCTTGGCATAAGGCAAATCAGGATGGCGACGAATCGTCCCCGTCGCCGAACAGGGGGCATCCAGCAGAACCGCATCAAAACCGCCCTGATCAAACGCAAACGCATCGGCGATAACCGTCTTCGCGGCCAGCCCGACACGGGCCAGGTTTTTCGCCACCCGCGCCATCCGACGCTCTGACAGATCGACGGCCATTACGTCGGCACCGCCCGCTGCCAGCTGCAATGTCTTGCCGCCCGGTGCGGCGCAAAGGTCAAGCACGGTTAGACCGGCCACATCCCCCAGCAGTTTCACAGGGATCGCCGCGGCAGCATCCTGCACCCACCAGTCCCCGCTGTCATAACCGGGCAGGGTTGAGACCTGGTGGCCCCCCGAAAGCCGCACTGACCCTGTCCGCAACACCGCTCCCCCTGTGGCATCGGCCACGGCTTGCGGGTCGTCCTTCGCGGTCAGATCAAGCGGGGCACCGGCGAAATGTGCCGCCTCCATTGCAGTCACAGCCTCGCGGCCCCAGGCCGCCACCAGCGGTTGGCGCAACCAGCCTGGCGTCAGCGGCACCGGACGCGCGGCCCACCCATCCGGCCCTTCATCGGCCACCTTGCGCAGCACCGCATTGGCCAGACCCTTCATCGACTGGGTGCGCTTGTTGCGGGCCACGATCTCCACATAGGCGTTGACGACACCATGCGCGGCCTCGCCTGAACACAGCTCGATCACACCCAAACGCAACGCATTCATCACATGGGGCGGGGGCGCTTTCTTCAAATAGGGCTTCAACATCCGATCCGCCCGGTCCAGCCCGCGCAAGGCATCGGACGCCAGACGCTGGGCACGGGCGCGATCCTCCGGCGGCAGTTCGGCCAGCGCCCCGGCAGCCACCAATTCGGCCATCAAACGGCCCTCGCCGGTGATCTGCATCAGCAGGTGATGGGCGGCACGGCGGGCAGGCAGACCGGTTTGACGCATGAACATGTCCCTTGAAGGCGTATGCGCGCGGGGTATATCAAAGCCATGGCACCCACAAGGATACGGCCCCATGAGTGACGACACCAGCAAACTGCCCGCCGCCGCACAGCGTGCGCTTGCCGAGGCCGAGGAACGGCGCAAAAAGGCCGACACGGAAAAACTGCCCCCCGAACTGGGTGGGCGTGACGGACCGGAACCGGTACGCTATGGTGACTGGGAAAAAAAGGGACTGGCCATCGATTTCTGAGGGCCGGTCAAGAAAAGGAACACGAGCATGAAATACCTTGCCATCATCTGCGCCGCGACCCTTGGTCTGGCCACCACAGCCCAGGCCCAGAACGCCTGCACGCCTGAGGCGATCCAGACCAAATCAGGCGAAGTCAGCGTCGCACTGCAAACCATCGGCGCCAAAGACCCCGACCGCGTGCAGGTGCTATCAGGCGAAATCGAAGAGCTGATGACAGCCATCCAAAGCGGGGCGGATATCAGCACCGTCTGCACATTCTTCGACGAAGTGATCGCAGAGGCGGCAAGCTAGGGCAGGGCCGCGACGGCGGCCGTAAAGGACAATATCAGGCGCGATGTCCGGTCCGAGCCCAAAGTGACAAGAACTGCAGAGTGGACGAACGGCGGCAATAGGATGCCCTCCGCCGATGAGATGGCGGAGGGCACTTTCGTCAGAGAGCCTTTCGGAAGATTACCTTGTCATCTCCGTCAGCCCAGAAATCGCGGATGCGCGCCTCTTCCTCATAGCCAATTTGGGCATAGAACTTGCGCGTGAGTGCGAAGCCTTCGGTGCCGGACGTCTCTACGATCAAAACGCGCTGCCCATTGTCTTTCAGGTGCTGTTCCGCCGCGCTGACAAGTGCAGCACCAAGACCATTGCCTTGCAAGTCAGGACGCACTGCAAGGGCGAGCATGTTCCAGGTTCCGTCCGCTAACTCTTCTGGAACCGTGTAGCACAGGCCAACCGCTTGGCCGCCATGGTGGCAGGTAAGCCAGAAGGCCTCTGTCTCACCTGCCAAGGCGGGCGCCAGCATGTCGGGGAGCATATCGCTAGGGAAAAGCTCGGTTCCATTAAGCACGGCCATGAGCCCTGCGACGTCATCTGACGTTGTGGGTTTGATGATCGGATTTGTCATGATCTTAGTGTCCTTATCGGTTGTCGTATTGAGGGTTCACGGAACGGATGCCGAGCCTTGTGGCGCGGTAGGGTCGTCCGTTCACGGATTTGATGAATCGCCGTTTCTTCAGGCGATCGAAAAGCTCTAGCGAGCAATCGGCCAGCAGATGGCCTTCGCGCGTGAAGCAGGAAACGTCGCGCACTTTGCCGTTCTTCATGCGCTCAAAGTGGATCGCTCCACCCTGCGCCAGAACGTGCAAAACACGCTGTTCGTGTTTTGAGATATTCAATGGATTGTCTCTAGACTTTATGTCAGCCGCAAAGGCTTCCGGCATCACGCTCGGAAGTCTTTTGATTCAAGCTGGTCCAGGTTAAAGGACCTTAGCGGCGGGCCGCAATCGTAGACATAAAATCTCCATTGGTCGGCACCAGCGCCAACCTGGGAACCGTGTAGCGATTGGTGCGCGTTTCAGCAAGCGGGCTTTAATCGAACAACCAACAAGGTCGGTTTTATCCGGGCAAGCAGACATCAACAGAAAGGTGCAGTCCTGCCCAATGTCTGGTGTGAACCCATTACCGACATGTTGCAGGTGCCAACCCGTAGACGCTACGATTGCAAATGAGCACTTTTTTGCGAGTTGCGAACTTGCCCATTTCACTGCGGAGCCAGTACCTGGCATCCCTGCCAGAGCCGCAGGAGTGGTTCCTTGAGGAACTCGTCAGGACAGGTGAAGTCTGGGACTCTCCCGGCAATGGATATGCCATCTTTCATGGAGACACTCTTGTAGAGTTCTACGCATTGGACAGCACCAAAGCGCACCTCCACCTGTCCAACCTTATCCGGCAGCGACCTTTCAGGAAGGTTCTTTGCAAGTCATTTGATCGTGTGCTGATTAATGCCGCCCAAAAACTCGGTTGGGCTTTTGTTGAAACCGGATTTCTATTTCGCAAACGCAACCCGGTTATTCTGACCAAAAGTGATACTTTCCACTTGGAAAGGGCGAGGGCGATCGATCTGCCCGATGCATGGAAGACCGGACGCGATTTCTATGACAGCAAGGATGAAGTCGCGCAAATCTTTCGGTCAGGTGGCCTTTGGATCGCGTTCAACGAAGGGCAAATGGTCGGAAGCGGGGTCATGATACCGATTGACGGCTCAGGCGACGTTTTCGATATCGGAATGGTCACACGACCTGATCAGCGCAATAGAGGGTTCGCCAGTCTGATTGTCTCTGATCTCGCGAACCTTCTGGAAAGTGAGGGGAAGAGGCCGATTTGTGGATGCGCTGAAACCAATCTTGCATCGAAGGCCGCACTGGAGAAGGCAGGCTTCGTTTCCGAGCATCGGCTTGTTGAGATTAGTATCCCGGATTGATCCAGTGTCTGCTTCGTTCGCCGCGCTGAACATCGCATGCCGTGGCCCATACCGGACATTCCAATCAGGAACCAAAGCGGCCCCTGTCGTACCAGATGCGCGGCTTCGTTCTGCGACGATGGCAACGGACATCACGGGCCCATCCACCCGCCGCCCGAAACCGCATCAAAGGTTAACGCCGCCTTCACTTTTGCACCGCGCGGTCCGTTACTGACGCAATTGTCCGTCAGGGGTCCGACGTTTTGCCGACGCAAGTCCGACGCGATGCCGACCGCGCAAAACGCCGCAAAACCTGCGAATTAACCATGATTCGTGAAAACGCGCATCGGGCACCGCGCGCACCCCACCGAACGTTGCTCAGCTAAGCTGCTCGAACGCCTCGAACGCCACCTGATCCAGCGCGATCCCATCAGGGTCTTCGTTGGTGATCACCACACCTGCGATGTCGCGCTGATCGCCTTGCCGCCGGAACGCATAGGAGATTTCGGCCAGCGGTCCGACCAAATGCGTGTCAATCACCTCGCCCCCACGGTTAAGGAAAACCACTGTCGCATAGCCACCCTCACCGCCGCGCAGATCGAAACCGATACCAGGCTGACCCTCATCGAACATCACCGCAATCGCCCCTTCGCCGGTGGCGGAATGATTGGGGTATCCGGTGGGGCCATAGCCGCTCAGTACATTGGTATCAGCCAACCTGATTATCGTGAGATTCTGGGATGTTACGCCGGGCCTGATTGTCAGCGGCTCCAGCGCCCGCCCGGTCACCCGGTCGAAATCATCCACCCGGTCAAGCGTTTGCCCAGCGAAATGTTCACCAAATGACACGCCATCCATGCGGATCACATCCGGCGCAGGTCGGCCCGGGCCGTAGCCGCTTGCCTGATCGTCAAAGGTGACGATACGGGCAAACGCAACAGTCTCTGCCCCGACCTCGCAAACCGGTCGGTCGCAGGCCTGCGCCGCCATGGGCAGGAACATAAAGACAAGCCGCCACATAAGTCGCAGCTTATCACAGGTTTTTCAGGATGCGCGAATTATTGAATGCGGAAAGAGGCGGAATCGCCTGCGCCCTGATCGACAGTAAAGCGAATGCTGTCGCCGCGCACCTCGACCAATTGGCAGTTATACGGGATCGGGTCACCGCCCCAGGCCAGTTCACGGCAGAAATAGCCATCCTGCCAGGACCAGGTCCCGACGATATCCCAGCCGATCGCAGATCCCTGAATCTGCCCATTATTCAAAACGTTAAGGCGCACGCCATACAGGCGGTTTCGCAGCAGTTTCCCATCGACCAACGACAGAAACGTCGTTTGATCGGCGACGGGCACATAGCTGTCGGCTGCCGCAGGGGCCGCCGAAAGCGCAAGGGTAAGAGCAAGAACGAGCCGTTTCATAGGGCACCTCCGTTGTCCAAGATTACCTTATATACGCGCCAACCCCCGTTTTGGTTCAATCCGTGAGCGGCTAAAGGCCCAGCACATCCATCATGTCATACTCACCCGGCGCCTTGTCTTGCCCCCATAATGCAGCCTTCAACGCCCCGCGCGCAAAGATGGACCTGTCGGTTGCCATATGCCGCAGCACGATCCTTTCGCCGGGGGCGGCAAACAGCACGTCATGTTCGCCCACGATGTCGCCCGCGCGGATTGCGGTGAACCCGATATCGCCACGTCTGCGGGCGCCAGTGATGCCATCGCGCCCGCTGTCGCGCACGTCCTTCAGGGCGACGCCACGGCCTTCGGCGGCAGCCTCACCCAGCATCAGGGCAGTGCCGGACGGGGCGTCGACCTTGTGGTGATGATGCGCCTCGATCACCTCGATATCGAAATCCTCGTCCAATGCGGCGGCCACCTTTTTTGTCAATTGCACCAGTAAGTTGACCCCAAGAGACATATTCCCGGCCCGCACGATTACCGCGTGACGGGCGGCAGCGTTGATGGCTTTCAAATCGGCCTCGGTCAGGCCAGTTGTGCCGATCACATGCACCGCACGCGCCTGCGCGGCGAGCCCTGCAAAATCGACGCTTGCGGCGGGCGAGGTAAAATCAATCACCGCCTGCGCCTTGGCAAAGACCTCAACCGCGTCATCGGTCACATGCAGGCCCGCAGGCTGACCGCCCATCATGGTGCCGACATCCTGCCCGATCCAACCGTGCCCCGGCCGTTCCAGCACGCCAACCAGCCTGCATTTGTCGGATGCCAGCACCGATTTGATCAGCATCTGCCCCATTCTGCCTGATCCGCCAGTGATCACGATGCCGGGTAAATCTGTCATGGGACTGTCCTTTCACTTCCGCGACGTTCTTAGCGGGGGTTTGCCCCGCGCGCAAAGCCTTGCTTGGCATCAGGGCCAACGGCGCGTAAATGGAAGGCATGGCAAAGAATTCAAACCGTGACGGCAAGGCCCCGACGCAGCGCATGCTGCGTGTGGGCGAACAGTTCCGCCGTATCCTGTCAGAGGTGTTGCAGCGCGGCGACGTGCATGACGACGATCTGGCGCGCATGTCCATCACCGTGGGCGAGGTGCGGATGACCCCGGACCTGCGCATCGCGACGGCCTTTGTGCTGCCTCTGGGCGGGCAGGGGAAAGAGGAGGCGCTGGAGGCATTGCGCCGCAACCGCCACGAGATCAGACATCTTGTGGTCAAGGGCGGCACGATGAAATTCGCGCCCGAATTGCGCTTTGAGATCGACGGGACCTTTGACCAGATGGATGCCACCCGCGCCCTTCTGGCGGAGGATCATGTAAGGCAGGACCTCGACGACTGATGCGCTGGCTTTTCGTTGTACTGCTTTGGGCATCGCCCGCTGCTGCCGTCACCTGCGCGGATGTGGATTACGACGGCAAAAGCTACACCACCTGCACCGTTAACCTGAACACTGATGCGCTGCGGCTGTTTCATACCGATGATGATGGCAATGTGCTCGGCAGCTTCAGTGCGATCGAGGCCTCGCTGGATGTCGAAACGCTGACCTTTGCGATGAACGCTGGCATGTACCACGATGACCGCGCGCCGGTTGGGCATTACATCGAAAACGGCGTTGAAAAGATGCGGGTCATCACCAATGCCGGGCCGGGCAATTTTGGGCTACTGCCCAATGGTGTGCTTTGCATCAACGAAGGCAGCGCCCGCGTTTACGAAACACTGGCCTATGTTGACCAGGCGCCTGTGTGCCGGGATGCGACGCAATCCGGGCCGATGCTGGTGATTGACGGGTCGCTGCACCCCCGGTTTCTGCCGGACGGCACATCGCGCTTTGTGCGCAACGGGGTGGGCACAACAGCGGATGGCAAGACGGCCATCTTTGCAATTTCAAACGACCCGGTGACGTTCCACGAATTTGGCAGCTTCTTTCGGGATTACCTGCAACTCCCCAACGCGCTCTACTTCGATGGCAAGGTGTCGCGGCTCCATGCGCCCGCGCTGGGCCGGTCCGATATCGGGTTTCAGCTGGGACCGATTGTGGGTGTGATCGAATAGGGGCGATGGGTTAAAACCCATCTTACGTCGTGGCCAGGTCGATCATCTCCTCGACATGTTCGCTACGGTCCAACGCGGCGACCCTCGCAATCTCAACCCATTCCGCATGGCTGACATCATCTGACGGCACAGGTGTGCCGCGTTCATAGCGACACAAGACCGCCACCAGAAGAAAGTGATGCGCGACCACGCCGTCCCCGTCCCGCGTGATGATATCAAGGTTTGTCAGATATCGTTCCGGCGTCGCCACCACGCCCGTTTCCTCGTGTAATTCTCGCGCCGCTGCGGCCAGTGCCGTTTCACCCCGTTCCACATGACCGCCCGCAAAACCCCATTTACCGGCGTCCGGCTCTTTCTTGCGGCGGACCAACAGGACACGCCCTTCGTGAAACACAACGGCAATCGCGCCAAGCACGGGTCGGGTGGGGAGTGTCTTGCTCATGGCTGGAGGCTAGGGGCCCCTGCGGCGACGGTAAAGCCCGAATACCCCTTGGCGTCGGCCCCTGTTGCGCACATATAGGGGCCAAGCTCAAAGAGGAGATGACAATGCTGGAACTTGGCGAAACCCAATCCACCCCCGCCGCTGATCTGGTCATTGATGGAACAGATGGCACCTTTGCAACCGACGTGATCGAGGCATCGCAGACCGTGCCCGTCATCGTGGATTTCTGGGCGCAGTGGTGCGGCCCGTGCAAAACACTTGGCCCCGCGCTTGAGGCGGCCGTGCAAAAGGCCGGTGGCCGGGTCAAGATGGTCAAGATCGACGTGGACGCCAACCAGATCTATGCGGGCCAATTGCAGGTGCAGTCGATCCCCACCGTCTATGCGTTTTACCAGGGGCGTCCCGTCGACGGTTTTCAGGGCGCGCTGCCCCCGTCCGAGATCGGCGCCTTTGTCGAAAAAATCGCAGCCCTCGGCGGTGATACCGAAGCCGAAGGGCTGAGTGCGGCAATCGAAGCCGCCAATCAGATGCTGGACGAAGGGGCGGCCACGGACGCCGCCGAAACCTTTGCCGCGATCCTGCAGGAAGAACCGAACAACGCCGCCGCCTATGCCGGTTTGGTCCGGTCCTATCTGGCGCTGGACGACGTCGATCAGGCCGAGGCAATCCTGAATGGCGCACCAGCCGAAATTTCAACCGATCCGCTGCTGGAAGCAGTGCACGCCCAGATCACACTGGCGCGTGAGGCGGCGCATGCTGGCCCCGTAGCCGAATTGCAAGCCACGGTCGAGGCCGAGCCGGACAACCATCAGGCCCGGTTTGATCTGGCGATTGCCCTGCACGCCAATGGCAAGGCCGAAGAGGCGGTGGGTGAACTGCTGGAACTGTTCCGGCGTGATCGGGAATGGAACGACGGGGCCGCAAAAACCCAGCTTTTCACCATTTTCGATGCCCATGATCCCAAGGATCCGCTGGTGCTGAACGGTCGCAGAAAACTGTCGTCACTGATATTTGCCTGATCGCCATGGCGGGCTAGATCGATGATCATGATATCATCCACTGATCTGCCAGACACCATTCCGGTGTTCCCTCTGCCGGGCGCGCTGCTTTTGCCGCGCTCGCGGCTGCCGCTGCATCTGTTTGAACCGCGCTATCTGGCGATGCTGGATGATGTGCTGAAAACCTCGAACCGGTTGATCGGCATGGTGCAGCCCTATGATGCGCCGGGGGCGTCCGGCAAGCTGCACAGCATCGGCTGCGCGGGCAAGCTGACAGCGTTCTCCGAAACCGAGGATGGGCGCTACATGATCACCCTGTCCGGCGCGTCCCGCTTCCGGATCGTGGAAGAGGTCGAAGGGTTCACACCCTACCGTCGGTGCAAGGTCAACTGGCAAGGGTTCGAACGCGATTTGGGAGCCGTCGAAAAGGACCCGCATTTTGACCGACCCGCCTTTATGGACGCGCTCAACCGGTTTTTTGAGGATCGGGGCCTGTCCACCGATTGGGACAGTCTCGGCGATGCTGAGGATGAATTGCTGATCAATTCGCTCTCCATGCTCTGCCCGTTTGATCCCGAAGACAAGCAGGCCCTGCTGGAGGCCCCATCGCTCGCCACGCGGCGCGAGACGCTGACCACCCTGATCGAATTTGCCCTGCGCGGCGGCAATGGTGAGGAAGTCATGCAATGAGCGAAACAGCTTTCGACCCCAAAATGCTCGAAGCTTTGGTCTGCCCGATGACGCAGGCGACCCTCAGCTATGACGCTGAAAAGCAGGAACTGATCTCAAAACCCGGCAACGTCGCCTTTCCCATCCGCAACGGGATCCCAGTGATGCTGATGGATGAGGCGCGTCAACTGGATTGATCAGTTGCCGGAACCGACTTGCGGCGGCGCAGGCTCAGCAAGACAAAGATAAGGCCGATGGCGAGCGCAATAATCGGGACGCTGCTCAACGCGCTGCCAAAAATGACCGAGCCCAACTTTTCCATACCTTGGGCCTCTGCGTAGCTCGATTGGAACCCTCCCCAGATCCCTGCCAGCACAAGGGACCCACCCGCCACCAGCAAGAGGCCGGACAGGAACAGGCCGCGAAACAGCCCGGCCTTTGATTTCGGTGTAAAAAGTACGGCCAGAAAAACGACAGCGGCGACGACAAGAAGGGCCTGAACTATCTCCGCATCGGTTCTGTCTCTGGTGACCGCCCAATACATGACCAGCGGGATCGCCCCGATGGCTCCAATCGCCGCAAAGATCGGGGCAGCGATTAAATTACCGATAACATGCCACATAAGACCCCTCCACCGGTCGAAACGTACCATCGGCATGTGGATTTCGGCAACCAGCGTGGGTGTACCGGGTGTTTTGGGGGAATATCGGCAGTGAGCCCATCTTTGTCGATGCTGCGCAACGCGGGAATGACCGGTTCTAGGAAAACTGGCTCTGATCGGTTCACAATGCGAGCGCCGCTTTGTTCTCAGGAGCGGATGTTTTTCACAATACTTGCCATTGCCTCAAAAGCGGACTCGCCCGTTCCTGCTGAAAAGAAGGTGGTTCCCGACGAGGTATGGTGACGCCATTCAGCCGAGAAGATGTCATTGCCACCATTATGCCAGAAAAGTAGACCGCCATCATCAAGCGGTTCGACCACAAGACCGTACCCATAGAATGTGTCACCTTCACCCTCATCGACGTGAGGAACCAGCGCTGCAGCCACGTAGTCTTCGCCTACGATTTCTCCATCAAGGAATGCCGCCCAGAACGACAAGAAGCCTTCGGCTGTCGTTACAAGCCCCCCGTTTCCTACAAGATTCCACCCCGGCGCAGAGCCACCCCAGCTTGCTTCAGCGACGTGAAGGCGCTGATACCCGGTCAACCAGAGTCTCTTGCTGATTATGGACCGATCTTGATCATACGCCTGCCCATAGCCGATGGGATCTAAACCCTTCGGGATCACGCGCTCAATGAGGTAGCCCTCATAATCCAGACCACTTTGTAGCTCGATGATGGCTGCGAGTATGGAATATCCAGCGTTTGAATAGGAATGAACTGCACCAGGTTCGGCATCCAATGGCGCTTCAAATACGCGTTCAAGGAATGCGGAACGTGACAGTTTTTCTTCGTCATCGCCTGTCGACTCGATGATACCAGAGGTGTGGGTCAGCAGTTGATGAAGGGTTATCTCAGCCTTGTCCCGAGGCACATTCGGCAAAAGCTGAGAAAGCGTCGTCTGGGTCGTCATGCCCATATCTTCGATAAGATGTATGACTGCGATGGCCGTCACAGTCTTGGTAATCGATCCAATGTCCACGATCTCGTCGGCGCCTGCGACTTTGACGTCAATCCCGCTTTCGACGTCTATTGTGCCAGCGCTGTCGCGTGCGGCGACAATAACTGGATGGTCAGAAGCCATCGCAGCAGCCAAGATCTCGCGCGTCGCTGTTTCGGCCAGCGCCGGGCTAACAAATACAATTGCCGAGACAAACAGAATGAGGGATTTCATAGCGGTTCTCCGTCGGGGTTTGTCTAATCTGATGTGTCACGATGACCAAAACAAGCGCAAAGCGGACATGATCAGATGCCGAAAATGCGACCGCACCATTTCGCGAACCAGTCGCCCATCACCCCCGCATTAGTTTCGGCAAATCCCCTGTCAGCCCCGCTGCCTCGCGGATAAAGCCGCGCCGCAGGCCGGGGGCGGCGTTGACCAGCCCCATGCCGATATCGCGGGCGGCCCGTAGCAGGGGGTTATCATTGGAAAACAACCGGTTGAACGTGTCCGTCGCAATCGCAAGTGTGGCCGTATCGAAGCGCCGCCATTGTTGGTAACGCTGTAGCACCACCGGGCTGCCAATATCCTCGCCGCGTGCGCGCGCCTCGGCCAGCACCTCTGTCAGGGCCGCCACATCGCGCAGCCCCGCATTCAGCCCTTGCCCCGCAATCGGATGCACGCCATGGGCGGCATCGCCGACCAGCGCCAACCGATCTGCGATAAAACTGTTGGCCAACGTCAGCCCCAGCGGGTAGGTGAACCGCGCCCCTGTCAGGCTGATCTGCCCCAGAAAACTGCCAAACGCGGGGCGCAAGGCGTCCAGAAAATCCGCATCATTCATCGCCGCCAGCTCCGCCGCGCGCGCGTCCGTCTCGCTCCAAACAATGGAACTGCGATTATCGGTCAGCGGCAGAATGGCCAGCGGCCCACCCGGCATGAAGAATTGATGGGCAATGCCACCGTGGGGTTTCTCGTGAGCCACCGCGCAAACTACGGCCGTCTGCCCGTAACCCCAGCCGGTTCGCTTGATCCCGGCGCGTTCCGCCGTCCCGCTGCTGCGCCCGTCAGAGCCGATCAACACAGCGCCGGTCACGGTATTGCCTGAGGCCAGCGTGACGGTCACGCGAGGGCCATCAACTTCCTGCGCGACCACAGTTTCAGGCGCCAGATGGGTGATCCGCTTGTCCGCCTTCATGGCATCAAGAAAGGCACGGCGCAGGAACCGGTCCTCGACCATGTAGCCCATCGGACCTTCCTCGATCTCGGCATGATCGAAATGCATCATCCAAGGGGAGGGGCCTTCGCCGGCGCGCCCGTCGGTCACCTTGATCTCCAGCATCGGCTGCGCGTGATCGCTGATCATATCCCAGATCCCGATACCCCGCAGCAGACGTGTGGATGCGAGGGCGAGCGCATAACTCCGTCCGTCAAAATCCGGCTTCTTGCGCCGGTCTACAGGCAGGGCGTCGATGATGGTCACCGCAAAACCCGCCTGCGCTGCGGCCAGTGCAAGGGCAGGACCATTCAGCCCGCCACCCACGATGATGATATCCGTCTTCATGCGCCGCACTATGCGCACCCGTCCGGGATTGTCCATGCGCCTGATGGCCGCTACCGTCGGCCAAAATTAGGGAGACGACGATGCAGGACTGGCGATGGATGCGCGCGGCTGATCTGGGGCGCGGAATTGCGGCTGGGGCGATTGACCCGGTCGCGCTGACCGAAGTTTATCTGGATGCTATCGACGCCCATGAACACCGCGACCGCATCTATGCGCGCGTGACCCATGACAGGGCCCGGGCCGAAGCAGCTGCTGCCGCCGCGCGTGCCAAATCCGGGTTCCGGCGCGGTCCGCTCGACGGGGTGCCGGTCTCATGGAAGGACCTGTTTGACACCGCCGGGGTGGCGACTGAGGCGGGAACCACCCTGATGGCGGGCCGCGTGCCCGAAACGGACGCCTATGTGCTGCAGACGGCAACAGCCGCCGGGCTGGTCTGCCTGGGCAAGACCCATATGTCCGAAATCGCGTTTTCGGGGCTCGGCCTGAACCCGATCACAGCGACGCCCCCGTGCATCAACGATCCCGACGCAGTGCCGGGCGGATCGTCATCGGGGGCGGCCGCATCTGTGGCGTTCGGGCTGGCAGCGGCCGGGATCGGGTCGGACACGGGCGGATCTGTCCGCATTCCGTCGGCGTGGAACGATCTGGTGGGGCTGAAAACGACCCACGGGCGGCTGTCGCTGGATGGGGTGGTGCCGCTTTGTCTGACCTTCGACACCATCGGCCCGCTTTGCCGGTCCGTCGAGGATGCGAACCTGCTGCTGGCTGCCTTGGAAGGCACGAAAGCCGCCGATCTGGCCGGGCACACGCTGTCCGGCGCGCGCCTGATGCTACTCGAAACCATCGTCTCTGATGATGTGAGGCATGAACCCAAGGCCGCGTTCGACAAGGCTGTTGCGGAATTGCAGGACGCCGGCGCCACCGTCAGCCGACGGGCATTTCCGGCGCTGACACAGGCCTTTGACGTGGCCGGGGCGCTTTTCGCCGGTGACAGCTATGGCTGGTGGCGGGATCGGGTTGAGGCGCATCCGGAAAAGATGTTCCCGCAAATCCTCGAACGGGTGCGGGGCGGGCGGGATGTGCGGGCGGCGGACTACGTGGCCGGATGGAACCTCGTCCATGACATCCGCAAACAATATGCGGCTGCGACGACGGGTTTTGATGCGGTGATCATGCCAACGGCGCCCATCCTGCCTCCCAATGCCGACCGGCTGCTGGCCGAAGACGCCTATTACAAAACCGAAAACCTACTGGCGCTGCGCAATACACGGGTCGCGAACCTGATGGGGACCTGTGCAATCACGCTGCCCACCGGCGTGCCATCATGCGGGATCATGTTCAACGCCCCGGCAGGAGGTGAGGCGGGGCTGCTACGGCTTTGCGCGGCGGCAGAGCAGGTGCTTGCTGAACACGGGTCACAGGGCTGACCTGGGACCTGACTGTTAGCCTCTTGTTGAACGCCAGATAACGTTGGATTCTGGGCGGAAGGACGAAGCCGCTGCCGCAGCAATGGCGCTTGTGGCTGAAGTATTGAGCTGATCCTGAAGTTGCGTATTTTGCGCTCTTATTGACCTGTCTGATGATTGGGTTTTCTCAATCTGCTGACGGGAGAGTTTCATGAAAGAGGATAAAACAACGCCACTGCGGGGACGGATGATCAAAGATATGCGCATTCGTTTGATGGGTGCGAAGACCCGGCAAGGCCATATCAGAGCGTCAGGTATTTTGCTGATTTCATCGGGCGCTCACCCGATACGGCGACGCCGGCCAAGCTACGCGCCTACCAGTTGCACATGACAGATATTGGAGTATCGACCAGTATTTTCAACGTCAGGATCGTCTTATTGCGCTTCTTCTTTGGCGTGACCTGCGGACGGGAGGAGGCGGGCATGCGGACGAGCAACTACAGCGACGCGCTCTCGCGGAATACGGTGCATAAGATCACGGCGTCCGGACACATATCCGAGTACCCCTGTCTTGCAAGTATTCTCTGAACCAATCTGTATCATAGCCGCGATCCCCAAGCAGCCATTCGACGCTCGGCAGG